>CAIQKV010000079.1 GCA_903872505.1 uncultured Opitutia bacterium
CCACTCGCTCACGCTCGCAGCTACCATCGGAAATCCGCTACTTCCCATCCGCAATCTCCGGCAGCGGCCGCCAGCGGACGACGCCCATGTGGTAGCGGTAGTGGGCCGGAATTCCGCGGCAGTAATACGCGGTGACGAGCGTGCCATCCGCCGCCACGACCGTGGAGGGATAGCCGCCGTCACGCCGCGGGTCCGCCCGCTGCGGGTGGTCGGAGGAGGTTTCAAAATCCACCAGCACCATCGGCGCGCTCCAATTCCGCGCGGTCGCATCGCCGAACCGGACCGCCACACCCCACAGGCCGGGGTTGCGCAGGCCGTAGCTCAGCAGGATGCGCCCGTCGGGCAGGCGCGTGAGGTCGGCCGGGTGCTGCCCGTTCAGCGTCAGCGGGCCCTCGGGCTGCCACGTCGCGCCGCCGTCGGTCGAGCGGTACGCGTCGAGGCAGGAGTTCTCTGCGCCGCGCGCGGCGGCGAACAGGTCGCCGTTCGCCAGCCGGATCCAGGTGGTCTCGTTGTGCGCGTGGTCCGTGGTCACCGGCCCGCGGCGGTGCCACGTCCGGCCGTGATCCGCGCTCGTGAAGAAAATGGGGTCGGAATAATAGAGCATCGCGCCGAGTTCGCCACCCGGCAGCGACGAGATGCGGCCGAACGGGACCAGCGCGTTGCCCTTGGGCTCGAGCGGCTCGGTCAGCGCGGGATACCGCTCCCACGTGCGGCCGCCGTCGTGCGACACCGCCGGCACGGCCTGCAGCGTGCGGGCGGCCTTGAACGGCGGGGTTTCCCCGAGGGTCGCCTCGTCGTCGAGCGTGCCGGTCCACGGCGGCAGGTAGGGCCGCGGCCAGCCCGAGAGCAGCACGACATACGTGCCGTCGTCGGCCACGCCCGCCGCGGAATTCATCCGGTTGAAGCCGGGGTCGTTCGGTACCGGCACGCCCGTGCGCTGCCACGTCCGCCCACCGTCAGCGCTGTTCCAGCACTCCGCCGCGCCCTGGACAAACCCGTGGTTCGGATGCGGCCAGATCAGGGCGGAAAGGTCCCCGTTTGGCAGCACCGAGAGCCGCGGCCAGGCGCACGCGCCATCCACGCCAATGTAGCGTTCGTAGAGCGGCAGTGCCGGCAGCGCGGCGGGCGCCGCCGCGACGGGCGCCAGCGGCGCGACGCCTCCGGCGGCCAGGACAATCAGCAGGCGGGTGAACGGATGCATGGGGCGCGGGGTTGACCGGCGGACGGTGCCGGACAGGCCACGGCTATACTTTTTCCCCCGTCGGGCGAGCGCAGAGTCGGCGCGGATCATTCAACCCGGATTATTTGTGCGCTGAAGGTTGCCAAAGCGGCCCCCGCAATCTTCTCATCCCATCTGCCGCCGGCGTTTCCCCGCCACCCGCAGTCCTCCCCGCCACCCCATGACGCTGAAAAATCGCACTGCCCTCATCATCGGCGGCGGCGCCGGCCTCGGGCGCGCCATCGCGCTCGCCTACGCCCGCGAGGGCGCCCGGCTGGCGGTCGCCGACCTCACCGCCGCCGCCGCGCAGGAGACGCTCGCCCTCGCCGGACGCGCCGGGGACGGCCTCGCCCTGGCGATGAACATCGCGCACCCGGCCGAGATTCGCGCCGGCGTGCTCGCCGTCACGCAGCGTTTTGGCACGCTCGACATCATGGTCAACTGCGCCGCCGTCTGCCTCGTCGACCCGCTCCTCGCCGTCACCCCGGAGCGCTGGGATGCGGTTTTCAACGTCAACGCCCGCGGTGCGTTCTTCTGCATGACCGCCGCCGCCGAGGTGATGCTGCCCAAGAAATTCGGCCGCATCATCACCATCTCCACCCCCGCCACCCGGCTCGCCGTGCCGAACTTCGCCACCTACGGCGCGAGCAAGGCCGCCGTGGACAGCTTCACGAAATCCTGCGCCGCCGCCTGGGCGCCGCACGGCATCACCGTCAACACCATCGTGCCGGGCCGGATGACCGGCGGCATGGTGGACGCGCTCGACCGCGACCTCGCCAAGCTCACCGGCCAGGATCTCGCGGCGCTCGCCGAGTCGCGCACGAAGAGCCTGCCGATGCAGCGCCGCGTCGAGCCCGCCGAGGTGGCCAGCGCCGCCGTCTGGCTCGCCAGCGATGCCGCCGCCTACGTGACCGCCGAGCGTTTCAACTTCACCGGCGGCATGGAGCTGGGCTGAATTTTCCCGGATGAACGAACTTCCCCTCACCCGCGATCCCGCCGCGCTGCGCACCCGCGCCAAGGCCCTGCGCCGCCACGTGCTGCGCATGGCCGAGATCGTCGGCCAGGGCTATGTCGGCCAGGGGCTCGGCATCGCCGACGTGCTCACGGTGATTTATTTCTCCGAGCTGCGCACACGTCCCGCCGAGCCCGGCTGGGTTGACCGCGACCGGTTTGTCCTCTCCACCGGCCACTATGCCATCGGCCTCTACGCCGCGCTCGCCGAGGCGGGCATCATCCCGGTCGCCGAGCTCGCCACCTACGGCGCGGACGGCTCGCGGCTCGAGATGTCCGCGCCCGAGACGACGCCCGGCGTCGAGATGACGGGCGGCTCGCTCGGCCACGGCCTGGCGCAGTCCGTCGGCATGGCGCTGGGCCTGCGGCTGCAGGGCCGCGACGCGCGCGTCTTCAACCTGCTCTCCGACGGCGAATGCCAGGAGGGCTCGACGTGGGAGGCCGCACTCGCCGGCGCGCACCACCGGCTCGACCGCCTCATCGCCATCATCGATTGCAACAACCAGCAGGCCGACGGCGCGCCGGCCAAGGTCATGGGCCTCGAGCCACTGCACGAAAAATGGGCCGCGTTCGGCTGGCACACGCAGCGCGTGAACGGGAATGATATTCCCGCCCTGCTTGCCGCCTTCACCCAGATCCGCGCCACGCCGGGCAAACCCCACGCGATCGTCGTCGACACGCTGATGGGCAAGGGCGTGAAGACCTTCGAGGAGCGCGAAAAAAACCACTTCATCCGCGTCGCGCCCGAGGAATGGGCGCTCGCCAACCGCCAGCTGGAGGAGTCCGCATGAGCACGCCCCCGCGCGGAGTCACCGGCAACATCCTCACGTCCGACGCCGCCGGCGCGGCCCGGACCGAGACCGCGCCTTTTGGCCACGCGCTCGTGCGGGCCGCGGAGCAGGACCCCCGCATCGTCGGGCTGACCGCCGACCTTGGCAAATACACCGACATCCACGTTTTTGCGGAAAAGTTCCCCGCGCGCTTTTTCCAGATGGGCATGGCCGAGCAGAGCCTCGTCGGCGCCGCCTGCGGGCTGGCGCGCACCGGTTGCGTGCCGTTCGCCACGACCTACGGCGTGTTCGCCACGCGCCGCGCCTACGACTTCATCGCCATCGGCGCCGCGCTCGGCCGCGCCAACGTGAAGATCATCGCCGGCCTCCCCGGCCTCACCACCGGCTACGGCGGCACCCACCAGGCCATCGAGGACCTCGCGCTCATGCGCAGCATCCCGGGACTCACGGTCATCGACCCCTGCGACGCCACCGAGACCGCGCAGGCCACCGCCGCCATCGCGCTGCACGACGGTCCCGTTTACATGCGGCTGCTCCGCGGCGTGGTGCCCGTCACGCTCGAGCCCCACAATAAATTCGAAATCGGGAAAGCCCGGCTCCTGCTCGATGGCACGGACGTCGCTTACATCAGCACCGGGCTCATGACCACCCGCACCCTCGAAGCCGCGCGCATCCTGGCCGCGACCGGCATCAAGGCCGCCGTACTCCATGTGAGCACGCTGAAGCCCTTCGACCGCGCCGCGGTGGGGGCCCTGCTCTCGCGCGTGCCGCGCGTCGTCACCGCCGAGAACCACGTCGTCACCGGCGGCCTCGCGAGTGCCGTCGCCGACCTGGCGGTGGACGAGCGGCTTGCCATCCGCCTCAAGCGCGTGGGCATTCCCGACTGTTTCTGCGAGAGCGGCTCGCTGCCCTACCTTGCGGAGCGCTACGCCATGACCGCCGCGCACCTCGTCAAGGCGGCGCAGGAAATCCTGAAGTAACACCCTTCCCATGAAAATCACCCGGATCGAAACCTTCACCGTCAGCGGCGGCTGGAAGAATTTCCTCTTCGTCCACGTCCACACCGACACCGGCCTCGTCGGGCTCGGCGAGGGCACGCTGAACGGCTTCATCAAGACCACCGAGGCGGCCGTGCGCGAGCTGGAGCACCTCATGATCGGGCAGGATCCCCGGAACGTCGCCGCCCTCGCCAAGCGGCTGCTCGACAGCGTCTCGCTCGACGGCGGGCACATCCACCGCACCGCCATCGCGACCATCGAGGTCGCGTGCTGGGACATCCTCGGCCAGCACCTCGGCGTGCCGATCTGGCAGCTGCTCGGCGGCAAGGTGCGCGAAACCATCCTCGCCTACGCCAACGGCTGGTACCGCACCGAGCGCACGCCCGCGCACTTCACCGCCGCGGCGGACAAGGTCGTCGCGCGCGGCTTCCACGCGCTGAAGGTTGACCCGTTCGGCACGGCGCAGGGCTTCATCAACGATGATGCCCTCCAGCTCGCCTACGACATTCTCGCGTCCATCCGCGCGAAATATCCCAAGCTGCACATCCTGATCGACGTCCACGGCCGGTTCACCGAGGCCGACGCCCTCCGCGCCGCCGAGAAGCTGGCCCCCATCGGCATCTACTGGTGGGAGGAGCCCACCACGCGCGAGCGCGAGGCCCCGGTCAACGCCGTCGCGCACCGCTGCCCCATCCGCGTCGCCACCGGCGAGATGTACGACACCGTCGGGCAGTTCTACACCCTCGCGGAAGGCGGCGGCGTGAACATCTGGCAGCCCGAGCCGATGTCGCTCGGCGGGATCATGCCGACCCTCGCGGTCGCGCACCTCGCCGAGGCCCACGGCTCGTGGATCGCCCCGCACCAGAGCGGCGGCCCCGTCGCCACCGCCGTCTGCCTCCAGCTCGCCGCCTGCGTGCCGAATTTCCTCATCCAGGAAAACTTCGACATGTTCAACGACGCGTGGACGCACGACCTCGTCACCTGGGCGCCGACGCTCAACCCCGCCAACGGCCACTTCTCGCTGCCCAGCACGCCCGGCCTCGGACTCAAGCTCAACCTCGACGTCGCCCGCGCCCACCCCTACGATCCCAAGGCGTACCTCAATGTCTTCGCCGAGGGCTGGGAAAAGCGCCTCGGCACCACCCCCGCCGCCAAAAAATCGCGCCGAAAGAAATAGAGTTTTCGGCCCCCCGCCTCGATACCCCAAACCTGCCATGTTCTGCTTTGATTGTTGCCAGCATCGTGGCACGGGTCTCCCGACCCGTGATTCGTTTTCCCACGGGTCAGGAGACCCGTGCCACGTCCAGCCCAAATGAAGCTCACGCGCATCGAGACGATTCGCTCGCCGGATTTTCCGAACCTGCTCTGGGTGCACCTGCACACGGACGACGGGCTCGTCGGGCTCGGTGAAACGTTCTACATCCCGGCCGCGGTCGAGGCGGTCATCCATGATTTCGCGGCGCCCCTGCTGCTCGGGCAGTCGGCCTTCGACCGCGAGCGGCACTGGCAGGCGCTGTTCTCCTACGCGAATTTCTTCGGCCACGCCGGCGCCGAGATGCGCGCCATCTCCGCGCTGGATATCGCGCTGTGGGATTTGCTCGGCCAGCACACCCGGCAGCCCGTCCTGAATTTGCTCGGCGGCCAGACGCGGGACTCGATCCGCGTTTACAACACCTGCGTGGACACGCCCAAGTACGCCGACCAGACCGGCTTCCTGGAAAAACCCGGCGAGCTGGCGAAGTCGCTGCTCGCCCAGGGCATCACCGCGATGAAGGTCTGGCCGTGGGACCGCTTCGCGCCGCAGATGAAAGCCTCCACTATCACCGGCCCCGCCGGCTGGTCCGCCGTCGGCCCCGTCGGCCATGATCTGCTGCCCGAACAGCTCGCGCAGGGACTGTGGACCGTGCAGGAAATCCGCAAGGCGGTCGGCGACAAGATGCAGATCGCACTCGAGGGACACTCGCGCTGGGACGTGAATTGCGCCCTCCGCATCGCGCGCGCCGTCGAGCCCTACGACGTGATGTGGATGGAGGATTTCCTGCAGCCCGACAGCGCCCAGGATCTGGCCCGGCTCGTTCGCGAATCCCGCGTGCCGCAGACAGTCAGTGAGCGGCTCTTCACGCGCCACGCCTACCGCCGCATCCTCGATGCCGACGCCGCGCACGTGATCATGCCGGATGTGATCTGGACCGGCGGACTGAGCGAGGCGTTGAAAATCGCCACCCTCGCCGACACGCACCACCTCTCCATTGCGCCGCACGACTGCACCGGACCGGTCAATCTTTTCGCCTGCCTCCACCTCTGCGCCGCCGTGCCCAACGCCATGATCATGGAAACCGTGCGAGGCTTCTGCGAGGGCTACTACCGCGAGGTCGCCACGCCCGACGTGCCGGTGTTGGGCGGCCGGGCGTTGCTCGACAAATTCGGCCCGGGCCTCGGCGTGAAATTGCGGCCTGAGTTTCTCGCCCGCGCCAACCTTCTCCGCCGCGTGTCCTCGCAGTCATGAGCACGACCTCCTCACTCGCCTCCCGCATCGCCGCCACCCGCCCTGCCGCCGGCACGCTCGCCGCGTGGTGGCTCGGCGGTTCGGGTTTCATTTTCAAGACCCCCGCCGGCCGCCAGGTGTGGATCGACCCGTATCTTTCCGACGTCGTGAAGACGATGTTCGGGGTCGCCCGGGCGTTTCCGCCGCCGCTCACCGCCGCCGAGGCCGAGCCCGACGTCGTCATCAGCACGCACTGGCATGAGGACCACCTCGACCCGGGCTGCATCCCCGAGCTCGCCCGCCGCCGGCCCGAGGCGAAATTCATCATGTCGCCGGCGTCCATGTCGCACGCCGTTTCCTGGGGCCTGGCGCCATCGCGGATCACCCCCCTCGCACCCGGGGCGACGCTCGACCTGGGCGACGTGAAGCTCACCGGGGTCGTTGCGCGGCACGAGGCCGGCGTGCCCGGCTGGGAAGTGCCGGACGCGTTCGGCGTGGTCCTCGATTTTGGCGGCGTGCGAATTTTTCACACGGGCGACACCGACTACGACCCGCGCATTCACCGCGCCCTCGCCGGGACTTCCCTCGCGCTCGCGACGCTCTGCATCAACGGCTCGGTCGGCAACCTGAACGCCCACGAAGCCGCCCTGCTCGCGTGGCAGCTGGACACCCGCAGCGTCATCCCACACCACCACATTCTCTGGTCGCGTCCGGCGGACAAGATCCCCGCCTTCGAGACGCTCGACCCCAACCTGTTCGCCACCACCTACCGCAAGCTCGGCGGCGCGGCGAACGTCATCCTTCCCGCCGTCAGCGCCGGCTACACCCTCACCGCCGCCGGCGCGCAGCCGGCCTGAATCCTACCATGCAAGGCATCGCCAACACTGGAGTTTTCATCACGGGCGGCTGCGGCGACATCGGCCAGGCCGTCGCCAAGCGTTTTCTTGCCGCCGGCGCGCGCGTTGTGCTCGCCGACCTGCTGCCCCCGGCGCGGGGCCGCGCCGCCGCCCGCGCGCTGCACCCGGCCAACGCCGCCTATGTGCGCTGCGATGTCACGCGCGCTGCCTCCGTCGATCGTGCGCTGGCCGCCGCCCTGAAGTTCCTCGGCCGGCTCGACACCGCCATCTGCAACGCCGGCATGGTCGTCAACCAGCCCTTCGTGGACGTGACCGAACAGGCCTGGGCGCGCGTGCTCGCGGTCAATCTCACCGGCAGCTTTCTCACGGCCCAGCGCGCCGCGCGGCTGATGCTCCGCAATCGCCGCCGGGGCCACGCCCGCCGCGGCACGATCCTGTTCACCGGCTCGTGGGTGCAGGACACGCCGTGGCCGCAGGGCGCGGGCTACTGCACCAGCAAGGGCGGGCAGCAGATGCTCGCGAAGATCATCGCGCAGGAACTCGCCCCGCACGGCATCACCGCCGCGATCGTCGCGCCCGGCATGGTCTACGCGGGCCTGACCAAGAAAATCTACGACCGCGACAAAAGCTTCGCGCGGAAGGTGGACAAGGTCGTGCCGCTGCTCCGCATGAGCACCGCCGAGGAGGTCGCGGGCAGTTTCCTTTTCCTGGCCAGCGACGACGGCGCCTACATCACCGGGGCCACGATCCTGGTGGACGGCGGCGCCACGCTCGGGCGCCGCGAATAGCCCCGCTACCCGTCATGCCCGGCGCCCCGTCCGCCCGTTTTCCGCTCGGCTACCTGCTGTTTCTCTGTGCGGTGGCCACGCTGGCCGGGTTTCTGTTCGGTTTCGACTCCGCGGTCATCAATGGCACCGTCACCGCCCTGAGCGCCGCCTTCGGCACCTCGGCGGCCGGCACCGGGCTCGCGGTTTCATCGGTGCTGTTCGGGTCGGTGGCGGGTTCGCTGCTGGCCGGGCAGCATGCCGACCGCTTTGGGCGCAAGCCGGTGATGCTGGCCACCGCCGTCCTGTTTGCCGTCAGCGCCTGGGGTTCCGGCGCCGCCCATTCGGCGGGAGCCTTCATCCTCTACCGTTTGGTCGGCGGCCTCGGCGTCGGCGCCGCCTGCGTGGTGGCGCCGGCCTACATCGCGGAGATTTCGCCCGCGGCGCTGCGCGGCCGGCTTACCACCATCCAGCAGCTCGCGATCGTCTCGGGCCTGCAATGCGCGTTCCTGAGCAATTTCTGCATCGCCCGCGCGGCGGGCAGCGCGGGGCAGGGCTGGCTGCTCGGCGTGCCGGCGTGGCGCTGGATGTTCTGGGTGCAGCTCGTCCCCAGCGCGGGTTACCTGCTGGCCAGCCTGTTCCTGCCCGAGTCGCCGCGCTACCTCGTGGCGCGCGGCCGCGAGGACGAAGCCCGCGGCGTCATGCGCCGGCTCTGGGGCGACAGCGTCGACCCGGCGGCAACGCTGGCGGAGATCCGCGCCACCGTGGACCAGCAGGCGCGCCCGCACTTCCGCGACGTGTTCGTGCCCGGCACGCGGCGGCTCCTGCCCATCGTCTGGGTGGCCGTGGCGCTGGGATTTTTCCAGCAGGCCTCGGGCATCAACGCCGTGGTTTATTTCGGCGAGTACCTGTGGCGCGCCGCCGGTTTCACCGAGTCGCATGCCCTGCTCATCAACGTCACGCTCGGTGCGGTGCTCATCATGGCGACCCTGGTCTCGATGACGCTGGTGGACCGCGTGGGCCGCCGGCCGCTGCTGCTGGCCGGCGGCGGCGTCATGACCGCGATGCTGGGGGTGCTGGCCGCGGTTTTCCTGCTCAGCGCCCGGGGCGCGGATGGCGCGCTGGCCATGACCTCCGCCCAGGCCACCGCCACGCTGGTGGCGGAGCACGCCTACATCTTTTGCTTCGGCGCCTCGTGGGGCCCGGTGATCTGGGTGCTGTTTGGCGAGATGTTCCCCAACCGGATTCGCGGCTCGGCGATCGCCGTGGCCGCCGGCACGCTGTGGGTGACGAACTGCGCCGTCACCACGACCTTTCCCATCCTGCTCAAGCTGATCGGGCTCGGCGGGGTGTTTTGCCTCTACGCCGCCGCCGCCCTGGCCTCACTGTGGACGGTGCAGCGCTTTGTGAAGGAGACCAAGGGGCGCGCGCTCGAGGAAATGGTCGCCCATTCATTTCCGGGCCAGTGACAGCGGAGTAATTTCTGTCGGTCTGTGGGCGAGGCGTGGTGGTTGCGTTGTAAGGACCTTAGGACAAACGACTAATCCACATCAGTAGATTTCCCCATCGAGACGCATCCCGCATCGGGCTAGAAAATGAGCGAAACCCATGAGGCCAACCAATTTAGTGGAGCCTTGAGCAAAATATCTGCTAGGCTTTTGCAATGGCGAACCCCGACCAACCAACCCCTTCCGCTTCCGGATCTTCGTCGTCCGCCCCGTGGATTCTGCTCGTGGACGACGAACCGGCCATGCGTCAACTGATTGAGACCGTCCTCGGCAACCAGAATTTGGCGGTGCGACTGGCCGATGGTGCGACCGCGGCCATGTCCATCTTGAATTCCGCCCTCACCCCGCCGGCCCTGCTCATCTGCGACGTCCTGATGCCGGGCGTCGACGGACTGGAGCTGACCCGCCGGCTGCTCGCCCGCCTGCCCAAGCTCAAGGTCATTTTGATCAGCGGCCACCTCCTGGAGCTGTCCTGGTGGCCCACGGATTTGCGCGAAATCTGCCTGCTGACGAAGCCCTTCTCGAGCGATCAGCTGGTCGAGGCGGTCAAGCAGGCCCTGGCCGACCCCAGCGTCGCCGAATAGGATTCCGCCTGGCATGGACACGAATCTCACACTTTCCGCGCAGATTCTGACCCTCGCGCCCAATCTCCAGCACAGCGAGTCGATCAACGGCCTGCTGGTGGTGAAGAACGTCTCGGCGAAGACCTACCTCAAGATCACGACGGCGCAGTGGCGGATCCTGCGGCTGTTCGCCGAGCCCCGCTCGGTGCCCACCGTGCTCGCCCAGGCGCTCGACGAGCGCCTGTGCCTGCCGCTCAACGAGTTTTTCGAGCTGATCCTGAAGGCCGTGCGCGGCCACATCCTGCTGGAACCCGGGGTGGAGCCCGAGCTGGTGCACGCGTCCAACTGGCGCCCCGCGGTGCGGCCCAAGGCCGTCTCCAAACCGCTCGCGGCCATTTTCTTCGTGGGCATCGTGTTGACCCTGGTGTACCAGCCGGAGCTGCCCCTGCTGGTGGCGGATGTCGGCGTCGGCCTGCTGCTCGTGAGCGCCGCCCTCACCTTCAGCGCCTTTCTCGCCGCGTGCATGGTCCGGGGCGCCGGCGGCGAGGTCTACCGTCCCCACTGGCAATGGCTGCGCCTGCCCCCGTACTTCGAGGTGGACACCAGCGATTCCGTCATGCTGTCGACCACGGACCAGCAGGCGGTCGCCATGGCCCGGCCGGCGGTCATCGCGGCCGCCGCGGGTCTCACCGCCTGGCTCCGGCCGGAGTGGAGCTGCCTGCCGCTGATCAGCCTGGCCATCACGCTGCGGCCCATCCTCGGCGGACGCTTCGCCGCGCTCGTGCGCCTCGGCCGGAAGGGCAGCCTGAGCGACGCGGATCACGCGTACATTTTTCCCGCCAACAACCGGCCGCGGACCCGCTTCCGCCTGCTCCGCCGCTCGCTGCGCCATCCCGACACTTGGGCGCTGATCTCCTACGGCGTCGCCTGGACCCTCGCCGTGATCTTCGTGGGCTCCCGCGTGACCAACATGCCGATCTGGCTGTTCACCTCCTGGGAATCCGAAAGCGTGCGCCTCGCCGCCGGCATCAGCAGTTCGCTGCTGGCGCTGGGGGCCGGCTACGGGCTCTGGGAGCTGTTCCTCTTCGTGCGCGAACGCGCCCGCGCGCGGCGCGACACCTACCGCCTGTGGAAGACGCGCTGGTTCACCGCCAAGCACCTGGAATACCTCGAGAGCCACCGGCTCCGGGCGGTGACCGAGTCGCCCCTTTTCCGCACGCTGCCCCCGCCGGAGCGCCAGCATCTCGCGCGGCTGATGCATGTTACCCGGCACGGCCCGTGGCAGTCGCTGCCCACGCACGGCCCCGTGGCCACGGAGGTTTCGCTGATCGCCAGCGGCACCGTCGGCCTCTACCGCCAGCTGGCGTCGGGGCGCACCAGCCGCGTCCAGGTCCTCAGCGAGGGCGACATCATCGGCCTGCACGATCTGGCGGACCCGAAACAGCCGCGCTACCTCGTGCGTTCGCTCAGCCCGGTGACGTTGCTGACGCTGGATCGGGCGGCGGTCGAGGCGATCGCCATCCCGCGCATCACGCGCGCCACCCTCACGGACACCGTGCTGAAGCTGCCCTTCCTGCGGCGCATCTCGCTGTGCCAGAACTGGCATTTCCAGGCGATCGAGCGCTTCGCCCACCTGTCCACCATCACTGACTACCAGGCCGGCAGCGTCATTTTCCCCGAGAACGAGTTCAACGAGTACTTCTTCATCATTTTCGAGCAGGACGCGGTGGTGACCCGCAAGGGCAAGCGGCTTGCCGTGATCCATGCCGGGGACTTCTTCGGCGAGATCGGGCTGCTGCAAAACAGCGCCGCGAACGCGCAGGTGGCCGCGCGGCAGGACATGCGCTGCCTGGGCATCTCCCGCGTCGAGTTCCTGCGGTTCGTCACCCACAACCACACCGTCGCGCTGGAGCTGGAGCGGGTGAGCTCGAAGCGGCTGGGCCGGCCCATCTTCCCCCTGAAAAAGGGCAACTTCCGCTCGACCTGAGCGGCGCCGGGTGTCCGTGGTGGAACGCGTTGTCCCCAACGCGTTGGTTGGGGAACGGAAACGTCAAACGTAGGCCGCCTGCTTGCCGGCGCTCATCTCTAGCGCGAGCAAGCTCGTTGCCTACGTCGCCCTACCCACACACCTCGCGGTGCACCGCGATGATGGAGTCCGCGATGTGGTCGGCGTCCGCCGCGGTGTAGAGCCAGCCGATCGGCAGCGCGAGGAACCGCTTCGTCAGGTCCTCGGTGCGCGGGAAATCCTCCGCCCGGTAGCCCACGGGCGGCCAGGGCTTCATGTCGCGGAAGGGGGACAGCGCCGGGTGGGCGGTCATCGCCGGGCTCTGCAAATAGTCGCGGTTGTATTGCGGATAGGTGCCGGTGCGGGCCCCGCAGTTCACGTTGCGCGCATCCAGCTTCGCGCGGAACGCCGCCACTTGCGCCGCGTCGTGGAGAAACAGGTAGATCTCGAAACCGAAGTCCCCCGCGGGATCCGGCACGCGGCGCAGGGCCAGGCCCGGGAGGCCCTGGATCCGCGGCAGGATCCGCGCCTGCAGCGCCCGGCAGTGGTCGCGCATGCGGTCCACCTTGCGCAGCTGCGCCAGCGCCATCGCGCCGGCCAGCTCCGACAGCCGGTACTGGCCGCCGACCATGGGCGGCTCGCGCGGCGGGACGATCCCGGCGTGGTAGGGCCGGTAGTTGCCGAGGTCGCTGGTCCGCACCGCGCGCTCGTAGATGCGCTGGTCCCGAGTGACCACCATGCCGCCCTCGCCGCAGGTCGCGACCTTGTTGAACTGGAAGCTGAACGTCGCCACGTCGCTCCACGTGCCGATCTGCCGCCCGCGGTAGCGCGTGCCCAGCGACTGGGCGCAATCCTCGAGCACATAAATGCCGCGGCGGTGCGCCTCGTGCTCGATCGGCTCCATGTCGGCCGCCACCCCCTGGAAATGCACGATCATGACCGCGCGCGTGCGCGGCGTGGCGAGCCGCGCGATCTCGGACGGCGGCATGTTCAGCGTCTCGTCGATCTCGGCGAGCACGGGCCGCGCGCCGCTGCGCACGATCGCCGTGAAGCACGCGATCCAGCTCCAGGCCGTGAGGATGACCTCGTCGCCGGGCCCGATCCCCATCGCCGCCAGCGCGACCTCGAGCGCGCCCGTGCCGCTGCTCACGCCGAGCGCATAGTCGGTCCCGATGTACTCGCGGAATTCCTTCTCGAGCTGCGCGACCATCGGCGGCGTCGGCTTGAAGTCGCCGCCGTAGTAGCGGAACGGCTCCTTGCGGCGGAGCACGTCGAGCACGAGGGCCTCTTCCTCGGCGCCGATGGCGGAGGAACCCAGACCGGGAGTGGGACGCGGACGCAGGGTGGGTGCAGTCATGGACACATTCATTTTCCCTTGCGCCCGGAATGACAAATCAGAAAGCGCGCGGCCTGGCGGCCCCGGCACAAAAACCATTGCCGCGCGCGCGGGACGGAGCTTGCGTGGGTGGGCATGAAACCAGTTGGCGCACCGGACGGGCAGCTGAGTTTATCCGCCCCCACCCGCGCCAGCCGGATGAAACCCCTTCGCCTCACCGCCCTGCTGTTTTCCGTCGTTTTCCCCATGATCGCCACCCCCGCCCCCGTTTCCGGTGAACCCATCGCCCGCGACCTCGGCATTCCCGTCAAGGGCGTGAGCTGGGCCCGCCTCCATCCCGGCCAGACCGCCAACGGCCAGCCCTCGCTCCTCGCCTCGATGAGCCAGAACAACGGCGGGCTTTTCGTCCTCGATATCGACCTCGCCACCGGCCACTGCCGCCAGTTTGCGGTCCATGACCAGAAGAACTCCACGTTCTCCTCCGGCACCTACCGCTCGTTGCGCACCGGCATCCTCTACCTCGCCTCGGGCTGGGATGCCCACCTGCACCGCTACGACGCCAACCACCCGGAGCGCGGCCTCGAGGACCTCGGAAAGTTCGACGCGGACAGCACCGCGCCATTCGCGATTTGCGAGCGGCCCGACGGCACCATCTGGATCGGCGCTTACCCCGGCGCCCGCCTGACCCGCTACGACCCCGCCACGGGAAAATTCACCAGCTTCGGCCGCATGGACGAGACCGACAACTACGTCTACCCGCTCGCCGGCGACGACGGCTCGCTCGCCGCGGTCATCAAGTTCGTCCGCCCGCATCTCATCACCATCAATCCCGCGACCGGCGAGCACCGCGAGGTCGGCCCGTGCATCACCGACCCGTCGGACAAGACGCGCTTCCTGAAGTTCTTCAAGGGCGCCGACCGCCGCCTCTATCTCGACTCGCACGCCGGCAAGTTCCGCGTCGACGGCATGGGCCTCACGCCCGTCACGAGCCTGCCGCCGCCCCTGCCCGGCATTCCCGCCACCTACGAGCACGCCACACAGGCGCCCCTCGTGATGCCCGGCGGCTGGACCGCGCATTTTCTCGACGATAACCTCAACGGCACCGGCACCCCGCGCCACGTGCTCCTCGCCAACACCGACCCGCTCATCGCCTCGCGCACCCTCGTGCTCGACTGGGTCGGCGGCGGCTCGAACATCCACATCATCAATCCCGGTCCCGGCGGTCTGCTCTACGGCTCGAGCTACATGCCGAACCAACTGTGGCGCGCCACAGTTGATTCGCCCTCCGAAGTACCGCCCCGCGGGACGAAGGAGGGCTCCACCGTGATCGAGGACCTCGGCGTCCACTCGATCGCGATGGGCGAGGCCTACTCGACGGCCGTCCTCGACGGGAGGATCTACCTGGCCTCCTACCCCGAGGCGCGGCTCTCCGTCTATGATCCGCAGCAGCCGCGGCATTTCGGCACGGCCCCCGGTGACAACCCCCGCGATCTCGGCCGCCTCGACGCCATCAGCTACCGGCCGAACGCGCTCGTCGCCACACCGGACGGCCGGCTCTGGATGGGCTCGAGCCCCGACTACGGCCTCCGCGGCGGCACGCTCGCCTGGTACGATCCCAAGACCGGCGCAATGAAGTCCCACCGCGTCATCGTGCCGGACACCTCGCCCGCCTCGATGCTCTACCTGCCGGAGCAGAAGCAGCTCCTCATCGGCCTCAGCATCGAGGCCGGCACCGGCGTCCCCATCCACCGCCTCGACGGCGCCTTCGCCCTCTGGGATCCGGCGAAGGATGCGCTCGTCTGGACGGGCGACCTCGGGCTGGCCGACCTCGCCGACGTCACCTCGCTGGCCCCAGCCGGCAACGGTTTGGTCTACGCCCTGATGGGCCGCGGGGATCACATCCTCACCGCCGGCCCGCCGGAAATCCGCCCGCGGCTCGCTTTGATCGATCCGCAAAAACGCACCGTCGTCGCCTCCGCGTGGCTGCCGGAGGACTTCGGCCCGCTCTCCTGGCACGGGCTGCACTCGCTGCGCGTCGGGCCGGGCGGCGTCGTCTACGGCGCGACGGGCTACTGCGTTTTCCGCATCAAGCCGGGCACCTGCGAGGTCGAGCGCATCTGGCAGAAGGTCTACAAGGCGAAGCGCGACTCCGTCGTCTGGCTCAACTCCGCGTTCCCCGACGTCATCGACGTCGTCGGGCCCATCGTCGGCCGGCAGTTTTACTTTGCCACCGGCTGGCGGTTGCGTGTGCTGAATCTTCCCGAATGAAACTGCCGCGTCTCCTCGTCCTGCTGCTGTCCCTCGCTGCTTCCATGACCGCCACCCCCGCCTCCCCTGCCGGAAACTTCCTCGTGCGCGACCTCGGCGTGCCGATCAAGGCCGTCAACTGGGTCCGCCTCCACCCGGGCCGCGGTCCCGACGGCAAGGCCTCCCTGCTCGCCTCGATGGGCCAGAACAACGGCGGGCTCTTCGTCATCGATATCGACCTCGCCACCGGCCACTGCCGGCAGTTCAACGCCCCCTCGGCGAAGATGCAGTACCCCACCGCGTCGTTCCGCAGCCCGCGCACCGGCGCGCTCTACGTCGGCGAGCACACCACCGGCCACCTCCTGCGCTACGACCCCGCGCATCCCGAGCGCGGCCTCGAGGACCTCGGCGCCATCGACGGCGAGCACGCGACCTTCCCGACCGGCATCACCGAGGCGACCGACGGCACGCTCTGGATCGGCGCCTACCCCGACTGCACGCTCACGCACTACGACCCGGCCACCGCCACGTTCACCCGCCTCGGGTCGACGGACGACACCAACAAGTACCTCTACCCGATCGCCGGCGCCGACGGCACGCTCGCCGCGCTGAGCAAGGTCGTCCACCCGCACCTCATCGTCATCGACCCCAAGACCGGCGCGAAAAAGGCCCTCGGCCCCGAGATTTCGCCCGAGGACAAGGCCCAGCATCTGCTCTTCTACAAGGGCGTGGACGGTCTGCTCTACCTCGAGACCCACGCCGGCAACTTCCGCGTGCGCGGCGACCAACTCGAGCCCGCCGCCTACCTGCCGCCGCCGCTCCCGCCGTTCTACGCCGCCGGCAACCTGACCATCCCCTTCCGCGACCCGCTCCCGATGCCCGACGGCAGCATCGCGATGTGGGACGACGGCGACGACGGCGCGGGCACGTTCCACCGGATCCGCCTCGCCAGCACCAACCCCACGGTCGCCACCCGCGTCCTCCCGCTCGACTGGAAGGGCGGCGGCTCGAACCTCTTCGTCCTCCACCGCGGCCTCGACGGCAATCTCTACGGCTCGAGCTTCCTGCCCGAGCACATCTTCCGCTGCGCACCCGACGGCTCCGGCATGATCAACCTCGGCCGCTGCAGCCTCATGCTCGGCGAGGCCTACACCATCGGCAACTTCAGCGACGGCACGATGTGCTTCGGCTCCTACCCGCACTCGAATATTTCCCTCTACGACCCGAAGCGGCCGTGGCGGTTCGGCGCCGACTCCGACGGCAACCCGCGCGACATCGGCCGGCTCGACGACGTCGGCATCCGCCCGGTGGGCATGGCCATCATCCCCGCGCTGACCAAGCCCGACGGCTCGCCGGTGCACGAGAAGATGTGGATCGGCAACATGCCCGACTACGGCATCTGGGGCGGCACGCTCGCCTGGCTCGACCCCAAGACCATGGCCTCGGCCAGCCACCGCAACCTCGTCCCGGATTGCGCGCCATTCTCGCTGCTTTTCCTGCCCGACTCGAAGCAACTCCTCGTCGGCATGAGCGTCGAGGGCGGCACCGGCACCAAGCCGAAGGCCAAGCACGGCGCCTTCGTCATCTGGGACCCCATCGCGGACCAGCCGGTCTACTCCGGCGACTTCGGGATCAAGAACCTGCCGGACGTCAGCGCGCTGGTCCCCGCCGACCACGGCCAGGTGTACGCGCTGCTCAGCTACACGCGCTGGACCGCCGAGCTGCTCGGCGCCGGTGCGTCCCGCATCGCGCTCGTCGATCCCGCCACCCGCAAGGTCCTCGCCGAGGCGCCGATCCCCGCCGAGTTCGGCCGGATGACCGAGCAGATCCAGTTCACCCTCTTCCGCGGACCCGACGGCGTCTACGGCATCACGGAAAAAGTGCTCTACAAGGTGAAGCCCGGCACCTGCGAACTGGAAGTCGTCTGGCGCGCTCCCGAGGGCGACCAGCTCGACATCCCCGGCCCGTGGATCGGCAAGACCTTCTACTTCGCGACCGGCTGGCGGCTCCGCACGCTGACGCTGCCGTGAGGAGGGCAAGTCATGACGCGCGAGGAGTTCATCGAACACACCCGTGAGCGTGTCGAAGCATCGATTCGTTCATGCGAGGCGGCAATAGGGAGATCATTGCCACGAAAGCTCGAGTTTCAGTGGCTCTCACCAAAACGCCCCCTCGTAAGCGAAGGCATCGAAGAGGAAATTTGCCGAGAAGTTTTTGTTAGCCCGGAGCAAATTTATGCATGCGTTGATATTGGACCTTGGAAACAAGACGGCGATCGACTGCTAATTTGTGCACTGATAGCCGGATATCCGCCCGCTCCGTTCGGGAAAAATCGGCTTGGAGAAGAAGGTCCTTTCATCCTCGTCCGCGGAGGAGACTTTGCCAGATAGTTAAAGAGTCCGACCAATTTACTCATGACCGAGCAGATCAAAATCAACTGGTATCGCTGCAAGGTGGACAAGGCCGTCATGAGCGAGCTCATGAAGAAGAGCGACGCCCGCGGCTTCCTCCAGGCCGGGTCGCAGCTCCTGCTCTTCGCCGCCACCGGCACGTTCGCCTACCAGGTGTTCCTCCGGCTCCACGCCGACACCTGGCCCTGGGCGCTGCCGCTGCTGCTGTTCGCGCTGTTTCTCCACGGCACCAACGGCACGTTCTTCGGCGGCATCGCCGGGCATGAGCTCTGCCACAAGACGCCCTTCGCCACGCCGTTCTGGAACACGTTTTTCCTGAAGATCTTCTCCTTCCTCGGCTGGTTTGACCCGGTCGGCTACCGCGCCAGCCACATCCGGCACCACCAGGCCACGACCCACGCGGACTATGACGGCGAGGTCGTCCTCCCGCTCGGGCTCGACTGGCACGGCTTCAAGTTCCTCCTCACGCTGCTCACCTTCAACCCGTTCGGCCTCGTCAAGCAGCTGCGCTTCTGGGTGGCCGCGGCGATGGGTGACCTGACACACGACGGCTTCTTCAAGGCCGCGTGGCTGCAGCGCGTGGTCCCGGAGACCAACGTCGAGCAGCGCCGCGAGATCATCCGCTGGGCCCGCATCGTGGTCCTCGGCCACCTCGCGCTCGCGATCACGTTCATCCTCACGGGCCACTGGTTCCTGATCGTGATCGTAAACTGCGGCTCGTTCTACTGCAGCTGGCTCGGCTTCCTCACCGGCGCCCCGCAGCACATCGGCCTGTCGCCCAACACCCCCGACTTCCGCCTCTGCTGCCGCACCTACACCTGCAGCTGGCTCCCGGCGTTTTTCTACTGGAACATGCAGTACCACGTGGAGCACCACATGTTTCCCGCCGTGCCGTTCTACAACCTCGGCAAGCTGCGCGCCGCCATCGCCTACGACCTCCCGCCTGCCCCGCACGGGCTCTGGGCCACTTGGCAGGAACTCTGGCCCATCATGCGCCGCCAGCGGTCGGACCCGACCTACCGCTTCGTTCCTTCCCTGCCCAACAACGAGGGCGACCGCGCCAGCGCCGACCTCGTCCTCCACGAGGCCGCGGATCAGTAACCGCGCCCGACCCGGGAGGCAGGGCGAGTCGCCCTGACGAGCCGCTCCCCGGCACGGCTCATTTCTTGATTTCACTGCCAACCTGAAAATCGCCCCTGCATCAAACCCCGCGCCGCCATGATCTCCCCTCGTTTGGCCAAGCTCCGCCCCGAAACGCCCCTGAGCCGCCGCTATCTGCGGGTCATCGAACAGTGGATCCCCACCGGCAAGCGCGCCTTCGCGTCCTGGCCGGTCCGACCCGATTGCGGCCATTTCCTCGGTGGCTGCCACTGGTATGGCATCGAGTCGATCGCGGGCGCGCTGGCGTTTGCCGCGGCCGCCAGTTCGCCGGAGTACGACCCGGCGGTCGGTGGTTGCTCGCGCGATGAGCTGCGGACCATGGCCCGCCAGGCCATCCGCTACCTGTGCTTCACGCACGACTCCGGGCCGGCCGACTGCGTGCGCCCGGCCAAGGGACTGGGCCGGTCGGAGAATTTCGGCACAAAATGGGGCGAACGCGGCCTGGGCTTCTTCCGCGAGAGCCAGTGCGGCACCACGGTCTCCGGGCTGGCGGTGGCGGCGCTGCTCCTCGGCGAGGCCGTGGACCAGGAAACGTGGGATATGATCGCCGCGGTCCACGCCGACTACGCGTCCCGCTTTGGCGACATGGCCCCGAAGAGCGGCGTGTACGTCAACACCCAGATGGAGGAGAACGGCTGGACCTCCTGCGGGCTGGCATCGGTGGTGCATCTGCTGGCGGACGCCCCCGCGGCGTCAACTTGGGCGGCCACAATGCGCCGGTGGATGTTCTCCACGGCCGCGTCGCCGCAGGATGCAAAGGATCACGGGGACTACGCCGACGGCCAGACCATCTCCCAGTGGACCGGTGAGACCTTCACTGCCCTGCCGGACTACATGGCGGAGAACCACGGGATGGTGCATCCCAACTACACCGGCGCCTCCGTCCTCTTCACTGGATATCTGGGCGTCATCCTTGGTGCCTACGGAGTGCCGCTCCCCAAGCAGGCCTACTTCAATCGCGCACGGATCTACGACCAGCTCAAGCTCACGACCGATCGCACGGGCTCCCTGCACCCGGTGCAGGGCATGGACTGGCCCTACCACTTCACCGACCCCGGCACGACCACGCACGCCGCGGCGTCCGTCCTTTTGGGGGATCGCGACGCGGCCGCGCTGGAACGCCGGGCCTTGAAGACGTTGGAAGACCGCCAGGCCAGCCACGGCGGCCGCATGATCAGCCCGGTCGTCGCCGAGGTCTGCCATGACATCCAGGATCCGATGATCATCCGCGAATGCCTGATCACCGGCCCCGCCTACACCTACCTGCTCCACCGGCTGCAGGGCGACGGCCCGACGCCGACCCCGGAACGCACGCTGGAGCGAAAGCTCCGCGGCGTGAAGGTGTTCCCCCACTCCGGCTTCGTGTTCCAACGCCATCCGCAGGGCCAGACCTCCTTCGCGTGGCGCAACTGCCAGATGGCGCTGCCGCTCACCCTGGACGGCATCCAGACCGTGGCGCCCGCCAGCCATTCGTGGCTGGGACGCGTCGTCGTGAAAGACCGGCCGGACAGCCAGGATCAAGTCTCCGTCCACGTGGACACCACGGCGCTGGGCTTTGCCGCGGCGCTGGTGATGGACCGGGCCCAGCGGTCGGTGCGACAGGAAGTGCTCTATGCCGGGCTGCCCGACGGCGTGAGCCTGTCGCTCGAGCGCTGGGTCGCCCGCGAATCCGTGGAGGTCACCAGCGTGACCCAGGGGTTTCTGCGCATCGTCAACGAGAAGTTCGGCGCGATGAAGGACAACTGCCACGGCCACCGGGTCGTGGCTACGCCGGAGGGCGCGACCCGGTTCGAGGGCTTCGTCAGCGCCGACCCGGGCAGCGATGTGATCCGCACCTACGATCACCCGGCCTGGATGAACGTGGACGGACGGCTGGGAATCGTGTTCCGGGGCTCGGGCGAGACCGTCTACCACAACCGGCACTTTTTCTCCCCCTGGTGGGCCACGGCCGACGACCTGGTCCTGAGCCGTGAGACCGAACCTCGGCAAGTGAAGGCCGGCAGCGTGTTCGCCTCCCTGACCGCCCTCGTCGCCCCCGGGCAAGCGGCGAAAAAAACCGCCACCACCACCCTGGTCGTGCTGTCGGCCCAACCGGGCTGCGTGGGCTTGATCGGCAGCGGGCACCTCGTCGCCGCCAACTTCAGCCCGTCCGTGAAACCGGCCCGCTTGCGGGCCCGGCGTTCGGACCTGCGGCGGGTACCGGTCTTCGATGGCCTGACGCGCATCACCGAACAGGCCGTGACTTACCACCTGACCCTGCAGCCCGGACAGGCCGTGCTGCGCAAGGAGGTGTGCCTCGTGGAAGTCTCGGGCGAAATCGAAATCGTCGCCTCCGACTCCGCTGTTATCGCGAAAAACACCGGCCGGGAAACGGCCGTCGTATCCACCGGACGGCAGTCCGTGAAGTTGCGGGCCGGACAACTGATCAAGCTACGGTAATTGACCGCGCCGCGGGCAGAGGGCCGCTTGCCACCGCCGAAATTGACGGACGCCGCTTGCGGGGAAGGTCCATGGATTATTGGGATTCGACTCTGCCAGTGATCTCCGCCTGATGGCAGGCGGGAGCAACCGGAGGCCCATCATGAAACAATTGCTGTGCAAGGAAGACTACCTACAGGAAATTGCCCGGAGCCGGGATCGGCGCATGAGTTGGTGGCGGGAAGCCCGCTTCGGCATGTTCATCCATTACGGGCCGTATTCGCAGGTCGGCCGCAACGAGTGGGCCATGGTCCTGGAGAACATGCCCGTGGAGGAATACGAGAAGCTGGCCGACACGTTTTCCCCCGAGCCGGGTGCGCCCCGGGAATGGGCGAAACTCGCCAAACGCGCCGGCATGAAATACATGGTGCTGACCACCCGCCATCACGAGGGTTTCAGTCTTTGGGACTCCAAGGTTAATCCCTACAATTCGGTCAACTACGGACCCCGGCGGGATATTGTCCGCGAATTTGTGGCGGCCTGCCGCGAGTTTGACCTGAAGATCGGTTTCTACTCGTCCCTGATGGATTGGCACCATCCCGACGGATGGCGGTGCGCCTTTGAGAGCGAGGCGCGCCTGCGCTTCAACCGCTACATCGAGGCCCTCAACACTGAGCTGCTCACGAACTACGGTCCGATCGACATCCTCTGGTATGATGTCGCCCGGCCCATGGAATTTTGGGAGGGCTGGAATGCCGTGGAGATGAACCAGCACCTGCGCGCACTGCAGCCGAACCTCATCATCAATAACCGCAGCCTGATCCCCGAGGACTTCTCCACCCCCGAGGAACACCTCAGCGCCGCGGAAAACGACTGGGAGGCCTGCATGACCTTCAACGGCCTCAGCTGGGGCTACGTGGATTCCGCCCAGGCCAGAAACTATTCCTACAACGCCCAACGGATCCTCAAGATGCTCAACACCTGCTGCAAATCCGGCGGCAACCTCCTGCTGAATATCGGGCCCAACCCCGACGGCTCGGTGCCCGCGGAAGCGGTCGAACCCCTGTCCACCGTCGGCGACTGGCTGCAGGAAAATGGCCGCGCCGTCTACGGCCGCATGGTCAAGGACGTGAAAGTGGGCGGGAACGGCGGCTGCGACGCCACCTACGACGGGAAAAACGTCTACCTGTGGTACTGGCTTTGGCCCTCCTCCGGGGAGATGAGCGTGGGCGGATACATGGCAGCCCCCAAGTCCGTCCGCTTCCTCAAGGACGGCGCCCCCATCGACTTCGTGCATGACGGCCGGCGCATCATCCTGAAAAATCTCCCGCGGCAGCCGCCGGACAAGATTGCGGGCGTCACCGTCATCGCCATGACCTTCGACCGGGATCCGAACTATGTGTTCGCCAACCGCTACCCGCAATTGCACGGGGGCAAGGCGTACGGGGAATAGGCGCCGGTCCGGCCCGCTTGGGTTTCCCGTCAGCGCGTCGGCGGCAGCGCTTGCAGCATCCGCGTAAAATCCTCGAGGCCGAAGACAAAGCCGGAGTTGATCGCGACGCGCCAGAGCGCCTGCGACTTCTCGCGCTCGGTGCGGGCGGTCTCGGCGTTCTCCACCGCGGTCACCGCCTCGCGGATCGTCGAGCACATCACGCCGTAACGCCCCAGGTCGATCATGCCGCCGGGCGACATGAGCAGGCACCAGTTGATCGCGAATCCGACATACACGAGGTGGTTGATGCCGTGCGCCCGGCACACCGCCGCGAGTTGGTGGCCGTCCTTGGCGATGGGCTCGTCGCCTACCGGCCGCGCCTCCGGCGCAAAATCAAGTTTCTTGAATCCCGCCCGCACATCCGGCCAGTTGTGCTGGCCGACAAACACCTCGTTCGCGCGGAACTTCTCGAGCCGCTTGGACACCGGGTCCTTCGCGGCCGGCCGGTGCTTCAGCGAGGGCCCGGCGAGTTTCACCGTCTGCCGGTAGCCGGGCAGCCGGGAGTAATAGTCGCGTCCGCCCACCACGTGAAACAGCGGCAGTGGCGAGGCGCGCACCGCTGCGAGCAGCGGCGGAAACACCTCAGCCAGGATCTTCAGCGCCCGCGGATGGTACTCCACGCAGCGCCGCCAGCCCGGCCACTGCTCCATCGTGCCGCACTCCCACGCATGCATCACGACGACCGCGGTGTGGTCGGGCGCGAGCTCGATACCGGCGGTCTTCCAGCCGCCGTAGCCCTCGGCCGGAACGTCGCGTGTGTAGTCGGCGTCGAACTGCTGGTAGTAGGAGGCGGGGAGCTTGACCGGTTTCATGGGGAAAATGGCTTGGAAGGTAGGGCGCGTTATCCTTAACGCGCCGCGGCGGATTAGGGATAACCCGCCCTACCTCCGGTTACTTTGCATTCCCACCGGGCACCTGCAAGCCGCCTTCACTCTGCGCCTGGCCGGTCCTGGGCATTGTCGGCCGCGAGGCGTTGCGACCTGCTCCCGACCGCGAGCCAGTCGCGGGGCTCGCCCGCGCTTTTCATGTAGCCACGAGCGTGAGCGAGTGGAGGTTCGGCCACTCGCTCACGCTCGTAGCTACAGATCTTAACCGAAAGCGCCTGCAAGCAGGCGGCCTACCCCGGCGGTTTACGCACCGGGCGCCGTGCGCGGCGGCCGGGCCACCCAGCGCAGCACGAGGCCGACCGCGACCAGCAGCCCGCCGCCGAGCACGTTGATCGATGCCGGCGCGACCCGCGTCGCGGGCACGAACCAGCAGGCCAGCAGGACGAGCCCGATGATGATGCTCAGGTTGCCGATCACGGCGTACACCTGCATCGCACCGTGCCCGCCGGGGCGCTTGTCCTCCACCACCGGGGTGCGGAGGTCGTGGTCGAGCTGGATGGCGCTGGCGCTCTTGGGATCCTCCGGCCGCCAGAAAAAGGCGGAGATCACGAACACCAGCGTGGCGCCGAACGCGGCGCTGAGGACGTTGCGCGCGTAGGCCTGCTCCGGCCACACGTTCAGGCCGAACAGCAGGAAGGTCAGCACGAACCCCGCGGTGCAGGAGGCGATGCCCGACCACCAGGGCGTCTTGCGGTACATCAGCCCGAGCGCGACCGGCGTCATGAAGCCCGGCCCGACCATCGAGTAGTATTTCAGCCCGAAATCGAAGGCCCCGCCGAGCCGCGAGATCACGAACGACAGCGCCACGCCGCTCACGCCGATCACGAACATCGTCAGCTGCGCCGTGCGCATCTGGTGGAGATCCGACGCCGGCGCGAAGCCGAGCCGCTTCCGCAGCGGCACATACACGTCCTTCGTCACCGCCGCCGAGAGCCAGTTGAACGCGTCGTTGGCCTGGCCGAGGGTCGCCGAGAGGATCGCCGCCACGACGAAGCCGATCATGCCGTGCGGCAGCAGCAGCATCGCGAGGCTGACGAACGACGCCTCCTCCGGCGCCTTCAGGTTGGGCCACAGCGCGTGCATGTCCGGAAAGATCAGCCGCGCGGCCATCACCGGCAGCACCCACATCAGCGGGCCCAGCAGCGACAGCCACGCGCCCAGCATCGCCATCTTCTTCGCGTCGCGCTCGCTCGGCACGCTGTTGTAGCGCTGGGCGAAGTGCCACGCGACGTTGTAGCCGAGCATCACGCTGAGCAGGTAGGCCGAGAGGAACCAGGGCTCGACCGGCTGCCCGCTCGGCACGAGGTAGTCGCGCGGCAGCTCGTGCAGCAGGCGCTGGATGCCCGTGACGAAGCCGCCGTCGTTGCCGACGTACATCATCGACAGCGGGAAGATGATCACCGACATCACGAGGATGATCACGCCCTGGATGGCGTCGGACAGGACCGCCGCCCACAGCCCGCCCACCACGCTGTAGAGGATCATCACCGCACCGACGGTCAGCATCGTGGCCTGCAGGCCGGTGAGCGACAGGCCGGCGAAGCCGAACACCTGGCGGTCGAAGCCCAGCGCCGCCGACACGAAGATGCAGAGGATGTAGATGCCCTGCGCGATACCGATGATCTGCGGCACGATCGCCGTCACCGTGTAAAAATAGGTCGTCGAGGGGGAATACCGCTTGGTGAGGAACTCGAGCGGCGCCGCGATGCGCGCCCGCCGCCACATCGGCGCGAAGTAGAAATATCCGGCGAGGTACGCCCAGAACGCCGAGGTGAAGATCACCAGCGCCCCGGACCCGTGCGTGTAGGTGTAGCCGGCCGCGGCCACGAACATGAACGCGGAGAAACCCGAAACCCAGCTCGACACGCCCGCCATGAACCACGGCACCTGCCCGCTCGCCTTGAAGAAATCGGCCGTGCCCTTGTTCTTTTTCGCCGAGTAAAACCCGACCCAGATGACGATGACGAAATAGAGCGCGATCAGGACGTAATCGATCGCATTGACGGTATTGAATTGCGGCATGGCGGAAATCAGAGCGTCACTTCCGGCGCCGCGCCCGGGACCACCGCCAGGCGCACGTCGACGCCGCGGCCGTTGTGCGTTCCGTGGACCCGCCAGCCCGTCGCCTCGTGTTCCACCGCCAGCGCCCCATGCGGGCCCCCGGCCGTCTGGGCCGTGGCCACCGTGAGGATCTCGTGCGTCAGCGCCACGGCGCTCTCGACCTCGGCATACGGATGCACCCCTTCCTCCGGCGGCAGCGCCAGCCGGCCGGTCCGCACGGTCAACCCGCCCACGGCGTGCACCGCGGCGGCCAGCGTCGCGTGCGGCCGCGTGATCCTGAACTGCGCCGCCGCCGCCTCCGCCGCCCCTTGCCCATCGTCGTTGTAAACCTGATAGCGCAGCTGCACGGGGGCCGGCACCCCGTCGAGCCGCACCCGGTCGAGTACGAGGAGCACGTCGGGCTTGAGGTAGACCAGCGTGCGTTCCACGCCCGCCACCGCCGGGTTGACCAGCTGGTAGGCCTCGGTCGCATCGCTGGTGACGGTCATCCCGCGGTCGCCGGTGCGGTAGGCGGTCACGTTCGCCCGCGCCCACGAGGAATTCGTGCCCTCGCTGCCGTCGTGATACTGGTGCCCTTTGCCGGCGATGAGCACCGCCGTGTGGGCCTCGGTCAGTCGCAGCAACCAGCGGGGGTTCTTGAAGGAATAGTCCGCATGGAACGGGTCGTGGAACAACCGCTCGCCATAGGCCTTGAAAATGATGCTGTTCCGGTCCGCGTGCTCATGGTTGGCCGGTCCGCCGCTGCGCAGCGCGAGCACGCCGTCCTGCGCCGCCCAGCCGGTGCGGGAAATCACGAGGTCGTTGATCAGGCGCACGTCGAGCAGCTCCGGGCCCGGCGGAGTCGCCGGGGTTTCCTCGCGGTGCCAGATCGCCGCGCCAAAGTGCCTCATGCCGCCGATCTCCCGCGCCACGTAACCCGCCAACGGGTCGCCCGCGGTGCGCGCCACCCACGGCGCAATCGAGACATCCATCCCCCGCCCGGCGTCCCCGAAGTTGACGATGTCGAGCGCGGGAGTGTCGCCCGGGGTGACGCCGCCCGCCGTCGCCGCGCCGGTGGCCGGCGCGGGCAGCGTGGGCATCGCCATGTGCAGGGCGTAGCGCACGGTGCCGGGATAGTTGATGAGATTGCGCTCATCGATGCCGAGCCGGCGATGCAACGCCTCCGCCAGAAGGACGAGGTGCGTGGTCGTGTAGCCCCAGTAGCCAATGCCCTCGTCGTAGGCCCCGTCCAACCCGAACATGACCGCGTAGGCCCGCGCACTCTGGCGGGCAAGGTCGAGCCACTTGCCGGCGTCCGGATGCCGCCCGTGCAGCGCGATCGCCGCATAGCCGAGCCCGCAGGTCGGGATGACCTTGAGATTGGTGGCATTCAGGATCAGCGGCCAGCGGCTCAGGTTGGTCGCGACGAAAAACTTCTCCCGCGGATCCAGCGTCCACCCCCGGACCCGGTCGGGATACTTCATGCCATAGAGCGCCAGGTAGCAGGCGGGCGCGCCCTTGGTCGCGACGTTATGCTCCACCCGGGCCCGCTCGGCGGGGGTCAGCTCGTCGCCCAGCCAGTCGAGGGCGAGGCAGCAGGCAATGTTCGCCTCGGACGCCCGTTGCAGCCCGAAGGTCTGCCGGCCGCCCTCGAGAAAATAATCCCAGCGCTCGTAGTCGCAGAGCCGCTGCAGCGCCAGCCGGGCCAGCGCCAGTTGCCGTGGATCCCGGGTGAGGACGTAGGCAAAGGCGGCGCACTCGAGCAACTTGCGGGCGCGCGCCATGTCGACGACGAGGTTCTCCAGCCGGAGTTCGTCGCGGAGAAACCGCTCGTTCGCCGCCATGTCCGCGGGGAACACCAGCGCGTGCAAGTCGGCAAAGCGGGGCGAGGCGAGATTGGCGCGGATGCGGGGAATGTCCTCGGCGTCGAACAGCAGGCCGCGGGGCGCGCCCGGCCGGCGGTCCGGCTGGGCCGTGATGGCGGCACCCTGCGCAACGCGGTGCAGGAGCGGCAGAGTCGCCAGCACGCCGGCGGATTTCAGGAACGTGCGCCGATTGAGCATGGGGTGGAAATTCGGCTCAGACCGTCACGACCGGCGCCGCGTTGCCCGCCGCCGGGGTGATGCGGACATTGACCTTCAACCCGCCGTGCCTGCCCGACACGCGCCATTGGCCGGCCGCGCGGCTGATCCGCAGATTCCCGTGCGCCTCCCCCGCCGGCCGCGCCGTGCACACCGTCAGGATCTCGTGCTCGTCCGCCTCGGGCGAGACCACCTCGGCAAAGGGATAGATCCCGTCCTTCTCCTCGAGTCCCAGCCGGCCGGCGCGCACGGCGGCGCCGCCGGTGCTGGCCACGCGCCCGACCAGCGTCGCGTGCGGCCGCCCGATCGTGAACTCGCCGCCGCTGGTGGCCAGCGTGCCCGCGAGGTCCTCGGCGAAGACCTGAAAGCGCAGCTGCACCGTCGCCGGCCCGCCCCGCAGCGCGACGCGGTCGAGAAACACCACGAGGTCGGGCTTGAGGAACACCAGCGTGCGGTGCACGCGCGTCACCTGGCCGTTGACGAGCTGGTAGGCGTCGGTCGCGTCGCTCGTCACCGTCATCCAGCCGGCGCCGGTGCGGTAATCGATCACGCGCGCGACGGCCCACGAGGCGTTGGTGCCCTCGCTGCCGTCGTGGTACTGGTGGCCCCGGCCGTTGATGAGCACCGCCGTGTGCGCCTCGGTCTGGCGCAGCAGCCAGCGCGGCTGCTTCGCGACGTAGGCCGCGCGGAAGGGATCGTGCAGGAGGCGCTCGCCATAGGCCTTGAAGATGACGCTGCTGCGGTCGGCGTGCTCGTGGTTGCCGGGGCCGCCGCTGCGCAGCGCCAGCACGGTGTCCTCCGCCTTCCAGCCCGTGCGCGAGACCACGATGTCGTTCGACAGGCGGCAGTCGAGCAGCGCGCGGCCGGGGGGCGACGCCTTGGCCTTGGGGTCGTACCAGATGAACCCGAAGAGCTGCTTCGCCTCGCCGATGTCGCGGGCGACCCACTGCGCCAGCCGGTCACCGTGCGTGCGCGCCACCCAGGCCGCCGCGGAGACGTCGACTCCGCCGTTGGAATCGCCGTGGTTCACGATGTCGAAGGCGGGCTTCACCGTCGGCATCGACCAGCCCTTGATGTGCTGGAAGTCGGTCAGCGGGCGGTGGTCGTCGATCGTCGGCATCGTGTTGGCCAGCGCGTAGCGCACCGTGCCGGAATAATCGATCAGCTGCCGGTCATCGATCCCCTGGGTCCGCCAGAGCACCTCGGCAAACAGCGCCATGTAAAGCGTGGTGTAGCCCCAGTAGCTCACGCCCTCGTCGTAGGCGCCGTCGCTGCCGTACATCGTGGAAAACGCCTTCGCGCTCGAGCGGGCGAGTTCCAGCCAGCCCTCGGCCTCCGGCACGCGCCCCCGGAAATAGCAGGCGGCGATGCCGAGCGAGGCGGTCGGGATGATCTTCAGGTTCGTGGCGTTGATGATCAGCGGCCAGCGCTTGAGATCGAGGTGCCGGAACTCGTCCACCTCGCTCCGCGGATTCCAGCCCCAGCCCTGCACGCGGTCGGGAAACTTCATCCCGTAGACCGGCGCGTAGCACGCCGGCACGCCCTTCGCCAAGACGTTCTGCTCGATCTCCGCCACCTCGGCGGCGCTCAGGGCGTCGCCCAGGTAATCGATCGCGAGCAGCAGCGCGACGGTGCCCTCCGTGGCGCGCTGAAAGCCCAGGATCTGCCGGCCGCCCTCCATGAAGCTGTCCCACTCCGGGAAATCCAGCATCCGGCGGATCGCGAGCTTCGCCAGCGCGAGCTGGGCGGGGTCGCGGTTGACGAGGTAGATCAGGCTCGTTCGGTCCAGGATCTTCTGCGCCTTGAGCAGGTGGAGCGTGTGATTGGTGAGGCTCAGCTCATTCTTCAGGAAGTTCGTGTCGGCGGCCAGGTCGGCCGCGAGCAGCGTCTGCCAGTACTCCGCGAAGCGCGGGTCCTTCGTGTTCGCGCGGATGCGCGGCAGGTCGGCGGCGTCGAACAGCAGCCCGCGCCGTTTGGCGCGGGTGGGTTGCTTGGCAGGGACGCGACGGGGGGACTTCATGAAGATTCGAGGAAAAATCGCGGTCTCAGTGGCCGGCCTTGTAGCGGGCGATCGCCACCGCGGCGCAGCTGCCGAGCTCGTCGCCCAGGTGGGCCGGCACGATCTGGCAGTCACGCGCACTGGCCGGCAGCGCCTCGCGCGCGATGACCGCCTGCATCGCCGGCGCGATGAACCGCGCGCAGCGCTGGTAGATGCTGCCGATGACGATCCGCTCGGGATTGAGCACGTCGATGAACAACGCCAGGGCCTCGCCCAGCCGCTCGCCCACCTCGCGCCAGAGCGCCAGCGCGAGCGCATCGCCCGCCTCCGCCGCCGCGCCCACGTGCTGCGCGGTGAGCCGCTCCGCCGGAATCTTTTTCAAGGGGCTGTCGCCGGCAAAATCCGCCACGCGCCGCCGCGCGAGCTGCGCGATGCCGCCACCGGAGCAGAAGCCCTCGAACGAGCCCGCCTTGCCAAAACCCACCGGCCCGTCCGCCGCGAGCCGCAGATGCCCGACCTCGCCCGCGTTGCCGGTCACGCCCTCGTAGAGCCGGCCGTCGAGGATCAGCCCCGCGCCCATCCCCGTGCCCATCGTGAGGAACATCATGCTCGAGCAGCCGCGCCCGGCCCCGAACTGCCACTCGGCCAGCGCGCAGGCGTTGGCGTCGTTCATCAGGAACGCCCGCCCGCCAAACCGCTTGGTCAGCTCCGCGCAGATCGCGATGCGGTCCCAGCCCGGCAGGTTCGGCGGCGAGAGAATCAACCCCTGCGCGCTGTCGAGCGGCCCGCCGCACGACACCCCGAAGACCGTGTCCGGCGCCGGGGCGAGCTGCGCGATCTCGGCAAAAAAGCGGTCGAGCGTGCCGCGCACGTCGGTGGTGGCGAACCGCACCACCTCGCGCACCCGGTCCGGGCCGTCCGGCACGCTGAGCGCGCACTTGGTGCCGCCGATATCAAGGCCGATGATGTTCATTGCCGCTTGGGACTGCGGGCGAATCAAGGCGCGATGCCAAGGCAAAATGCACCGCCGGCGCCATCAAGGCCCTTGAGCCGGCCGCGCCCGCCGTCCAGCATCGCCGTTTTGCATGAACGCCCGCGACCGCTTCGTTCGGACCCTCAACTTCGAAACCTGCCCCGATCGGCTGCCCATGGTCGAGTGGGCCGCGTGGTGGGACCTGACCATCGACCGGTGGAAAACCGAGGGGCTGCCCCCGGACATCAGCTGGGAGGCCTCCCTGGACTACTTTGGCCTCGACCCGCTGTTCCTCATCGGCACCGGGGGCGGACCCGCGGGCGAGGTGCCGCCGGCGGTCGCCCGGGTCGTGACGGACGAGGCCTCCTACGACGCCCTCCGGCCCTACCTGTTTTCCAACGCCGCCATCGCGGGCGCCGTCGAGCAGGCCTGCGGGCTGAAGGCGGGGCATGACCGGGGCGATATTTCCATCCGCCTCTGGCTCGATGGCTATTTCTGGTTCCCGCGGGGGCTGTTCGGGATCGAGGGCCACATGCTGGCGTTCTATGACCAGCCGGAGCTGATGCACCGCATGAACCGCGACCTGGCCGACTACAACGAGCGGGTGGTCGAGGCCATTGGCACGGTGCTGACGCCGGACATGGTCGGGTTCGCCGAGGACATGTCGTACAACCACGGGCCCATGTTGTCCCGCGGGTTCTTCGACGAGTTCCTCCTGCCCTACTACCGGCGCACCGTGCCCGTCATCAAGCGCCAGGGCAGCAAGGTGCTGGTGGACACGGACGGCGACGTGACCTCGATGATTCCCTGGCTGCTCGCGGCCGGCATCGAGGGCGTGTATCCCCTGGAGCGCCAGGCGGGCGTGGATGTCGCCCTGCTCCGCGCGCGGTATCCCCGGCTCCTCATGATGGGCGGTTTCGACAAGATGGTGATGTCGCAGGGCGAGGCGCCGATGCGGGCCGAGTTCGAGCGCCTGCTGCCCGTGATGCGCTCCGGCGGCTTCATCCCGTCGGTGGATCACCAGACGCCGCCCGGGGTGTCGCTGGAGAATTTCAAGATCTACGTGCGCCTGTTCCGGGAATACTGCGAACGCGCCGCGTCGTAGCCGCCGGGCCGCGCGGGCCATCCCGCCCTCAGGTCTTTTTGCGCTGGCCGTAGTACGCGCCGGGGCCGTGCTTGCGCTGGAAATGCCGGGCCAGCAGCCCCGGTTCGAGCGGGGCGAGCCGCGGCGCGAGTTCCAGCGCCATCAGCGCCAGGTGCGCGCAGCACTCGAGGGCGACGGCCACCTCGACCGCCTTGGCCACGGTCACGCCCCACGTGAAAGGCGCGTGGCGGTTCACCAGCACGCCGGGAAAGTCGAGCGGGTCGCGGCGGCCGAGGCACGCCAGGATCACCTTGCCGGTCTCCCACTCGTAGGCCCCCGCGATCTCGCGCGGCGTCAGCTTGCGCGTGACCGGCACCGCGCCGTTGAAATAGTCCGCGTGGGTCGTCCCGAGGCATGGGATCGCGCGCCCCGCCTGGGCGAACGCCGACGCGCGGGAGCTGTGCGTGTGCACGATGCCGCCGATCCCGGCCAGGCCGAGGTAGAGCCGGCGGTGGGTGGGCGTGTCCGACGAGGGCTGGAGCGCGCCCTCGACCTTCCGGCCCTCGAGGTCGACCAGCACCATGTCTCGCGGGCGGAGCGCGGCGTAGTCGACGCCGCTGGGCTTGATCGCGAAGATGCCGCGGACGCGGTCGATCGCGCTGGCATTGCCGAAGGTGAGGTTGATCAGCCCCTGCCGCGGCAGGTCGAGGTTGGCCTCGAAGGCTTCGCGTTTGAGTTCAGTGAGCATGGGAGGAGGTAAAGTGAGAGTGAGGGTGAAAGCGGCCTTAGGCCAGCCCCGGTTGGACGGCAGGCGGATGGTCCCGCCCCTCTCGCCCGCTCCCTTTCACCTTCACTTTCACTCGCGGCGTCAGGCGCGGATGCCCTGGGCGAGGTGGTAATAGACCTCGTTGTTGCGGAGCGTCTGCTTGAAATCGGCGAGGCGGGTGCCGGCCGTGATCGCGACGAGCTCGATGCCCGCGATCGTGGCGAAATCCTCCAGCATTTCCGCGGTCACCGCGTAGCTGTAGCCAGTGTGATGCGCCCCGCCGGCGAGAATCCACGCCGCGCAGGCCGTCTTGAAATCCGGCGAGCATTCCCACACCGCGCGGGCCACGGGCAGCTTGGGGAGCTTCGGCGGCTTGACGGCGGTGACCTCGTTGACGACGAGGCGGAAGCGGTTGCCGAGGTCCACCAACGAGGCGTTGAGCGCCGGGCCGGCGGGGGCGTCGAACACAAGGCGCACCGGGTCCTCCTTGCCGCCGATGCCGAGCGGATGGATTTCCGCGGCAGGCCGGCCGGCGGCGATCGACGGGCAGATTTCCAGCATGTGCGCCCCCAGCACCTGGTGGCCCCGCGGCGCGAGGTGGTAGGTGTAGTCCTCCATGAACGAGGTGCCGCCCTCGAGGCCGGCGCCCATGACCTTCATGGCGCGGACCAGCGCGGCGGTCTTCCAGTCGCCTTCGCCGCCGAAGCCGTAACCGGCGGCCATGAGGCGCTGCGTCGCCATGCCCGGCAGCTGCCGCAGGCCGTGCAGGTCCTCGAACGTGTCCGTGAAGCCCTTGAAGCCGCCTTCCGCCAAAAATCCCTCCAGCCCGAGCTCGAGCCGCGCGCTGTAGCGGAGCTCGTCGTGCCGGGCCCCGCCCTTTTTCAATGCCGGAACCACCTTGTAGGCTTGTTCATACTCGGCGCAGAGCGCGGTGATGGCGCTGTCCTTCACGGCGTCCACTTTGGCGACGAGGTCGCCGACGCCGTAGCCGTTGGTTGCGAAGCCGAGCTTCATCTCGGCGGAAACCTTGTCGCCCTCGGTCACGGCCACCTGGCGCATGTTGTCGCCGAAGCGGGCGAACTTGGCCCCCTGCCAGTCATGCCAGGCCCGCGCGGCGCGCATCCACGCGCCGATGCGGTCCTGCACCTCGGGATCGGCCCAGTGCCCGACCACGACCTTGCGGCCGAGCCGCATGCGGGTGTGGATGAACCCGGCCTCGCGGTCGCCATGCGCCGCCTGGTTCAGGTTCATGAAATCCATGTCGATCGTGCCCCACGGCAGGTCGCGGTTGAACTGGGTGTGCAGGTGCAGGAACGGCTTCCGCACCAGGTTCAGGCCGCGGATCCACATCTTCGCCGGGGAAAACGTGTGCATCCAGAGGATCAGGCCCGCGCAGTTCGCGTCCGTGTTCGCCGCGAGCATGACGTTGGTGATCTCGTCCGGCGTCGTGAGCAGCGCCTTGCAGACCGTCCGCAGCGGCAGCCGCTTCGAGGCCGCCAGCGCGGCGGCGACGGCCTGGGCATGGGCGGCGACCTGCTTGAGCGGGCCGGGGCCGTAGAGGTGCTGCGAACCGCAGACGAACCAGATTTCCGGATGGGAGAGGTGTTTCATGGGAGGGAGGAATGGCGCCGGCGGCCTGCCGGCGCCGGGGATTGGACCAGCGGATCAGGCCCGCTGCGCCTCCTTGAGGGCAAGCAGGTCCTTCATGACCGAGGAGAGGTCCGCCGACCGGTTGAGGCCGCCGAGGGCATCGTGCAGCTGGCGGTAGAGACGGTAGAGTTCGTTATATACCCGCTGGCGGGCGGGATGCGGCCGGTAGGTGATCTTCTTCAGCGAGGTCATCCGCGCCTGGGCGGACGGAAAATCCGGGTGCGCCCCGGCGACCACCGCCGCCGCGACCGCCGCGCCGAGCGCGCAGGCCTGCGACGAGCCCGCGACGTGCATGGTGCAGCCGGTGACGTCCGCGTAGATCTGCATGAGCAGCGGGTTCTTCTCGGCGATGCCGCCGGCGCACACCACGCGGTCGATCGGGACGCCGTATTCCTTGAAGCGCTCGATGATGGCCCGCGCGCCGAAGGCCGTCGCCTCGATCAGCGCGCGGTAGATCTCCGCCGGCGTCGTGTGCAGCGTCTGCCCAACCAGCAGGCCGGACAGCGTGGGGTCGACGAGGATCGTGCGGTTGCCGTTGTTCCAGTCGAGGGCCACCAGGCCGCTGGCACCCGGCTTGAGCTTCGCCGCCGACCGCGTGAGCTCGGCGTGGCGCCGGTCGCCGCCGCCGCCGACCACCTCGACCCACCACTGGAAGATGTCGCCGACCGCCGACTGCCCGGCCTCAAGCCCGTAGTAGCCCGGCAGGATCGCGCCGCGGACGATGCCGCAGATGCCGGGAATGTCCGGGACGGACTTCGCGGCCGACACGACGCCGCAGTCGCAGGTGGACGTGCCGATGACCTTGACCAGGGTGCCCTCGCGCACGCCGCTGCCGATCGCGCCGTAATGGACGTCCATCTCGCCGATCGCGATCGGGATGCCCGCGGTCAGGCCGAGGCGCTTCGCCCAGGCCTCGCTCAGGCGGCCGGCCAGCGCGGTGGCGTCATGCGCCCGGGTGTAGAGCCGGTCGCGCAGGGCGGCCAGCTTGGGATCGAGCAGGGCCAGGAACTCCTTGTCCGGCAGCCCGCCCCACTCGTCGCAATACAGCGCCTTGTGTCCCGCCATGCAGACGCCGCGCTGGATCTTGCCCGGGTCGGTCACGCCGGCGAGGACCGAGGGGACCCAGTCGGCCAGCTCGACCCAGGAATAGGCGGCGTCGAACACCGCCGGCGCGACGTTGAGGCAGTGCCAGATCTTTGACCAGAACCACTCCGACGAATAGGTGTTGCCGCACTTCGCGATGTACTGCGGCCGGTGCTGGGCGGCGAGGGCGGTGATCCTCGCGGCCTCGCGCCAGCCGGTGTGGTCCTTCCACAGCCAGCATTGCGCCTGGAGGTTCTTCCGCCACTTCGGCGCCAGCGCCAGCGGCGTGTTGTTCAGGTCCACCGGCAGCGGGCTCGAGCCGGTCGTGTCCACGCCGAGCCCGATGATCCGCGCCGCCGTGAAGCCCCGCTGCTTCCGGGCCTGGGCCAGCGCGCCCTTGACGCTCCGCTCGAGGCCGACGAGGTAATCGCCGGGATGCTGGCGCGCGAGGTGGTGGTCCTTCGGCTCGAGCAGGACGCCCTGCCTCCCGCTGGGATACGCGGCCACACTGGAGCCGATTTCCTTGCCGTCGGCACAACGGACGATGAGACAGCGCACCGAGTTGGTGCCGTAGTCCAGACCAAGGGTAAACGTGGGGTCCATGGCAATGCGCACGCTACGCCAGAGCAGCCACCGGCTGCTAGATGAAAGTTGCGGGGCGCCGCCGGCCGCCCCTCACGCCAGATACCGCCGGATCAACCGCCGCAGCACGGGCCGCACGGCGCGGGCGAGGGTCGGGTTCGCATAACCCATCCACGCGACGGGGGTCGTGGTGTCGAGCGGCACGCGCAGCGGCCGGCCGTCGGGCGTCTCCACGATGCCCCCGGCCTCGCGCAGGATCAGCTCGGTGCAGATGTCGTAGGGATGGCAGCACAGCGACGCGCGGCCGAGCCCCAGCTTCGCGTAGGCCAGCGGGCGCAGGTCGCCGAGCATCCGGTCGTGTCCGGCGGCGAGTTCGTGGATCTGCCCGCCGGTCGAGAGATACTGGTCGTCGAACACGAGCTGGCCGCCGTTTTTCCCGAGCAGCCCGAGTTCCCGCCACAGGGCCTCCTCGACCGTCGCGAGCAGCGCCTTGCCCTCGGGGAAAAACCGCGCGATCGAGGCAAAGCCGTGCTCAAAGTGCCGCGCCCGCGACGGCCGGAGGGCATACGCCCGGCGCCGCCCGGTGCGCAGATCGTGCGCCTGCGCCACCACACCCTGCCCGCGCACGGCGCTGAGCTGGTCGGCCCGGCCTTGCTTGCTGGTGGGCAGCTCGGTCATGGCGGCGACGACGATGTCGCCCAGGTGGGTCTTCGGCCCGCGCTGCGGGGCGAGCGCGGCAAGCGCCCAGGCCGCGCGCTTGTCGTACATCAGATTCCGCGTCCCGTCGATCGGGTCGAGGATGCACTTGAAAATCGTCTGCGCCACGGGCGTGCCGCGGGGAAACGTGACGGACTCGCCATCCTCGAGGCCCTCCATCACCAGCTCGACCGGCCAGGCCCGCGGCCAGTGCCGCCCGAACCACGCGAGGATCGCCGCCTCGGACAGCCGGTCGACCTGGTAGATGGTGTCGGCCGCGGTGACGGCGGCGACCCGCGCAAACGTGTGGGCCTGCTTCGCGCGCGCCGCGATGAGCGTGTCACGCAGGTCCACCTGCAGCGCGCAGAGCAGCTTACGGGCTTGTTCCAGGTTGATATTCATGATCAAGGGGCCGTTCAGCCCCGGGCCGGACGGGCCGTTGCGGGCACGAAGAAACAGTCCGCCTCCATTGTCGCGAGGCCGATTTGCGATTTTCCGCCCTGCAGGTAGCTGCCGTATTCCTTGTTCCTCGCCTCTCCCCCGCCGTAGCCCTCGTACCAGAGGTAATATTTCCCGCCGATCTTCTCCACCGTGGTGAACCAGATCGCGCCTTCATCCCAGTCGCCTTGGTCGCCCCGGGAAAAAATCGGATTCCCTTCGTATTTGCGCCAGTGGACCAGATCGGTCGAGGTCGCCAGGCCGGCACTGGCCGGATAGTCGCTGAACCGGTCCGAGCCGCAGTAGATCATGTAGTAGGTTTCGCCCTCCCGAAAGATCCGCGGCGTCTCCACCGTGTGGCTGTCCCACTGGCCCTTCGCTCCCACCGGGAGCACCGGTCCCGCCGGGTCTTCCCGGAACTTGAATCCGTCATCGGATACCGCCAGGTGTAGCTGAAATCCCGTGCGGCCCGGCACCTCCTTCCAATAGTAGAGGTAAAACTTGCCGTCACGCCAGACCACCTCCGGTCCGCCTCCCTTCACCACCGGATCGCCGCCGCGTTTCGCAAAGTGAATGCCGTCCGTCGACGTCGCCACGCCGATGCTGCGCGGGCACCGCTTGCCCACCATCGAGTAGTAGAGAAAAACGGTTCCATTCACCCGGACGCTGGCGGGATCGAGCACATGCTCCTCGTCCCAGTCGCCCGGCAGGCCGACATCGAGCACGGGGTCCGCGCGCACGTTCCACGTGGCGCCGTCGAATTGCCCCCGCGGAATCGTCGCCAGGCCGATCCGGTCATGCCCGCCCTGCTGGCCACGGAAGTAGAGGTGGTATATGTCCCCGACCAGCAGCAGGTCCGGGTTGGCCGTCTGCGCTTCCATCCAGGTGCCCGGCACGGCGGGCAAAATCGGATTGCGCGGGGACTTTACCAGGCAGCCTTCCATGCCGGGGAGGAAGGCAGATTATTAGCCGCGGGCAAACTTCCTCGCTAACGCCGCGGCCGGGCCCGGCGCAGCAGCGTCAGCAGCCCCAGCCCGGCGACGAACCATCCTTCGGTTGCGCCGGCACCATTCCCGTTGGGACCGGCATTCGCGCTGCTGCCCGAGGACGCGGGCGTGCTGCCTCCTCCCGTGGACCCGCCGCCGGTACCGGCGCTGGCCGTCCCCTGCCGGAGCGTCAGAGTCGTGACCACGCCGGCCGGGGTGACCTTACGGATCGTCGCGTTGCCGGTGTCCGTCACATAAAGGTTGCCCGCACTGTCGATGGTGAGCGCCCGCGGCTGGTTGAACATCGCGCCCGATCCCGTGCCATCCTGGTTGCCGCCAATGGTCGGCAGCCCCGCCAGCGTGCTCACGACCCCGGCGGGCGTGATCTTGCGGATCGTGCTGTTGCCCGTGTCGGTGGCGTAGAGGTTGCCCGCGCCATCGAGCACGAGCCCGCTGGGCTGGTTGAACAGGGCCAGGCTGCCCGTGCCGTCGTCCGCGCCGCTGACGCCCTGCAATCCGGCCAGCGTCGTGACCACGCCCGCCGGCGTGACCTTGCGGATGATGTTGTTGGACCGGTCGGCGACATAGACATTGCCCGCCGCATCCACCGCCAGACCCGCGGGATAGTTGAAGAGCGCGGCCGGGCCCGTGCCGTCGGCGAAACCCGGCACTCCGGCGGACCCGGCCAGCGTGCTGACCGCTCCGGCGGGGGTGATCTTACGGATGGTGTGGTTCATGGCGTCGGCCACGTAGAGGTTGCCGGCCAGGTCAATGGCCAGGCCGAGCGGGGCGGAGAAGGTGGCGGACGTGCCGGCCCCGTCGGCGTTTCCGCGCGACGCGGAGGAGCCGGCGAAGGTGGTCACGCTGCCGTCCGCGGCAATGCGGCGGATCATGGCGTTGGCCGTGTCGGCGACAAAGATGACCCCGGCACTGGTCGCAGCCAGCCCGCCTGGCTGGTTGAAGAGCGCGGCCGCGCCGGAGCCGTTGCCCGCGCCGGCCTGGCCGCTGGATCCCGCCATCAGGGTGACGTCGCCCGCGGTCGTGACCTTTTGCACGGTATCGCCCGAGGAGTCGCTGACGAACAACCCGTCCGGTCCGACGAAGGTGATCCCAGCGGGGAAGGAAAAGAAGGTTGCGGCGGGCGGCGGCGACGGTGGCGGCGGGGTGGGCGCCGAGGCCACGGTCAGCACGGCACCCGACGACGTCACATTGCCCGCGGAGTTGCTCACCTGCACCGTGTACGTGCCGGCGTCGCCGAGGCTGGCCGTGGCGATCGTGTAGGCCGCGCCGGTCGCGCCGCCGATGGCCGCGCCGCCCTTGCTCCACTGGTAGGTCGGCGCGGGATTCCCGCTCGCCGCCACGGTGAACGTCACCGAGGCGCCCACCGTCACCGTCTGGCTCGCCGGTTGCGTCGAGATTGAGGGCGCGGTGTTGGGCGGCGGCGGCGCCTGCACGGTCAGCGTCGCCGCGGTCGAGGTGGCCGTGCCGGCAATGTTCGTGGCGACCGCCGTGTAGCTGCCCGCGTCGGAGCCCTGGACGTTGCTGAGCGAGAGGGTGGCGCCGGTGGCGCCGCCGATGGCCGCCCCACCCTTGCTCCACTGGAAGGTCGGTGCGGGACTGCCGCTGGCGGCCACGGTGAACGTGACCGAACCGCCGGTCGTGACCGTCTGGCTGGCCGGCTGGGTCGTGATGGACGGGGGCGTGTTGACGGGCGGCGGCGCCTGCACCGTGAGGGTCGCGCCGGCCGAGGTGGCGGTGCCCGCGCTGTTCGTCGCCACGGCAGTGTAGACGCCGGCATCACCGCTGACCGTCGAGGCAATCGTGTAGGTGGAGCCCGTCGCGCCGCCGATGGCCACGCCACCCTTGTTCCACTGGAGGGTCGGGGCGGGGTTGCCGCTCGCCGCCACGGTGAACGTGACCGAACCGCCCGTCGTGACCGTCTGGCTGACCGGCTGGGTGGTGAAGGATGGCGCAGTGTTGGGGGGCGGCGCCGCCTGGACCGTCAGCGTCGCCCCGGCCGAGGTCGCCGAGCCGGCGACGTTCGTCGCGACCGCCGTGTAGGTGCCGGCGTCACCGCTGGCCGCCGCGGCAATGGTATAGGTGGTGCTCGTGGCACCGCCGATGGGCACCCCGCCCTTGTTCCACTGGTAGGTCGGCGCGGGGCTGCCGCTCGCCGCCACGGTGAACGTCACCGCCGCGCCCGTCGTGACCGTCTGGCTGGCAGGCTGCGTCGTGATCGACGGCGCCGTGTTGACCGGCCCGCCGCCACCGATGCTGAAGGTCACCGTGATCTTCGCGCTGTTGCCGCCGGTGCCGTTCAGCCCGTCCCAGGCGGTGACCGTGCACGAGGTCGTGCCCGCCGCCGCCGGCGTGCCGGAGATGGTCATCTTGTAAGGCGCGACGACATTGACCGGGTTGCCGCCAACCACGCTGAGTCCGGCGGGCAGCGGCGTGGTGCTCTTGACGCTCCAGGACTTCGGGTTGCCCGGCGCGCCGCTCACCGAGATGCCGACGCTCAGCGCGGTGCCGGCTGTGCCGGTCACGGTGAAGGTCGAGTTGGCCGAGCCGCTGGCCGGCGTGGCCGGACTGACGTTAAACACCGTGGCGCCCGCCACGGAATTGTAGGCTCCCATCGCCGCCGCGGCGGCGGTCGAGCGCAGGATCACCGCCGCGCGTTCGTACATCACGCCTTCAAACTGTTCCAGCACGCGCAGCACCGGGGCCGGCATGCGCTGCAGCAGCATGACCAGCATTCCGGTGGGCAGATGCAGCCAACGCAAACGGGTGGAGATTGTGGATAAATTCATGGGGCTACAGGAAGGCTAGGGTTGGTGGAAGACAGGCCGGGGAAAATGGACTCAGTTGCAGCCGCAGCCGCTGCCCCCGACCCCGCGGCCGCCGGTGGCCGCCTCGCAGGAAAAATAGATGTGCTCGAACATCGCGTTGTGCAGCGGATCCCGGTCGGGCCGCATGGTGGCGTCCGCGAGCGTCGCGCGTTCCCACGGCTGCACGGTCGTGCAGCCGGTGAGCAGCGCGGCGAAGCCGGCGAGGGCGAGGAGCAGGCGAAGCTTGGTTTTCATGGTTTCTCCTCCAGCAGGCGGGTGATTTCCTCGCGCAGCGCCTTCAGCGTGGTCTCGCCGTGGAAGCCGCTGTGCACCGACCGCACGACGCCCTTCCGGTCGAGGAGGTAGGACGTCGGCATCGCCGGGGCCCGGACCTCCGCAATGAGCTGCTGCGCGCCGTCGCGCACCGTCGGGAACGACGGCTTGAACCGCTGCAGGAACTCGTCGTAGGGCGCCGCCGTCTTGTCGATGCTGACGGCCAGCAGGATGAAGCCGCGCCCGGCGAACTCGCGCTGCAGCTCCGAGTAGGCGGGGAACGACGCCTTGCACGGGGCGCACCACGTGGCCCAGAAGTCCACCAGCACCACCTGCCCGGTGACGTCCGGCAGCGCGCCCTCGAGCGCGTGGCCCGCCAGCGCGGGAAAGGGCTGGCCGGCCTTCACCTGCGCCAGCGCCGGGAGCGTGAGGGCCAGCCCGAGGGCGAGCCCGTGGAGGAGTCTAGTGGTGTACGACATATTTGAAAAATCCCCGGGTTTGGTGGCGGGCGCCGGCGACCACGATGCACCCCTCGGCGCCCATTGATTCCTGGATGAAGCGGATGCCCTCCGCCGGCGGCAGGATGAACGCCGTGGTGGACAGCACGCCGGCCTGCACGCAGGTCGGCGCGATCACCGTCACCTGGCGCGCGCCGGTCGCGACGGGCCGGCCCGTGCGCGGATCGACGATGTGGCCGTAGCGGACGCCGTTGAGCGTGAACCCGCGCCGGTAGTCCCCGGACGAGGCGACCCCGCGGTCCGTGATCGCCAGGCTCCCCCAGCAGGCGTCGCCCGGCTGCGCCGGATCCTCGAGGCCGATGTGCCAGCCCGGCTTGCCCGGCGCCGCGCCCACCGCATGAAGGTCGTGGCCAAAATCCACCAGCGCGCGCGGGATGCGGAGCTCGCGGGCGATCCCGGCCACCCGGTCCACCGCGTACTCCTTCCCCCACCCGCCAAAATCCAGCGCCATGCCCGCCTCCGGCAGCCGCACCCGGCCGCGTTCCCGCTGCACCTTCGGCCAGCCCACCAGCCGCCGCGCGGCCGCGATCTCCTCCGCCGACGGGATCCGCGGCACCGCCGCCTTGTAGTCCCACAGCCGCAGCAGCGGGAGCGCCGTGACGTCCAGCAGCCCCTTGGTCATGGCATAAATCGATCCGCTCAGGTCGAGGATGCGCTCCATCTCCTCGTCCACCTCCACCCAGTCACGCCCGGCCGCGGCATTGATCCGGCTGACGAGGCTGTCAGGCTGGAACCGCGAAAATTTCGCCTCGAAGGCCGCCACCCACGCCTGCGCCGCCTGCTCGAACGCCGACCCCGCCGCGGCGTCGCTGCACGCGTGCTGGATGAAGCACTCGGTGCCGAGCGCCGTCCACCGCCGCGTCCGCAGCGGCGGGGCGGCGGTCCGGATTCGCGGGTCGCGCGCGGGGGCGGAGGGGGTCAGGGTCGGCATGGGTCAGTGCGTGAACTTGATCCCGAACGTGAAGGTGTTGGCCGCGAAGAACGCGCTCTGCGGCGTCACATGGTCGAGCCCGCGCGACGCGTAGCGGTTGTAGGCGGCGTCGGCCTCGAGCCAGGGCTTGATCTGCCAGACCACCTTCAGCCCGGCGTCCACGGTCTGCATGTAGGACAAGCGGTAGTCCGACGAATAAAACGGCGCCCGCCCCGTGCCCGTCTCGCCGAGGGCCCCGTAGCTGGTCACCACCCCCGACCGGTCCAGGTCCACGTAGTAAAAATTCGCCGCCGTCTGCCGGTAGAGGCGGAGCGACGGCTGCACGGTCACGTGCGCGCCGACCTTCTGCAGCCAGAGCAGCGTGAGCGTGTGGCTGTTGATGCCGTAGGTGTCGTGGTAATAGCGGTACGACGCCTCCAGCGCGCCGCGCCAGCGCTCGACGTTGTGGTTGAGCCCGAGGAACACGCTGACCTTGTTCCGCGCCATCGGCCGGTTCTCCGGCACCGTGTAGTAGGTGCCCGGGTCCAGATCGAGCCGCGTGGTGGACACGATCTTGTACGGGTCGCTCATGTAGCCGCGCGCCTGGCCGTAGGAGACGTTGGCCGTCACGGAGGTGTCCGGGTCGATCAGCTGGTTGACGCCGGCCAGGAAGTCGTTGCCCGTCTTCGGCCGGGTGACGGTCCAGCCGAGCTTCTCCTCGTTGATCGTGTCGTCGGCCCGGCCGTAGCCGAGCAGCAGGCTCGTGTTCTTCTCGTTGAAATCGGTGACGGCGTTCAGCGACCAGCCGTTCGAGACATAGTCGCTCTCGCGGCTGTTGGCGAAACCCGCCGTCACGCTCACCCGCTCGAACTGGTGCGTCAGCTCCGCGTTCCACGACTTGCGGCGGTCGTGCATCGTGGCCAGCGGCACCGGCCCGCCCGGGACCGCCGACTTTTCCCCGGTCGGCGTCGCGCCGGCGATCGAGTCGATCAGGCCCATCACCTTGAAATGCGTGCTGGTCGTGAGGTCGTCGTCCACCTGCCCGTACTGCGTGTCCACCCGGATCCGGTTGTCCTCCTCCTGGAAGGACTGGTCCTTCAGCGAGAGGCTGGCCTCAGCGCGGGCCGCGCGCGGCGAGCTCAGCAACAGGACCAGGCCAACGAGCTGGCAACGGGCGGAATTTTTCCAGGGCGGGGGGGTGAAAGGACGCATGCGAAGTCTGGGAGGCTCGCGCACAGACCGCGACGCGCAAGATCGGTTCGCGGGTTTTCGGTCAAAACTGTCTGAAAATTAAAATCGCGGCCGGCCCGCAACGGGCCGCGCGGCTTCGTGACAATAATTTCATCAGCGCGCGGCCGGATTCACCCGCTCGGGCGCGGAGCCGCGGCGCGCCGCGGGCGCCGGCCTCACAGCTTGGGCAGGAAAATCCGAAACACCGACCCCTGCCCCGGCTCGCTGTCCACCTCGATCCAGCCCCCGTGCTGCTGCACGATGCCATACACGGTGGCCAGGCCCAGCCCGGTGCCCTTGCCAATTTCCTTCGTCGTGAAAAACGGCTCGAAGATGTGGGCCAGCACTTCCGGGGTCATGCCGCAACCCTGGTCCGCCACACTCAGGCAGACATAGGCGCCCACCCGCGCCGGGGCCAGGGGCGGCAGGGCCTGGTCCTCGGCGCGCCGGCGGATGATCCGGCGGTCCGGGCGGGCCGGATCGCCCTCCCCGCTCGGGCCGTTGGCCCCGACCGGCTCGGTCCGGATCGTGAGTTCCCCGCCCCCGGGCATCGCGTCGCGCGCGTTGACCGCCAGGTTGATCAGGATCTGGCCCACCATGCCGGCGTCGGCCGAGATGCGCTGCGCTTCCGGCGCATACTCGAGCCGCAGGCGGATGTGCTCGCCGATGATCCGCTGGAGCATCTTCACCGTCTCGGCGACGGTCGCGTTGAGGTCGAGGTCGCGCCGGGACGGCGCCTGCCGGCGGCTGAACAGCAGCAGCTGGTTCGTGAGGTCGGCCGCACGGTCGCCCGCCTGCGTGATTTGCCGGAGTTGCGCCCGCTGAGCGGGGCTCAGCGGTTCGCCGGTCTCGAGCAGCTCCGTGTTGCCCTGGATGACCAGGAGCAGGTTGTTGAAATCATGCGCGATGCCGCCCGCCAGCTGGCCGAGCGTCTCGAGTTTCTGCGACTGGAGCAGCTGGGCCGCGAGGTTCTCCCGCTCCCGCTCGGAGCGGAGGCGCTCGGAAATGTCGCGCATGACCGCGCAGTTGTACTCCCGGCCGTCGAACTGGAGGTAATTCACCGTGACCTCGGTCGGGATGGACGCGCCCCGCCGCGTCACATGCGCCGACTTGAAGGTGAAGGAGCCGCGCTGCTTCAGCTCGGCCCAATGCGCCGGCCACGCCGCCGGCGGGAAATGGGGGTCGATCTCATGGATCGTCTTGGTGAGCAGTTCCTCGCGGGTGTAGCCGAGGGCGCGGCAGGCCGCCTCGTTGACGTACAGGATCCGGGCCTCGGGGCTGATCCAGAAGATCGCATCCGTCATGTGGTCGACGGTGAATTGCGTGAGCTGCAGCGCCGTCTCCGCCGCCTTGCGGGCGGTGATGTCGAGCACCGTGCCCGCCATGCCGGTGACCCGGCCTTCCGGGCTGAGCTGCGCCTCGCCACGGCATTGCACGAATCGGACTTCGCCGGTCGGGCGCACAATGCGGCAATCCACCTCATACGAGCGGCGGTCGCGGATCGCCGCATCCATCGCGGCGAGGACCCGCGCGCGATCCTCGGGATGGAGGGCGGCGGTGAAGAGGGTCTGGGTGGGCACCACCGCCCCGGGGACGTAGCCGAGGATGGCGTGGTTCTCGGCCGACCAGGTGTTGGTGTTGGTCGACAGGTCCCAGCTCCAGCTGCCGAGGTGGCCCTGGGCCTGGGCGGCGGACAGGTGCCGTTCGTTTTCGCGGAGCACCTGCTCGGCCCGCTTCCGCGCCGTCACATCCTGGACAATGGAGTGCAGGATGGCGCGGCCGCCGAATTGCACGCGCGTGACCGCGACGTCCACGTCCCGCATCGTGCCATCCGCCAGCCGGTGCTGAAATTCAAACCGCGTGCCCTGCCCCTCCGTGACGGAGCCGACGAGTCGCCGGACCTCATTCCGGGGCAGCGTGTTGAGATCCGCGATGTTCATCGCCAACAACCGGTCCCGGGGATGGCCGTAGAAGGCCTGGGCCGCGGCATTGGCGTCGACGATGGCCCCGTCGTGCGCGTCGATCAGCAGCATCGCCGCGGAATTCTTGGCGAACTGGTTGCGGTAGGATTCCTCGCTCTCGCGCAGCGCGGCCTGCTGGGCGAGGATGGCGGCGTCCGTGCGTCGCAGCAGCACGAAGATCGTGGCCAGCAGCAGCACGAGCACCACGGCGCCCGAGGTGCCGCCCAGGGTGAGCAGGCGGGTGTACTCCGCCGCCGTGGCGGAGCTGTCGCGCATGACCAGCAGCTCGCCCACGACCTGCCCCGCCGCATCCGGGAGCGGCGTGCTGGAGATCAGCCAGGGCTTGCCATCGAAGGTCAGCTCGCGGCCGGTCACCGGCAGGTTGGGCCCGCCCGCGGGCGGGTCCGCCCAGGCGGCAAACACGTCCGGCAGCGGGGCGGGCGCGGCAAAGGCCACCACGCGCGTGGGCAGTTGGCCCCACGTGGACCGCCGGCCCAGCCGGCTCATGTTGCCCTCCCAATCCGTCTCGTGCAGCAGGTCCTTGCGGATGAGCACGGCGCGCAATTCACCCGGGCGGGACGTGGTGGCATGCAGGACTTCCTCGATGGCCTCGCCCATTTCCACGTACCCAACGAGGGTGGCCCCGTCGTACACCGGCTGCACCACCCGGAGGGCGAAGGTCCCGTGCCCGCCCAGTTCCAGGCCCGCCTCGGCGCGGCCCGTGCGCTCCGCCTGCCGCGCGGTAAAGTGGTCGATCCGGCCGCCGCTTTCCTCCGGCCGGTGCACGCGGACGAGGCAGCCGCGGGATGGGTCGAGGAAATAAAAATGCGTGATGTGATGCTCGCGGCGCAGCTGCTCGAAGACCGGCTGCCAGTCGGCCAGCAGGCGGCGGGAATCACCGAGGCGCAGCGCCGCGCGCACGCCTTCCTTGGCGGCGACGAGCTGGGCCACCGCGCCGAGGCTGTGCGTCTCCTGCTCGACCGCCTGGCGCAGGTTGCCCGCCACCTCGGCATCAAAGGCCGCCCGGTTGCTCGCGAGCTGCAGCCGGTGCTGCTGGTACAGCAGCGCCCACGCGCCGCCGAGCAGCAGGGCCACCATGACCGTGAGCGAGGGCAGCAGGCGCCGCAGGACCGGCTTGGGGGAGGCCCCCACGCGCCGCGCCGCGATCACGAGAAGCGCCGCCCCAATCAGCAGGACCAGCATCAGCCCGACCGGCAGCGCCGCCCGGGAGGCCATCTCCCACCGCCAGTTGCTCGCGTCGACATCCATGCCGAGCACCGCGACCACGGCGCCCGTGGCCGGGTCGGTCAACGGAACCAAGGCGGAGACCCAGACTCCCCAGCGGTCCGGGACCGGGCCCTCGACGCTCGCCGCCCGCGTGTCAAACACCGCCCGAAACACGTCGGAAACTTCTTCGTACTCCTCCCCGGGCGGGGAATAGTCCTTCGTGCCGGCCGGCTCGCTGTCGGCGTAGAAGAAGACCTTGCCCGCCGGCGACCGGCCGGCGAGGTACAGGTAACGGCACCGCGGATTTTCCGCGCGCACCGCCGCCAGCTGCTCCTTGAGCCGGTTATAGCCGGGTTTCTCCAGATCCGCGGCCGAGGCAGTCAGCGCCTTGACGCTGCCCAGATTTACTCCCTGGGCGATGAGCCGCGACTGCTGCAGGAGCTCGGCGCGCATCTCCAGGTCAGAGCGCACCGCCATCCCCCAGACGAACAACACCCCGGCCGCCAGCAGCAGGCCCAGCAGCAATACCGCGTACCGGGCATCAAGCGAGGGAGTGGAGCGGGAGGAGGGCATGTGCAGCCGGCGCGGGACACCGTGGTGAGAGACGAATCCAGTATATGAACTAACCGGCAAGTGGCGACAAATATGAAGCTGAAAGATCACCGGTCCGGTCTCTTGGGCGGAACCTTCCCCACCGGAAACACGCGGGCTTACGTTTCGGTGCAGGGCGGCTTCATTCCGCCCGCGGCCGTTCCGCGCGATTGCCCCCGGCGCGGCAGCCGTTACTCGTCGGCCATGCCCCTGTCCCCCCGCGAACGCGCGCTGGCCGTCCTGCGCCACCAACGGCCCGACTGCGTCCCGTGGTTCGGCGACCTCGACTACCTCGCCACCGCGCAGATCGGCCGCGGCCAGCGGCCTGAGGGTTTCAAGCAGAGCGCCGCCTACCTCGACTGGCACCGCGAGCTGCGCCTTGGTTTTTATCTGCAGGGCTATTTTCCGTTCCGCACCACATTCGACAAATGCCGGGTGACGGAAACGCGCGAGGGTTTTTCTCGGATCCGCCGCATCGAGACGCCGCACGGCACGCTGCAGGACCGCTGGACGTGGCTGCCGGAGTCGTTCACCGAGGGACCGGTCGAGCATCTCCTGAAAAGCGCGGCCGACCTCCCCGCCTACCAATTCATGCAGGCGGACATGCGCCACGAGGCGGACTACAGCTTCGGCGAAACGCGCGGGCCGCAGATCGGCGACTTCGGGCTGCACCTCGCCTACCTGCCCAAGAGCCCGTTCATGCAGATTATCGCGCTCGACGCCGGCATCATCGCGACCGTGGACATGATCGAGGACGCCCCGGAACTGTTCGCCGAGACGCTGGAGGTCGCCCGCCGTTCGCACGACGCCGCGGCGGCGCTCGCCGTGGCCAGCCCCGCGGAGCTGCTGATGATCCCGGAAAACCTCTCGTCCGAGAGCGTGGGACCCGCGCTGTTCGAGCGGTTCATGCGGCCCTACCAGGAGACGTGGACCAAGCGCATCCGGGCCGCGGGCAAGTTTTCGTGCATGCACCTCGACGGCACGCTGCGCGGCCTGATCCGGCAGGAATGCACCGTGGGGTTCGATTTTGTCGAGAGCATGACCCCGGCGCCGGTCGGCGACCTCGCGGTGGAGGACTGGAAATCATTCTGCGGGAAGACCCCGACGATTTTCTGGGGCGGGATTCCCGGGGCGTATTTTTCGCCGACGGTGAGCGACGCGGAGTTCGAGCGGCACGTGCGCGCCACGCTGGCCGTGATGCGCACCGAGCCGCGCTATGTGCTCGGCGTCGCGGACCAGGTGCCGCCGGACGGGCTGGAAAGCCGGCTGCGGCGCGTCGCCGAGCTGGTCGAGGAGTGCGGCGCGTACTGAGCCGGCCTGCCGTCCGTCAAATCAGGGCAAACTCAGCACGATCACTTGGGCCAACCCAGTCGGCACGCCGTCAACCACAAGATACTCGACCTGACCCCTTTTCTTTTGCCCAGCGCGAGCAGCCACCAAAGTCCCCGGCAACGTTCGTTCATTTTTTTGACTAATCCGGAACTCCGGAACGGCCGGTTGGGCTACCGGCCCTCGATGCGCTTGAACTCAATCTCGATGAGCCGTTTTTCCTCCGCCAGCTTCCGGTTCATATCCGCCTCGTAGGCCGCCACCGCCGCCTTGTCGCTGCAGGCTAAGCCCGTGGACACACCAGTCAGGGAACCGACATAATTGGTCGAAACGTAGTGGCCGGCCGGCATCCGCCGCAGCTGGGCGAGGAGGTCCTGATTGTCCGTGAAATTGATGGTCACCAACGTCTTTTCGCCGCTCGATTCGCTGGCGGCCGGCCCGGACGCCCCTGACTTGGCGTGGTGTTTGCTCCACAGCATGAGAGCTCCACCGATGATGCACAGCCAGAACAGGGTTTTCATGGTGGTTGGTCTACTCCTTGGCCTTTGCCGGCCTCCAGAAATAGATGCCGATCATCAACAGGACGAACGAAAAGATGCATTCGCCTACCAGGACGCCGGGTTCCTTTTCGGTCCGCAACCCCTCGGAGAGGCTCCGGAGCGAAACGAGAAACATGATAAAGAAGATGACCGAGATTACTTTACGCATGGTTATAGGATACAGTGCTCAGCCTGACGGATGTGGTTACGCCTCTAGTCGTACTGCCAGTGGAGGCGCCGTGAAAAGGGAGAAAGGGGTCAGGTCGAGTATCTTGCGGATGATCATTGGGACTCCAGCCTCCGGAGTTTGGTCGCGTGGTTGCTGACGGTTTCGCGACCACCCATACGCAAATGTTACTCCAGGCACACATGACGCGCGATCAGTTTTCAGCCGGACCCGTCGGATTCAGCAGGTGGCCGGCGAGCTTGGCCGTGATCAGCATCAGCACGCACGCCCCGCCCACCAGCGCGGCATGCAGGAGCCAGAACGACGAGCCCGCCATGCGGTCCAGCAGTCCGCCCAGCCAGCCCACGAGATTGTTGCCGATGACCAGGTGCAGCAGGTAGACGCCCACCACGGTGCCCGCGACGGACTTCGGGGCGGCGCGGGCGAACAGGGCCAGCCCCACGGGAAACACATTGGCGAATCCAATGCTGTTGAGCAGTTCGAATCCGACCACCCAGCCGATACTGGCCTTGTGATCCGGCGTCGAAGCCAGCGAGGCAGCCGCGAGGCACAGCACGCCGACGGCACCGAGACCCAGCCCGATCGAAATCTTGATGATCTCGCTCGGCTCCTTGAACCGCTTCGCCCACAGCCGCCAGAAGGCCACCACCCCGACGAGGCACGAGATGCTCGCCACCGAGTCGACCGTGATCAGCCAGGTGGTTGGCATCGTGTGGCCAAAGAACACGAGGCTCACGTTGGCCGGCACCCAGAGCAGGTAGGCGTTGTAAATCTGCTGGTTGCCGACCGCTCCGACCGCCAGCACGGGCAGCAGGGCGATGAGCACGCCGACGGTAATCCACTCGTCGCGGGTCAGTTTCGGCCGTGCGGCCGCTGCCGCGGCGGTCCGCGCCGGTTCCACGGGCAGCCACTTCCGGCCGGACAGGTAGATGCCGAGCCCGATCACCATCCCGACCCCGGCTGCGCCAAACCCGTAGTGCCAGCCGTAGACCTCGCCGAGCGTGCCGGCGACCAGTGGGGCCACGATGACCGCGCCGTTGATAAACAGATAGTAGATCTGAAACGCGTCGGCCCGGCGCAGGTCGCCCGGCGCGTAGAGGGCGCCGATCTGGCTCGCGAGGTTGCCCTTGAAGCAGCCGCTCCCGGTCAAAAGGCACAGGAGCGCGAGCAGGAACGAGTAGTCGAACGCCATCAGGAAGTGTCCCGCCGCCATCAACAGCGCGCCGATCGTGATCGTGCGGGTCCGGCCGAGCCAGCGGTCCGCGATGAAACCGCCGGCGATGGGCGTCAGGTAGACGATGCTGGTGTAGAGCCCGAAGATCGCCGACGCCAAGGCGACGTTTGAAAGCGGCCCGTGATAGATGCGCTCGAGGCCTGCGCGAAACCAGGTGAAGCCCGCGATGCGCTCGATGTGCCCCGGCAGCAGCAACTGGTGCACCATGTAGAGCACGAGCAGCGTCGTCATGCCGTAGTAAGAAAACCGCTCCCACGCCTCCGTGAAGGCGAGGTAGCCCAGTCCGCGCGGGTGGCCGAGGAAGGCATGATCGGCGTCCTTGGCCGCGCCGGTGGGGTTCGGGGTAATGCTCACGCGGCGCGCACGATCAACCAACCTCCCGGCCATGGCAAGGCGTCTGCCGGCCCCGAGGAATCCGGGCGCAGTTTTCCACCCGCACCCGCGATTTCCCTCGCCGGACCAACTGGAGCCCAGCAAAAATAATTCCCGGTTTCGCGTCTTGCCCTCTCCCCCTCATGCACGCCCTCGCAGCGGTCGATTACGTCATCATTCTCGGCTATCTCGCCCTGAGCCTGGTCGCCGGGGTGATCATGACGAAGCGGGCGGGATTGAGCCTGGAGCACTACTTCCTCGGCGGGCGCACGCTGCCCTGGTGGGTGCTGGGCGTGGCGGGCATGGCGAACTGGTTCGACCTGACGGGCACGATGATGATCACCTCGTTCCTGTACATGCTCGGGCCGCGCGGGCTCTACGTGGAGTTTCGCGGGGGCGCGGGTCTCATCCTGATCTTCATGCTGGCCTACACCGGGAAATGGCACCGGCGGTCCGGCTGCATGACCGGGGCGGAGTGGATGACCTACCGGTTCGGGGAGGGCAAGGCGGCCGAGGTCCTGCGCGCCATGTCGGCGCTGGCGGGCATCCTGCTCACGGTCATGATGCTCGCGTACCTGATCCGGGGCGCGAGTTTGTTCCTCGGCATGTTCTTTCCGTTCCCGGCGCTCTACACGACGCTGGCGGTGGTCACCGTCTCCACGCTCTTCACCATGAGCGCCGGCTTCTACGGCGTGGTGCTGACCGACTTGGTGCAGGGCGTGATCATCCTGACGGCCAGCGTCATCATCGCCTTCCTCGCCTGGCACATGATCCCCAGCACCGCGGGCCTCGCCGCGACGGCCCAGGCCGTCACGGGCAATGCGGACTGGATCGACTCGCTGCCCGTCTGGCGCACGGAAATGCCTGCCGGCTACGAGGCCTATTCGTTGCTGATGGTGGTGGCCGGATTCTACCTGCTGCGGAATATCCTGGGCGGGGCCGGGACGGGCGCGGACTCGCGCTACTTCGGGGCGAAGAGCGACCGCGACTGCGGGCTGCAGTCCTTCCAGCAAGGCGTGATGCTGATGTTCCGCTGGCCGCTGATGATCGGCTTTGCGGTGATGGGCATTTACCTCGTGCACGGGCTCTTTCCCGATCCCGCCCTCATCCACCAGGCGGCGGACCTGATCCACGCCCAATATCCGAACACCACGGCACCCTTCTGGCACGACCTGACCGGGAGCATCATGACCTCGCCGCAGAGTCATCCGGCGGTCTTCATCGCCCAGCTGCAGGCGCTGCTGGGCGCGGACTGGCAGGGCAAGCTGGCGCTGGTGGGTTACCGCGGCACGGTCAATCCGGAGCAGATCCTGCCCGCCGTGCTGCTCAACATGGTGCCCACCGGCCTGAAGGGGCTGATTGTCGTGGCCATGTTCGCCGCGATGATGTCCTGCAAGAACGGCCTGATGAACGGCGCGAGCGCGCTGTTCGTGAAGGACATCTACCAAAACTTTCTCCGGCCGCGGGCGGCCAACCGCGAGCTGATCATCGTGTCCTACGCGTCCACGCTGGGGATTGTCATCGTGGGATTCTACTTCGGCGTGGTGGCCACGAGCATCAACACCCTCTGGGGGTGGATCGTGATGAGCCTGTCGGCCGGGCAGATCGGGCCGCAGGTGATGCGGCTGTACTGGTGGCGCTGCACGGCCCCGGGCATGATCTGCGGCACGCTGCTGGGCATCCTGGGCGCGGTTGGGCAGCGGCTCTATTTTCCGCAGTTGTCCGAGCCGATGCAGCTGGTGGTCATGACCCTGATCTCGTTTGGTGGCACCATCGTCGGCTCGCTCCTCACGGCCCCGACCTCCCGGGAGGTGCTGGTCAACTTCTACCGGACGACGCGGCCCTTCGGCTGGTGGGCGCCGCTGCGCGCCGAATTCCAGGGGGCCGCGCGGGCGGCCATCGACCGGGAGAACCGCGATGACATCATCACGCTGCCGTTCGCCCTGCTCTGGCTGGTGACGATGCTCCTGCTGCCGATGCAGCTGGTCATCAAATCCTACGCGGCGTTCTGGTGCACGCTGCCGCTGTTCCTGCTGGCGCTGACCGGCATGTATTTCTTCTGGTGGAAGCCGCTGATGAAAAACGGCCCGCCCGCCCCAAGCGCCGGCAGCTGAGCCGGGGGCGGGCGCTGGCCTGCGCCCGGCCGCCCTGTGGGGACTCCTCAGCGATCGGAGCGCCGGCCGCGCAGGAAGGCGGCGACGAACAGCACCAGGAAGACCAGGAACAGCACCCGGGCGATCATGGCCGCCGTGCCGGCGATGACGCCGAAGCCGAGCACGCCGGCGATCAGCGCGATGATGAGGAAGCTGATCGCGTAGCCGAGCATCGGAGGGGGCGCAGGACGCGTGAGCTTCAAGACGTTTTCGACCCACCCAGGAAGAGACCGGCGCCACCGATGCCGGCCGCCACGATGCCGCCAATGAGCAGCCACATGGTCTTGTCCGTCGGGTTGCCGGTAAAGAAGCGGGAGAAGCTGGAGCCGATCGAGTCGGAGGCGCTGATGCCGTAGATGATGAGAATGATGCCGCTGATGAGCAGCGCGAGGGAGATGAGTTTGTTCATGGGATTGTTTGCGGGCGGTGGACAGAAAGCAGCGCGATCGCCCGGGGGCGACCGCGCTGGCTGGAGGATTAAGTTTCTACCGGTCAGTTCTTCACGACCATGTCGTTGGTCACGGACTTCGTGCCGCGAACATCGCCGGCGAGCTTCGTGACGAGGGACTTCTCGGCGTCGGAGCTGGCGTCACCCGTGACGCGGACCACACCGTCGGTCGTCGTGACCTTGGTCTTGAGCGCGCTGGTGGACTTGTGGGTGAGCAGGGCGTACTTGACCTGGCTGGTGATGGACGCGTCGTCAATGGACTCGCCGACGGTCTGGCCTTCGGGCTTGTCGAGCACGACGATGTTGTTCGTCACCGACTTCACGCCGTCGATGTCCTTGGCGTAGGCGCTGGTCAGTTCCTTCTGCGCGCCATTGTCCGCCGTCCCGCTCAGGGTGACGTGGCCGTCAACGACCGCGACCTTGGTGCTGGTATAGCTGACGTTGGCCTTGACGAGCAGGCGGCTGTGAATCTTGAACGCCATCCAGGCGTCGGAGTGCTCGGGATAGGTCGACTCAACCTTGATCTGGTTGTCGACGCTGAGCACGCCGGGGAGATTCTCCACGGTGTCGGCGGCGAGCGCCTTGTAGTCCCGGTCCTGGACCGTGCCGGTCAGGGTGACGATGCCGTCATTGGCTTTCACCGTCACCTGGTTCTCCAGGACGGTGCGGTAATTGTAGGAGGCCTTGGCGGCGTCCTCGATCTTGCGATCGGTGGCGGACGAGGCAAACAGCGCGATAGGGCTGGCGATGAGGGCAATCAGAACTGACAGTTGGTTGATTTTCATAGGGTGAACGGCGGACGATACGCGCTCCGCGCCTCCGTCGCTATGGGGCGTTGCCCTACTCTTGCCGCTGTCGGCGCCGGTTTCAGGCCGCCGCTTTGGTGGCGTCGGGCGGCAGGGGAAGGCGCACCTCGATTTCGGTGCCGACGCGGCGGGCGGACCTGATCGTGAGGGCCCCGCCCAAGTAGGCGGCGCGTTCGCGCATCCCGAGCAGGCCGAGGACCCGCTTGCCCTTTCGCCTGGCCTCATGATGTGCCTCGTCAAACCCGATCCCGTCGTCCTTGACCACCAGCTGCACGGTGTCGCCCGGCTTCGTCAGCTGCACCGTCACATGGCGGGCGCGGGCATGCTTCCCCACATTTTTCAAGGCTTCCTGCAGAATGCGGTAGAGCGCCAGCTCGGTGTCGGCGGGCAGCCGCACCGCCAGCGGCACGCAGGTCACCTTGACGGGCACGCCGGTCCGCTCCGCGAATTCCGCGCTGGTGGCGCGCAGGACGGCGTCCAGGCCCAGCTGGTCCAGAACCCCGGGCCGCAGGTTGCGCGAGATGCGCTCCACTTCCGCGGCCGTCTGGCCGAGCAGCTCGCGGAGCTTCATGGCCTCCCGCAGCGACGGCCCGTCGCGCGCGGACAGCTCGTCCACCAGCGCCTGGCAGCGAAACAGGATGGCGCAGAGCAGCTGGGTGATGTGGTCATGCAATTCGAGCGCCACGCGCTCGCGCTCGGCCTCCTGCACCTGCACCACGCGGTGCGTCAGGGCCCGCAGCAGTTCCTCGGTCCGCCGGGCCTCCGTCAAGTCGGTCACGACCATGCCGACGGTGGCCGGGTGGCGACCCTCCCGGGCCAGCGGCCGGATGGAGAGTTGCACCGGCAGGAACGAACCGTCGCCGGCCTTGAGGGTCGCGAGGATTTTCGCCCCGGATTTCCCGGGCCGGCGCAGGAGCGGCCGGAGCGCCGCCCGGTCGGCGACCGAAAGGTAGCGGCGGAAGGAGCCCCCCATGACCTGTTCCAGCGGAAATTTGACCATCCGGGCAAAGCTCTGGTTGGCGTAGATCACCATCTTGTCCACCGTCAGCGTCAGCGCCCCCTCGTTCATCGATTCGATGAGCACACGGTAGGCATGCCAGGCGCCCTCCAGCGTGAACACCTGCGGGCCATGACGGCCCGCGACCACCACGGTATCCACCCCGCCGGTGCGAATGGCGCGGAGCGTCTCCTCCGCGGCCGCCAGCCGGATGCGCAGCCCGGCAAGTTCGTGAGCCGGGGCCGTGCCGGCGGGCCCGCGCATTCGCCGGGCGGCCGGTGCGGCGCGGGCAGTACGCTGGCGGCCGGTGGTCTTCAAACGGCGATTTTCTCCCGAGTGAGCAGATCCAACCCGGTAAACTGGCCGGCGATGTTCGCCAGGTTGCCGATGTAGCGGCGCACGGGTCGCGGGAAATCCTTAATGAGCGTCGGGGTCGCCACGATCTGGTTGGCGCGCGCCAGTTCCGGCTGCTGGTAGATATCGATCACCTTCAGCCGGCTGCCGCCCTTCAGTTCCTGGTCGCACATTTCCCGGACGCGCAGGACGGCCTCGCGCGACCGGGCGGTGGCGCCCGCGACGAACAACCGCAGGACATACTTGCCCGGGGGCCGGACGGTCAGGGACTTCGCGAGGTTCGGTTTCGGTCGGCTGGATTTGCTGGTCTTCAGGAGGATGGTCCCGGTTAGCCGCCCGCGCGCAGATCCAGGCCGAGGAGCACGCGGTCGATGTCGGATAGGTTGCCCAGGATGGTGCGCACGGGCTTCGGCAAACGGCGCACGACCGTGGGGATGGCCAGGATCTGGTCGCCCTTGGCCAGGTGCGGCCGTTTGAGCAGGTCGATCACGGTGATGCGATAGCGGCCCTTGAGGTGGCTCTCGCAAACTTGCTTCAGGTTCTCGAACGCGGTCACCGACTGGGGCGTCGAGTCCATCACATAGAGGCGGAGCTGCCAGGGCTTGGCGGGCCGGCGCCGGGCGGCGGACACGCGGCGCTGGGTCGTCTTGGTTTTCATCGGTGGCCGTTCCCATTGCCGTTCCGGCCCTTGCCCCGGCCGCTCGCCGCGACCTTGATGTCCGCCTGGCGCAAACGGCCGGAGGCCGCCCGCTCGGTGCCCAGCACGAAGGTGCGGGTGCCCACCTGCTCGGCAATGCGCCGCAGTTCCAGGGCCTCGCCTTCATAATCGGAGCGCAGGTCGCCGATCTGCCGGTCGAGCGCCTTGCGTTTGCGCTCCACTTCGCGCTTGAGCGTCGCCGCTTCCTGCTGGTTGGCCAGCAGGGCGGCCTTTTCGAGGGAATTCTGGGCCGCGCGGGCGGAGCCGGTCAGCACGCCGCTGGGGCCGATGTAGGCGTCCACCACGTCGATGCCCCGGTCCGAAATCAGGAACTCGCGGATTTGGTTCGAGTGTTTCATGCCGCGGGCCTTGAGCACGTAGAGCACGCGGTTGCGTTCGCCGTTGCCCTCGAAGTCCTTCAGCAGCACCCAGGCATCCATGAGCGAGGACATGGCGCTTTCACTTTGTTCCAGCGCGTGGCCGCCCTGCGTGAGGCTGGTGAAGAGCGAGGTGACCTGGCCGGCCTTCAGGTAATCAATCAGCCGCGTCACCATGCCCTTGCCCTCGGAAGCGGTGCCCGCGTCCATCAGGCTGGTAATCGGATCCATGATGACGACATGGGGTTGAAACGTCGTGATCTCCTTGAACATCGTGGCCAGATGCATTTCCAGGCCGTAGAGCGAGGGCCGCGCCGAGTGAAACCGCAGCAAGCCCTTCCGGACCAGCGGCTCCAGGTGCAACCCGATGGAATGCATGTTGCGGATGATCTGGTTGGGCGATTCCTCAAACGAGAAGAAGAGCACGCGCTCGCCGCGCCGGCCGGCGGCCTGGGCGAAGTTGGCGGAGATGATCGTCTTGCCGGTGCCCGGCGTGCCCGTGAGCAGGATGCTGCTGCCGCGAAAAAAACCTTTGCCGCCCAGCATCGCGTCGAGCCGGGGAATGCCCGTGGCAATCCGTTCGCCCGACACCTTGTGATTCAGCGCCAGCGACGTGATGGGCAGCACGCTGATACCTTCGTTGCCGATGAGAAACGGAAACTCGTTCGTGCCATGCAGGGCGCCGCGATATTTCACCACGCGCAGATGCCGCGTGGCGATCTGGTCGTTGACCCGATGATCCAGCAGGATCACGCAGTCGGAGACGTATTCTTCCAAGCCGTGGCGCGTCAGTGATTCGCGCCCGCGCTCGGCGGTGATGACGGCCGTGACGCCCTTGTCCTTGAGCCAGCGGAAAAGCCGGCGCAATTCGCTGCGCAGAATGGCTTCGTTCGGCAGGCTGGCGAACAACACTTCCAGCGTATCGAGCACCACGCGCTTGGCGCCGACGGAATCAATCGCGTGATTGAGGCGGACGAACAAGCCTTCCAGGTCATAATCGCCGCTCTGCTGGACTTCGCTGCGCTCGAGGTGGACGTAGTCGA
>CAIQKV010000080.1 GCA_903872505.1 uncultured Opitutia bacterium
GTTCCAGAAATTGACGTACTCCGTCGTCATCTTTTCCGGAACCAGCTTCGACGCGTCCTCGGCGAGTTCCCAGAGTGGCGAGGAACGCGGGCCACCCGCCCGCGCCAGCGCCGCGCGGGCCTCGCCGAGCTCCGGACCGGTGAGGTGCAGGCCGTAGGCGGGCTCGAAGCGGGGCTCGAACGTGTCGGGCTTGAGATAGTCCTCCCACTGCTCGTCGAAGCGCGCGACCTGCCGGAGGTAGCGCTGGAGCTGCGCGCCATGCTGCAGGCCGATCCAGTTGAACCAGCCGCAGGCGTTGCCCGGGTTCCGGGTGGCATCGGCGTAGATCTCGATGGTGAGGCTTTGCAGTTGGCGGGCGCCGCCGAGCGGCAGGAGCAGCTCGCACTTTTGGGCCGGGAAGGGTGCGCTGAGGTTGCGTCGCTCGCCGGCATCGGTCCCGGCGATGAGGGCGACGCGGGCGCCCGGCGGGGCGACGAGGGAGAACATCAGCGCGTCGTAATCCGCGCAGTCCACCGCATACGGGCGGCTCAGGCGCAGGGCGGGAACGGCGGGATCGACGGGCGGGCGCTGCCAGTCGTATTGGACCCACGCCCACTTCTGCACGACGGTCAGCCCCTCGGCGCCGCCCGCGTGGATTTTCCACTTGGGCAAGCTGCTCAGGGTTTCGTCAAAGAAGGCCTCGAAGATCGCCTCGGCCGAGTTGATGGGGGTCAATTTCATAAGCGGAGCGGGAGCCCTGCACTATTGGCAGATTATCCAGTGTGGCGAGAGCTGGGTTGCACGGTTTCACGGCCCCTCGTGAAGGCTTCGGGCATCGATCGCGACGGGGGTGGGGTAGCTCGGTTGAGGGTTTCCTTCTGCCCGGAAATGCTGCAGTCTCCCGGTGCCATGAAAAGACCCCGCTCGACCCTGCCACGGGCAAGGCGCAGTCGCCTGAAGGCGTTCCCGCCGTTCATGCGCCACCCCCAGAATGCCGTGGACACCGGCAATGTGGCCCGGGGCCTGGTGGGCTACGTGTTTGAAGGCGCGGATGGCTCGCAGGTCGTCCTGTGGCAATGCGCGGACGGCGGAGTGTCCCCCATGCATCGCCACGACTATGACGAATACGCGGTGGTGCTCTCGGGCACGTTCACGGGGACCATCGGCGGCAAGAAGGTCCGCATGAAAGCCGGCGATGAATGCTTCATCCCCGCGGGCGTGCCGCATGACGGAAAGTATTCCGCCGACTATCGCGCCATCGACGCCTTTGGCGGCCCGCGCGTCAAGCGGGCCAGGTAACCCTGCCACCCATGAAACGCATTGCCGCGTTCCAGTTTGCCAATTGCTACGCGCGGCGTGAGCCGGGCTATCAGCTGGTGTCACGGGCTTTTTCCAGTCCCCTCCATTGCTGGCTGGATCCCGTCAACGAAGGTGGAAACAAGCACACCGAGCCGACACTCCGGGAGGGCTACGTCTGCGGCCGGAAGCCGGCCGTATTGCAGGTCGGCCTGCCCGACGGCGACTATCGGGTCAGGCTGTGCGGCTACCGGAAGGACCGCGAGTTTGGGCCGTTCTGCGTGAAGGCCAACGGCGAGTTTGTCCTGCGGGACGTGCCCGGACCCGCCGGCAAGATCCAGCGCTGGTCGTTTGCCTGCAGGGCCCAGGGCGGGAAACTCGCGCTGGAGTTCATCCCTCACCTGGGCCGGGAGTTTTTGGTCAACAGCCTGGAAATCTTCGCCCGGCGGGAGGTCAAAATGGCCTCGCCCTTCCAGACCCGCCTGCTGACCGCGGTCCCGTCCCGCACCGCGCTGATGCAGCGGGTCGCGGACAATCCGCGCACGACCCTGCGCCGGGTGTGCGACCGGCTCGTGGCGCGCGGCCAGGCCAACGGCTACCTCGGCGATGTGTGGGCGGACGGGGGCCAGTACTCCTACACTCTGACCATGCCCATCCGGGCGCTCTTGGCGGGATACGAGCTTCTGGGTGACCGCAAATATCTCGTTTCGGCCACGCACGCGTTGAACGCCTTCGTGGATGAGCAGCTGCCCAACGGGGCGTGGGATTGTGTGTTTCACGGCCAGCCGGTGGCCCAATGGGACAGCGGGAAACTGGCGCGGCTGTTGAAGGAGGGGCGCCTGCCCATGTCGGACATTGGCTCGGTGGTGGCGGCCCTGGCCGTGGGCAGCCATTATGTGCCGCCGGCGACCCGGCAGCGCTATCTGCGGGCGGTGCGGAAATTCTGCGACGGGTGGGCGGCGCGGTTTCAGCTGAAATCCGGCGGCTTCACCGACGGCCAGTGGCATGGCTATGAGGGAAAGATCTACTCCTGCGCCACGGCGATCCAGGCGGCGGTGCATTCGCTCGCCTACCGTATGACGGGCGAGAAGGCCTACCAGCGTGCCGCCCAGCGCGCGATCGAATACCTCCTCCCGGACTGGCGCCCCGATGGCCGGATGCTGGGCCGCGCCCCGCATTGGTACGTTCGCAACGGGGCGCCGTTCGTGCTGGAGCCGCTGCATTTCGGCGACCAGTGGTACTATGACGAGGGGTTCATCACGACGTGGTTTCACGCCCCCGAGGGAGCATTCCGCCGCCGCGTGCATCAGGCGCTGGAGAACCGGGTCCACGGTTCGGCGGGTCTGCTGGCGGCGCTCGATGGCCGGGTCTGGTGGCCCATCCAGGACATCTGGAACAACGCGAAGAGCATTGGGATCGTGCAAACCCTGCAGTTTGCCCAGCACTTTGGGACGTCCACCCCGCGGCTCAGGTCCGCGCTGCGGGACACCAGCCGGTTTCTCTGCACCCCGACCTGCGCGGCCCGGCTGGGAGTCATGCCGGAGGACGCGGAACGGCCGGGCCTCCTGCACGGACTGACTTCCTGGAGCGGCATGGCCAACGAAGCCACGGGGTTCGCGGGCATGACCCTGGCGGAAGGGCTCAGGCCTGGCATCCTGTACTTGGCCGACGGCCGGTAGATCGTGGCGGCGGACTCGCGCGGGTGACGGATTTGTTTTTTGCGGCTTTCAACCTTCGGCCGGAAACATTCTACTGAATCGGTCCGGGGCAGCCCCGACAAACCACCCCGAAGCATGGTCCCCGGTTCCACCCCTCCGCCTGAGCCAAATCGAGCACCGGGGGAGCCCGCAGCCAAACGCTACCGGGTGGGCACGCTCGCCTATACGCGGTCGGCCTTGATCCAGGTGATGTTCTGGATGCTGTGGGGCGACTTTTTCTTCCAGCTCCTCGAGTCGCTGCCGAGCTTGATTCCGCTGCAGCTGCGGTGGGAAGGCGCGAGCGATGTCCTGATCGGCTTCAATGGCAGCCTGACGTCAATCTGCATGATTATCATGTCGCCGATTGCCGCGGTGCAGAGCGACCGCCGGCGCGGCTGGCTGGGGCGTCGCCGGCCTTTCCTGCTGTGGTGCACGCCGCCCGCCGTCCTGAGCCTGATGATGCTGGGCCTGGCCAAGCCCGGAGGGGCGCTGCTGCAGCAACTGCTCGCCCGGCTGGGCGGGTCGCAGTTTACCACCGCCGGCTGCACGATCGCCTGGCTCATGGCCGGTTCCGTCCTGTTCTGGGTCTTCAACACCTATATCGTGCAGGTCTATGCCGCCATGGTGGTGGACGTGATTCCGGCGGAGGTCATCGGGAAATTCACGGGACTCTACCGGGCGGTGGGCGGGCTCGGGAGCCTCGCGTTCAACCGCTGGGCGATGGGCTATGTCGAGGCCCACACGTTTCACGTCTACGCCCTGATCGGGCTGCTCTACGCCGGCGCGTTCTACCTGATTGTCTGGAAAATCAAGGAGGGGAACTATCCGCCGCCCGCACCGCGGGCACGGAACCGGCGGTGGAGCGGGATCATGACGTACTGCCGGGAGTGCTTCACCCATCCCTTCTACCTTAACGTCTACTGCCTGCCTTTCTTCACGTGGTGCTCGCTCGTGCCCATGGGCTACATGGTGTTTTACGCGACCGCGGCGGGAAAGCCGGGCTATGCGGCGACCCTCGGAATGACGCTGAAGGAATTCGGCGAGCTGAAGAGTTGGACCTTTCTCGTCCAGGTCGTCGTCTACCTCACCGCCGGGGCGTTCGTGGATCGCTTTCACCGGCTGCGCATCGGCATGGTTGGCCTGCTGCTGACGGGCATCAGCTATTTTTGCTGCTTCTGGTTCATCCATGACCCGTCCAGCCTGCTGCTGTGGTGGTGCCTCAACCAGGCGGCCAGCGCCATGTTCCTCGTCGCCTACCTGAGCCTCCTGCCGCGGCTGCTGCCGACGGACAAGTACGGCCAGTTCTTCAGCGCCAACAGCACGATCGGGTTCATCACTCTCGTGCTCAGTCCACCGCTGTTCGGGTGGTTGCTCGAGACGATCCGGGATTACCGCTATATCTTTTATTTCTCCGGCATCTGCATGACGCTGGCGTTCATCGCCTGTGTCACGCTGTTCCGGCAATGGCAGAAACTGGGCGGGGACTTGACGTTTACACCGCCCCGGACCGAGCGTCCGGCCAGTCCGGCCACGACCGGCGAATAGGACCGCGAGCGCGGGCAGGGGGCGCCCGCCCTACATGTAGCACACCGGCCAGCTTGGAATCCGGCGGGCTTCGTAGTGCGATCATCGCCTATGCTAGCCATGAAGCGTCTGTTGCTTGGATGGGTGGTTTTCGGGCCGGCTGCCGGACTCGTGATGGCGGAGTCACCCGCGGTTGCGCCGGCCGGTTCCGTGACAGTGACGACGATCGGCGAACCGCGTTATGTGCACCGGCACTACGAGTCCGAGGTGGCCGGGGTGCCCGCGGCGCGGCAGGCCGTTTACCAGACCTGGTGCACCGGTGAATTTGGCCTGCGCGTGGCCGGGCTGGGCGCCGAGCCGTACCGCGTGCATCTGGCCTACACGGAAATGGCGATGAGCGATCCCCTGCGGCGGGTCTTCGACATTTTGCTGAACGGCCAGATCGTGGCGAAGGAGGTGTGCATCAACCGCGCCGTGGGCAACCGCCGTGTGCTGAGCTTTGACTTCACGGTCACGCCGCGGGATGGCGTCATTACGTACGGGCAGCGCAAGAGTGTGCCGGGGGCGGACGAACCGCTCTTCTGCCTCCTGCAGGTCTTCGACGCGCAGGACCGGCTCGTGGTCGAGCAGTCCGCCTACGCGATGCGTCCGGCGGACTGGGACCTGCGCACCTATTTGGACCTGACCCGCGAACACGAGGGGCAGAACCTCGTGACGGGGCGCACGGCACCGCCCTGGCCGGGCACCTACAAGATCCACGCGCAGGAGCAGGAAAAACTGACGGCGGCCGATGTGGTCGGCCCCGACGGGCTGGCCTATCCGAACTGGACGCGGGTGGGCATACCGGGCGGCATCCCGGCGCGCGGGAACACCCTTTCCGCGGCCGACTTTGGCGCCGTGCCCGACGACGGGCTGGACGATTCCGCGGCGCTGCAGAAGGCGGTGGCGGCCCTGGAGGCGCGGCCCGGCGGCGGGGTGCTTTTCATCCCGGCCGGCCGCTATTTCCTCGACCGGCCGCTCGTCATCCGTGGCGACAACATCGTGTTGCGCGGGGCCGGGGCCAGGCAGACGAGGCTGGTTTCCCGTTTCTCGATGCGGGGGCTGCCGCCGGAACTGCGGGGCATTGATGCGGAGGGGAAAATCCATCCGCAGGGGTATTACTATGTCTGGCTCGACCCCGAGGGACTGACTGGCGTGGAGGTCCAGGCCGGCGGCAAGACCGTCCAACACCTCACTCGTTCCGGCCTCTGGGAAACCCAGATATTCTACCGTTTCGCCGGCAGTGAGCTGGAGGCGGTGGCGGGCCCGGGAGGAACCGAGCTGAAGGTCAGCGCCACCTACCGCGATGGCACGGTGCGCTCGGTCGCCCGGCGGGTGCAATGGGACACCGCGGCGGTTCCCGCGGACCGGGTATATGGCTCGCTGGCGGTCATCGCCTTTTCCGGCCGGGGATTGATGGGCGAGCGAATGCCCCTGACGGCTGACGGGAAACGCGGCGACATGAGCCTCACGCTGGCGCCGGCGCATGGACTGGTGGCGGGCGACCGGATCCAGGTCAACGCACCCGCCACGCCACGGTGGCTCCAGCTCACGGGTTCGGCGCGCCCGGGGGCTCAGATTCGCACGAACCACTACACGCTCACGCGGGTGGAGGGAAACCGGGTGTGGTTCGATGAGGCGTTGCGGATGGACTTCCCCGTGATCGACGGTTCCTCGGTGCAGCGGCTGCGCCCGCTGGAGCACTGCGGGATCGAGGACCTGGGATTCGAGCAGGAGGTGCAGGCGATGATCCACGGGGTCATGTTCGAATACGGCTGGGAGTGCTGGGTGCGGGGCGTCGAGTTTGTGCATGCGGGCGACAAGTCCCTCTACATGCCGCACTCGAAGCGCTGCGAGGTGCGCGACTCGGCCTTTGACCGCGTGTGGTACAACGTCGGGGGTTCGGGCTACATCGGCTGGGAGCATTCCTTCGACTGCCTGATGGACCATGTCACCGCGTACGCCATGCGCCATGCGCCGGTCGTGCAGTGGGCCGCCTCGGGCAATGTGATCCGCCGGAGCGTGTTTCACGGCAGCGACGCCCAGTGGCATGCCGGGTGGACCAATGAGAACCTGTACGAGGAACTCGTCGTGGAGTCCGGGCAGCAGGACGGCGCCTATGGCAACGGCATGTGGGCGTCGCCGCCAGAGGACCGCGGCCACGGGCCCAACGGTCCGCGCAACGTCGTGTACAACTGTGACATTTCCTCCCCGAAGGCGGGACTCTGGATGGGGGGGATGAACGAGGCGTGGCTCATCCTGCACAACCGCTTTGTGGTGGGCAAGGGACCGGGCGTGGTCGCCAAGACCGCGAGCTTCGACCATGTCATCCAAGGCAATGTCTTCGTGCTGCTCGACCCGAAGCCGGGCGCGATCTATCTCGGCACGCCGGATTGCATCGGCGTGGAGCTGGTCGACAATCGTTTCTACGGCCCGATCGACCAGCTGCTGGCGGGGGCGATTCCCCCGGCGGTGGAACGGGGCAACCGGGTTTACCGGTCCGGCGACATCACCCGGCCGCAGCCGGCGGTCCGCTCGATCTACGAGTGGCAGCAGGAGCACCGCCGGGAGATCCAGGCGGAGCAGCGGCGGCGGGCGAAGGTGCCCGAATGAACCGGGGAATTCACGCGGTGGCCGTGACCTGGTTCCGGTCCAACCCTTGGAGCCATGCCTTAATCTAGTCGTAAAGCGGGCCGGTTTTCGTCCAATAGCAGGGCAGCGGATTGCCGCCGGTGACCTGATGCCGGCCGATCGGATCCGCGCCATCCCATGACCTCCCGTTCGTTTGGTTGCCTGCCGTCTGGTGAACCTATCGAGGCCTACACCCTGGCCAACACCTCCGGCGCGTCAGCAGAAGTGATCACCTATGGTGGCATCGTCACCGCCCTGCGGATGCCCGACCGCCACGGGCGCTTCGCCGACGTGGTGCTGGGCTTCACCGACCTGGCCCCATATGCCGCCGGCCACCCATTCTTTGGCGCCATCGCCGGCCGCATTGCAGGGCGCGTCAGCGGCGGACGGATCACCGTGGAGGGCCGGGATTACGCGCTTCCACGCAACGAAGGATCCAACCACCTGCACGGCGGACGTTTCGGGCTCGACAAGCGCGTGTGGACGGCGCGCCCCGTGCTCCGGACTGATGGCGCCGATTCCTTGCGGCTTACCTACCGGAGCCCGGACGGCGAGGAAGGTTACCCGGGCACCATGGACATCGCCGTCACCTACACGCTCACCGCGGCCAACGCGTTGCTCGTCGAGACCGAGGCGAGTGCCGACCGCGTCACCCCGCTGAGCCTGGCCCAACATTCCTACTTTAATCTGGCGGGAGAGGGCTCGGGGACAATTGAGGACCACGAGATTCAGATTCTGGCCGATGCGGTCGTGCCGACGGACGACACGATGACGCTCTCAGGCCGGCGCGAGCCCGTCACCGGTCGCGCGGGCGACTTCCGGCGCCCCCGCCGGCTCGGCGACGCGTTGCGTCAGCTGTTCAAGGCCCACGGTGACCTCTACCTGCTGCGCGAGCCAGGCGCCGCGCCGCCACCGGCACCCACGCTGGCCGCCCGGGTGGTCGAGCCGCGCTCCGGCCGCGTGCTCGAGGCTTACACCGACGAATTTTGCCTGCAGGTCTATACCGGTGCCGCGCTGGACGGCACCCAGGTCGGGAAATCCGGGCACGGGTACGGGCCGTTTGCCGGTCTTTGTCTGGAGTGCGAGGGTTACGCTGACGGGACCAGCCGGCCGGAGTTCGGGGATATTCTCGTGCATCCTGGCCAACCGCAGCGCCGGACCACCCGCTACGCCTTCTCCACGGTGTAGATGTCCCCGCCCGGGAAAACGCCACCACCGGCGTGTGTCCAGCTTACGCGGGGTTGATGAACACCTGGCTGCCGACCACCTTGACGGGATAGGTCTTGAGATTCACGCAGGCGGGCGCGCCCTTGGCCTGGCCCGTGGTGAAGTCGAACCGGCCGTTATGCTTCGGACATTCGATGATCTCATCCATGACGAAACCGTCGGCGAGATGCACCTTGGCGTGGGTGCACAGCCCGTCGGTGGCGTAGTATTTGTCATCCGTGGTGCGGTAGAGCGCAAAGGTCCGCCCGGCATGATCGAAGCGGATGACGTCGCCCGCGCTGATGTCGCCCGTCTGGCAGGCCGCAATCCAGGGATCGCTCATGGGGAGGTCGCCGCCCGGGCCGCCGGCGGCAGCTCCCGTTTGACGTAGAATGACGGATCCTTCGCTTGCTTCACCAGGGCGGGGATGATCTCCCGGTAGGCGTCCCGGATGCTGCGGTAGGGCTTGGGCATGTCGGCCTTCAATTCCTCATGCAGCTTTCCCAGGGCGTGATAGGGCACCGTCGGGAACATGTGGTGCTCGATGTGGTAGTTCATCTCCCAGTAGAGGTACCGGTTGATGCGATTCATGTAGACGGTCCGGCAATTGAGGCGATGATCGAGCACGTCCTCCGCCAGGCCGGCGTGCTGGGTGAGGCCGTAGATGACCATCAGCCAGGCGCCATAGAACGACGGCAGGCCGACGTACATGAGCGGCAGGAAGCTGCGCAGGGCGATCGCCCAGGCGATCACGGCCGCGTAGATCAGCAGGTAGAGGCGCGCGATCCAGAAGACCTTGGCGTGCTCCGTGGCGGGGATGTACGTGGCCTCATCCGGGGTGAGCCGCCCGAGGCTGTGCCGGCCCATTTTGGCGAAGTGAATCGGCCCGCCCTTCAGGCTGAAAAAGGCCATGGCAATGCCCGCCAAATCCGGCGGCCGGGGCGCGGCGATCTCCGGGTCGCGGCCGACAATGATCGTGTCGGTGTGATGCCGGGTATGGCTCCAGCGCCACGGGATGGATTCGCGCAGTACCATGAAGGACGCGATTTCATAGACGACGTCGTTCAGCCAGACCGTCTTGAAGGCCGTCCGGTGTCCGCACTCGTGCCAGCGGGAGTCGGACACCGAGCCGTAGAGCACGCCATAGGCGGCGAACGGCAGCACGGTCCACCACGTGCCCCAGGTCAGATAACCCAGCCAGCCGGTGAGCCCCAGCAGGCCGAACCAGAGCAGCGTATCGCGGACCGCCGGCCCATTCCGCCGCTGCATCAGCTCCTTGAGGCGCTGGCGCGGAATGGGGCTGGCATACCACTGGGCGTTGGCCAGGCCGTGCTCCTCGGCGAGTTTGGCATCGCGTCCGGTCAGGCCATAATCGCGCTGGGCGGTTTCACTCGTCATGACATGGTCTCCTTCGGGGTTATCGGGGTCGATTGGGCAAGGTTGAGCTGCAGCGGGCTTCGACCTGATCCTCTAGCTGGCGCGGCAACGGCGGCAAGGCCGGATGCACCGGCCGGCCATGCTCCCGCCGGGTCAGGCATTGAGGATGAGGCGCACTTCCAGGCGCAGGGTACCGCGGCGGCCGGGCTGGAACAGCGTCAGGCGGGGCTGGGTCTCGGCATGCGCCCAGGCGTATTGGATGTGCTCGCGGCGCTGCTCGTCTGTCGCGCGGCGGCGCGGGTCCAGCAGCGGCAGCTGCTCGACCACGGCCTCGATGCCCGCGGGCAGGTCAAATTCCGCGCGGGCCCGGCGGCCCTGGATGATGACGCGGCGGCCGGCGAGGCGGATGGGGAGACGCGTGGTCCAATGGAAGATGACGCCCCGGCCATTCTCCACGGCCCAATCGTCGGTGATCACGACCAGGCCGGGCGTCGGTGAATCCCAGGTGCGGTGCCATTTCGTGAACCAGCCCTCCCAGCCGGGCGTGGCGTCGATGGTGGCGTGGAACCGGGTGGCGTCGCCGGTCCCGTGGGGCTTGGCGTCGGCCGGGATGGGATTCTGCGGCTTCGGGCGCTCGTCGTCGCTCCACGGCGTGAGCATGTTGTGCCGCTGGCACTGCTTGAGCAGATCGGTGACCGGGTTGGCGTAGTCCATTACGCCGAAGTCGAACGCGAAGCTGTCCCCGGCGCACTCGAGGATGAAGCTGCCCTTGTCCTCGTGCTGGTGGTCGCCGCCGGCCCGGTTGCCGATGATGATCAGCTTGACCAGCTCCGGCCCGAGGGAGCGCACGGAGGCCATCATCCCCGTGTCCTTCATCTCGAGGAACGGGGTGAGGGCCGGCCCCTGCGGCGGGATTTCGGTGTCGAGGCGCAGCGCCAGCAGCATCGGGGCGTAGCCGGCACGTTGGAGCGATTTGCGGTAAATTGTGACCCAGTGGGACCGGGGCATGAGCCAGGCCAGGAACGCCAGCGCCTCGCCGAAGGGAAAGCACGCGTCGCCCGTGAGCACCATGTCCTGGCCATCATCGGTCGAGCACAGCATCTCGGCGAGCCGGTCGGTGCGGGTGAGCGCGGTGGGAACCAACCGGCGGGCATCCTGCCCACGGGCACGGCCGTAGAGCTGCGCGGAAAGCACGACCTGGCGCGCGACCCACGTGAAATAGGTGGCGCCTTCGATGTAGCCGCCGTCGGGCAGAAGGATCTTGGCGAGGTTGTCCAGCAGGTTGGCCCACGCGATATCGGTGTGCGGGGCGACGCGGGAGGGTGGCTTGGGAAAATTTCCGAGGCGTGCCGGCATGGTTTGTTCCAACACCAGCAGGCCATAAAGCCGCCCCGGCGTGATCCAGGTGAGCTGGTTGCCGTGATACATGTATTCCCACCACCACGGGCCGTGGCACATGGCGCCGTGTGCCTCGGTGGCGATCCGTCGCAGGATCAAATCGCGTCCGAGCGGGGTGAACCACTCGCCGCAAAGGTCGAGAATGACCGCGCAGTCCCAGCTGGCCACCGCCTGCAGGCCGCCGCGCTGGTCCCAGTTGCTGCCCCGCATGAAGGCGAAAAAGACGTCCTCCCAATGGTCGCAATGGGCAAGGCTGATGGCGAACCGGGCCGCCCGGCGGCAGAGTTCCTTGTCGCGCCAGAACACGCCGGCCTGCGCGGCAAAAGGGCCGTGCACCGTGATCATGTTGGCCATGTCGCGCTCGCGGCGGAAGCCCTTGAAATTCCAGAAATTGATGTTTTCCCCGATCAGGCTCTCGGGCCGGACGCGCCGGGCCATGTCGGCGACGATGCGCAGCTCCCGGATGGCCTCGGTATTTGCCAGATTCCGGCGGACGGCCTCGAGTTCCGCGGCGGTGATCATCAACCCGTAGGTGGGCTGGAAGGTGGGCTCGAAGTCCGGCGGCTGCAGGTATTTGTCCCACTGCTCGTCGTAGCCGGCCCACTGCGCGAGGTGAAAGGGCAGGCGCTCGGTGCTTTGCAGGCCGAACCAGAGGAGCCAGCCCAGGCCGGCGGCGGGGCGGGGGTGGCGGACCTCAACCGTGAGGGAGAGGATGCGCCTGGCCCCAGCGAGCTCGAGCCACTCCTCATGGCGCGTGGCGCCGCACGGCTGGCCCGTGCGCTGGCGCGGACCGGCGTCGGTCTCGGCGGCGAGGCTGATCGTGCTGTCCTCGGGCAGATTGATGGCGACGAGCAGCCGGTCGTAAGCCGAGCAGTCGAACGCGGCGAACGTCTTGCGCAGCCGGAGCACGAGACCGTCCGGGGCGGGGTGCTCCCAGTTGACGATGACGAAGGCCCAGCTCTGGGTGAGCTTATGGCCCCGGGTTCCGGGCGCGTCGGCGGTCCAGGTGGCGAGCTCGCCCAGACGTTCGTCAAAGAAAGGCGCGAAGACCGCTTCCGCGCTATTGATGGGGGTGACTCGCATGAGAAGGAGGCCGTACCGGCACAGGATTAAGCGCATCCATGTGAACGGGCCCAGGTTGCTGCAACTGCGTCCTGTTGCTACATGTAGAAGCAGATCGTTGCGTTACGTTTGCGCCGCTGCCACAGTTACAGGTCCCTGCACTCGAACAAAATCTCATCATTGCCTCAGGCGAGCCCGTGGAGGGTGTGCCCCGCGGGCAACCGACCGATCGCGGGGTACCGGTCTTTGGCCTTTACTCGTTTTCCCGTTCAACTACCCCAGTGCGGGCTGGAACGACCATGATCATACCCCGAGGATCTTTCCTGATGCGGCTTGGCGCCGGCGGTTTCAAGGGCCCGAGCGCCATGGCCAAATAACACCATGGGCGTGCGCGTAACACTGCGGAATATCGCCAAAATCGCCGGGGTGCATTTCACCACCGTCGGGCTGGCCCTCCGCAATGATCCGCGGATCAAGCCCGGCACGGTCGCCAAGGTGCAGGCCGTGGCCCGCAAGCTCGGCTACACGCGCGACGCCATGCTCTCCGCGCTCACGACCTATCGGCACACGCGGCTGAGCCATTTTTCCGGGGTGATTGCGGAAATCACCACTTACAACCCGGTGGATCTGAAGGCCAATGCCACGGAACGGCGGATGCTGGAGGCGATCGGGGGCAGCGCCAAGTCGCAGGGTTTCGGCTTTGAGTCGTTCCAGATCAACGCGGCCGGCATGACGGGGACGCAAATGACCCGGATCCTGCGAGCCCGGGGCATCCAAGGGATCGTGCTGTCGCCCCGTTTGCCCGATCCGGGACCCATTCCCGACCTCGACTGGGAGTATTTTTCGCCCGTGGCCGTCGGTTATTCCATCACCAACCTGCGCGTCCACCGCGTGTGCGTCCACCATGCCTACAATATCCGGCTCTGCCTGCACACCTTGCGCGCCCGCGGCTATCGCCGCATCGGCCTGGTCATGTCCCGCATCGTGTTTGAGCGGAATTTTGGCATCGGCCCGGGATCGTTCTATGCCGAGCAATGTCTGTTGCCGGAAGCGGACCGGGTCGAACCGCTGATCGTGCCGGACATCACGAAGCCGGTGCTGGGCAAATGGCTGCGCGAGCAGCGGATCGATTGCGTGATCCTGACGGACCACCCGCTGGAAATGCAGGCGTGGATCCACGAGCTGGGCTATGACGTGCCCAATGAGATGGGTATCTGCCTGGCCTGCCGCTATGGCTTGACCGACGGGATCGCGGGCATTGACGAGCAGATGGATTTGCTGGGTGCCGCGGCGGTGGAGGTGCTGGTGCCGATGCTGCAGCGCAATGAGCGCGGCCTGCCGGCTTCCCCGCATTACACGCTGATCGAGGGACGCTGGGTCGAGCGGCCAACCGTCCGCCCGCTGCCCGCCGGTTGAACCCGGCCGGCGAACGTACCGGGCGGGTGCAGCGCGTGTTATCCCGGGCTAGACTCAGCGGCCGGATTGCGCGCCGAGATAATTGCCATAGCCGACGACCAAGGTCGCGAGCAGGAGCACGCTGATCCCCATGGTGACCAGCACGCCGGTCCGGCGACTGGTGCCGCGCCATTCGTGCAGGGATAGGCCCCAGAGCGTGCTGAAGATGATGATGCTCGCCATATGCAGCGTCCACGAGGAGAAGCGAAATTTCCCCATCTGGGTTTCCCCCATGGTGTAAAAGAAAAACTGCAGATACCACGTGACCCCGGCGACGGCGCAGAACAGATAGTTGGCCAGCAGCGGCACCGGACCGCCGCCGGCATCCGCCCGCGCAAGGTATTCCCCGCCGGTGCGGCGGCGGCGGTGCAGCACGACGCACCAGATGGCATTGCTGGTGAAGCCGCCCGCGAGCACCACCACGAGCTTGGGCAGGCCGGTCCACAGCGAACTCGTGCCGGCCGCCGCCGAGAGGCGCGCGATGGGTTCGCCGGCCGCCAGCCCGTAGGAAAACGCCGCGCTCAGCACTCCGGAGACGATGGCCGTGAGCATGCCGAGGCCGAAGTTAAACTCCCGGATCGTCGCCCGCGTCGCCTCGCCGGGCAACTCCCGCTCCTTGCTCAAGCCGGCGAGGGCGGTGCAGGCGATCCCCGCGAGGCAAACGCCCACGCCAACCAGGATCGTCCGCCCGGCGGCTGTGGCGGCGACCGCGGGCAGTTCACCTTTGACGAGCGGTGGGATCAGGGTGCCGAAGGCCGCGCACAAGCCCAGCACCACGCCCATCCCGAGCGACATGCCCAGGTAGCGCATCGTCAGGCCGAACGTCGTGGCGCCGATGCCCCACAGGAACCCGAAGAACCACGTGAGCAGCAGGGTGCTGACCGGCGTGAGCGCCAGCACGCCCAGCAGATTGTTGGTGAACGCCAGCCCGAGGGCCCACGGTGCCAGCAGCCAGCTGAAGACCCCGCCGAGGAGCCAATAGGTCTCCCAGGACCAGCGCTTCACGCCCCGGAAGGGCACGTAAAAGGATGCGGCGGCCAGCCCGCCGATCCAATGGAGCACGACACCGAGCAGGGGGGAGGGAGTGATCATACGGATTGAGATGGAAATTGCCCGGGCTCACGCCACCGGAGACGCGGCGGCTTCGACTCCGGTGGTGACCGGCGGCTGGAATCCCTGTTCACCCCCCAGATTTTTCCATTGCCGGTAGAGGAGGACCAGGGCGACAAAGGCCAGAGCCGTAAGGACGCCGCAAAAGATGAAGATGTAGCGGTAGTCGCGAACGACCCCGAGCAGGAGTCCGCACAGCGGGGGAGTGGCGATAAGGCTGATATAGCCGAAAGTCTGGTTGGCGCTGAAAAACTGGCCGTAGCGTTCCCGCGGGAGCATTTGCGGGGTCAGCGCGGCACCCGCGCCGAGATAGATCGCGATGGCGCCCTGGTTGATGCTCCACCAGAGGAGCAGGCTGTTCGCCCCGTGGATGAGCCAAAAGCAGCTGAAATAGGTGACGCTCGTCAGGAACATGCCGATGATCGAGATCCGGATGGGATGGAAGCGATCGATCAGGGGACCCATGAGGAAAAAAGTCGGGATCTGGATCAGGAAGGTCCAACCCTTCACCTGCCCGAATTCCTTCAGCGACAGTCCCAAGGTCGCGGCATAACCCGGCTGGCCGGCGCTCGTCGCAAAGAACACCAGGAAGGACAGCGGCACCAGGGAACTCCAAAAAAAGAAGGAGATGAAGTAGTAGTTGAGGTAAAAGGGGTGGGTGAAACATTCTTGGATGTACTTTTTCGCCGCCGCCAGGCCACCGCCGGCCTTCTTGGGCGGGGGTGGTGGGTAGGCCCCTTCCTTGACCTTCCAGACGATCAGGAAGAAGGCGCTGGCGTAGAGGATGCCGATCAAACAGTAGACGTGCAGCGTATACGCCTCGGCCCAGCCGAGCGCCCAGCGGTTGAAGGCGATGTTTCCGAGCGCCCCGACCGCCCGGTAGAGACCGAAGAATTTTCCCATCACTTCCTTTGGGATCACGTCGGCAAAGAGATACTGGTAGGTCTGCCCAATATAGGCGTTGAAAACCACATACATGACGGAACACAGCGCGATCCACGCGATGGCGCAGCCCGCGGCGGTAAATCCGCTTCCTCCCAACATGGAGAGCGTCCGATGCAGCCAGACACCGGCGGGTTTGGCGGCACCCATCAGATTGAGGCTGAGTACCACCGGCGGAGTGCACCAGAGCAGAAACGGTCGCCGCCGCCCCAGGGAACTCCGCTTGCGGTCGCTCTGCATCCCGATGATCGGATAGATGCAGAAGGCGAGAATGGCGGACTGGCTCGAGATAAGTCCGATCAACGTATCGCTCGCCCCCTCCCACCGCAGCTGCAGGGGAACCATCACCGGCGTCATCGACTCGAAGAGCTGAAAGAAGAAGTCGCCCCAAAGCATCCAGAACATCACCTGGAGCAACGCGCTGCGGGTGTACGTGAGGGTGCCCACCCGGTAAATCTTCGGTCCCGTTGGGGCGGGCGGGGTCGCCGGAGGAGGATTGGGCGGGGGAGGAAGCGACATGTAAACGAACGAGGGGTGATCTACCGGGTGCGGCGCGTGGCAGGGGATTTGCGGGCAGCCCTGCGCGCCGGGGGCATGCGGATGTTTCGAGGATGTGGAAATCCTCCCAGCCTTGCCGGGGCGTTGGCAATACCCGGCTCCGTCACGGAGTGCGGGTCCGCCGCCTGCAAGCACCGGTTGGTGGTCAATCTTTCCGGCGCACGAGCCGCAGCACGGTGACCAGCCGGTGGTGCCGGGCTGGCGGAGAGGTCAGCGCGAGTCGGTTGATGGGGGTGTAGCACCAATTGACGCCGCAGGCCTTCGCCGTGCCGGCGACGGACCAGTCGGCCGTGATTTCCAGCGTGAAACGAATTCCCCGGACCGTGGCTTTGCCTTTGCCCGCCCGCATGGGGAGGGGCGAATGCAGCAGGAAGGCTACGGCACGCGGTTCGGCGAGTTCAAACTCATCGATGATCTCGATCCGGTCGGGCTTGGCCGAGTTGATGGTGCGGCGGCAGGAAAGCACGGGTGGCAGCCAGGTCCTGCCGGTGTCGATTTCCGCGGTGAGGAATGTATCGTCACCCTTGGAGATCCAGTCGGAGGCGTGGGGCGAGGGGTTTTGCTGGCCGCAGCCCTCGGGAACCGCGAGATTATGGGCCGCCTCGCTCTTCATGAAGGGGAGGTTGGCCGCGTCCTCGTAGGGAACCGCGCCACGGTCGATGGCAAAGGGCTCGCCGCCCACCTCCAGGATGAACGAACCCTTGTCCCGGTGGCAGTGTCCGGCGTTCTCCATGGCTCCGACCAGGAAAAGGCGCACGCTGTCCTGGCCGAGGCGGCGGAAACTTGAGGCAGTGCCGGCCTTGGCGAGCTTGGTGAACGCCGGCAGATTGACCTCCTCGTCCGGGCAATGCTCCGGGCCGTGGATCACTGCGAAAAACCCGTCGAACGACCAGTCGCGCTTCACTTTCTTCCCGCGCCGGAAGCAGTCCGCCATGAGCCCTTTCCACAGGGGCGTGTCGAGGGCCGCGGCCAGCATGCCAATCGCGTCCACGGCCACGGCATCCCCGACGGTGTCGGCGATGGGGTGATAGGCCCCGGGCTCCCCAGCGGTGGACAGGAGGGAGGCGATGTAGTTGTCCATGGTGCGCAGCTTGGGCGGAATCATTGCCCGCAGGTCCTTGCCCCGCACGCGGGCGAGGGCGGCGAGGGCGGGCAGGGTGGCCCGGAAGCTGTTCGACCAATAACCGACGCCCTCATTGGTGGATCCATCGGGCTGGATGTAACGGTCGATGATCTCGTAGAGGTCCCGCTCACAGACGTCGATGTCGGCCATGGTCCGGGGCCAGGCTTGCTGGAGCACCAGGAGCCCCAGGAGCCGGCCCAGCCCGATCATGTGGTGCTGGTTGCAGTTCCACATGTACTCGTACTGGAGAAACGCCTCGCGGATCCGCGGGAGTCCCTTGGTGGCGATGGCATACCGCACCAGATGCTCGGCCTTCGGCGTGAACCAGGCGCCCGCCCAATCCAGCGCGAGGGCGATTCCCGCCGTCACATGCGCCTCCGGAAACCCCCGCGTGTCCCAGGTGGAGCCGGGGAAACTCTGCATGAAGTGGGGAGCCCAGTTGGTCGTGTGCGCAATGCTCACGGCAATCCGCGCGGCGAAGCGAAGGCAGGCTGGATCCTGGTCGATCAGCCCGACGAACGCACAGACGGGTGCGTCGATATGAAAGGAACGCGTCTTGGCGTCCCGTTCCCTCGATTGGATCGACCAGATATCGCCCGAGGCCAGAAACGGCCCGATCTGGCCCTCTGGCGTACGGGAATCGCTCATCGCGTCCCGCGCGGTGGCCCGGAGCTGATCCATGATCGGCTGGTAAAGCGGCGAGAGCGCCTTGCGCCGGATCGCCTCCAGTTCCCCGGCGTCAAAGTAGAAGCCAAACCGCGGCGTAAAATCGACGGGGGAGCCCTCGGGCAGCAGCCAGCCGTCCCAGTCCGCCGTGAACGGGGAGGTTCGCGCCAGCAGGGCCTTCCTCCGCTTGGCGTGGGCGCAGCCGATCCAATACAGCCAGACCTCGTCTGTGCCGTCGTGTTCGGAGGCGATCTTCAGGCAAATCCGCTCGAGCGTCGCCCCGTGAACCTTGCCTTCAAACTCATGGGCGTTCCCCCGTCCCGGCTCGGCGTCGACGATAGTGCGCTCGACCCCGTCCACGGTCGCGACGACGGTGACGAAAACGTGCTTCGGGCACGACGCCCGCACCACGATGCGGTCATACCCCGTCAGATCGACCCGCAGCTCGCGCTCGAACGAGAGCAAGGGTGCCGCGGTGCGCCGGCCGGCCGGTTTCTTTCCAGGCGGCCGGTCCCAGGCCAGCGTGACCCAGCACCAGAACTGGCTGGCGCGCACCAGGTCGGGCGGCAGCGGCCCGAAGGCCGGCGGGGCCTCGGGTTTGGTGCCCTCGGTGCTCACCCGGGCCTTGGCGCTGGGCTGGGCACTGGTGTGCACGGGGCCGTGCGCATTGCGCAGCGTGTAGCTGGCGAGAGGTGAAAGGCGTTCGTCCCAGAAGGGTTCGATGATGGCTTCGGCCTCGTTCAGCGGGACCGGGAGACGGGGGGCGGGGGACTTCATGGTAATGATGGGGTATTGTGGACGCGGCGCCGCCGGGCTACGGCTCGACGTCCTCAAACACGATCTCGGAGGCGGTGACGGTCGGCTCCATGCGGAGCACGTGGAGGCGCAGGCGCTGGGTCGTGACGGGGGTGAAGCGCACCAGGTAGTTGGCGTCGAAATCACGCGTCACCACGGGGATCCATCGGGCTCCGTCCCAGGTCTCGACCGAATAGGCGCGGATCCGGACCGGGCGGCTCGATTCCTCGTACTTTACTCCCTGGATTGTGCGGGGCCGGGCAAAGGCCAGTTCCAGCGTGGCCGTGGTCTGGCCCTCCGGGGCGGACCATTCCGTGTCGGGATCGCTGTCGGCGGCGTTGTGGGCCGCGTACTTCGCCGCGGGTTCGCGGGTGGCCGAGGCGGTGATGGAGACTTCCGGCGGCAGGGCGATCGCCGCGAGCTTATCCACCGAACCGTCGAGCTCGAGGCGCACCAGGGTGTCGAGTTTTTGCCGGTCCGCCGGCGGCACCTCGACCACGAGGGAATCATTGGTCTGGGAAACCTTGACGGTGCCCCCGGTCAGCAGGGTACTGGCCACGACCTTGCGCGGCAGCGGTGGCAGGACCAGCCGGTCCGCGTCCCACCGCAGGATATGGAGATAGACGAAATTGCCGTGGCGGGTGCTGGCGAGGTAGCTCGTGGGCTTGTACGGGCCGCCCTGGGTGCCGTAGATGCTCTCCCCGTGGCGCTGCAGCCAGGCGCCCACCTCGTTCATGCGCTCCACCATCCGCGGTTCGAACGAACCGTCCGCCATCGGCCCCACGTTGAGGAGCAGGTTGCCGTTGCCTCCCGCGCAGTAAATCAGGGCGTAGAGCAGCTTGCGGTAGGATTTCAAGTTGTCGTTGGGTTTCCACGACCACTGGGTGCCGATCATCATGCAGCTTTCCCAGGGCTTGTCGTCCCGGTAGCGCCCGATCCTCTCCTCGGGCGTCACGTAATCGCCAGGCACGGCGGCGCGATTGTTGATAAGGATGCTGGGCTGGAGCGCGCGGAGGAAGGGGATCAGGCGGCGGCCTTGGTCGGGCCAGGCGGCGCCGGCCATCGAATCGAACCACACGCATTGGAGCGGGCCGTAATTGGCCACGAGTTCCGCCAACTGCTTCATCGCGTACTGTGTGTACCGCTCCACGTCGGCCGTCGGCTTGATGGGCGTGTTCTTCGGCCCGTAATAGGGACCGCTGAACGGGAAGTAAGGGTGGTGCCAGTCGGCGAGGCAGTAATAGACGCCAATCGCGATGTTGTTGCGGTGGCAGGCGTCCGCCAATTCGCGCAAGGGGTCGCGCCGGAAGGGCGTGGACATGATATTGTAATCGGTCTGGTGGGTCTCCCACATGCAGAAACCATCCATGTGTTTCGCAATCACGACGATGTACTGCATCCCTGCCGCCTTGGCGACGCGCACCCAGGCATCGGCGTCAAATTTGACCGGATTGAACCGCCGGTAGAGCTGGTCGTACTCGGCGACCGGCACCTTGTCGCCGCGCGACCAGCCGAGCTCGGTGCCCGCGAGCGTGACCGGCCCCCAATGGATGAAGAGGCCGTACCGCCGGGCCGAGAAGTCCGCCAGGGAGGCGGGGTCGGCGGCTTGCATGGTCGGATCGGTGGCCGACTCGAGGCCGTGAAAACCCTCCCCGAGGCCGTGTGCCACTAGCGGCGGTGCGGGAGGTTGGGCGGCACGGGCACCGGGCATCACCATGGCGCACGTCATGGCGGCGAGGATGAGAATGCGGGCGGGAGTCTTCATGGGCAGATCCGGTTGGGGGGAGGGCGGCGCGCCACGGTATTACGGGGCGGCGTACAGCTCGGCATTGCCGCAGCGGCACCGGGCCACCCAATCAGCCGGGCGAAAAGCGATGCCCACACGTCAACTCCGGGCGAATAGCGTGCAAAAAAAAGCCTGCTCAGCCAATCGGACCTGATTCCCGTCCTCTGGCTGGCAGGCAAAAAAAACGGCACGGGGGAGGAAAACCTCCGCCCGTGCCGTGAAATAACCGGTCAGAAGCGGAAACCTACGGTCCCGCGGATTTCCAAACCATTGCTGCGCGTGATGTCGTTGATCTGGTTCGTCAGGTTGATCAAGTTGAGCTGGTAGTCCGTGGGGACCCCGAAGCTCTTGGTCGTGTACGTGGCGAACATATCGATGATCGTCTCATGCGGAACAATGATCCAGTACTGCGGGCTGGCGGTGACATAATAGTCGTCCGTGTACCGCACGGCGCCACCGATGCTCATGTTGTGGAACAAGTCGCCCGTGAAGTTGTACTTGCCCATGATGTTGGCGCGGTACTTCGGGGACTTGATCAGGCGCCGGTTGAACGTCTGGTGCGCGAGATCGCCCGGGGTGCGGGGATCCAGCGTAACGTCGCTCACCTGCTTGGCCGTGTACTGATAGGCTCCGTTGACCGTCATCTGCCAGTTGCGGTTCGGGGTCCAGGTCAGATCACCCTCGATACCCTCGGCCCGCTGGACGCCACCGTTGATGTAGGGCTGGGCCTGCGTGACGGTGATGTTCGAGCCCGTGTTGCGCGGGTCGGCGATGGACTTGGCGAAGTCGAGCTGGATGTAACCGGAACGCTCATCACTGTAGACCGAGATCGTGCCGGAGAGCTTGTTGTCAGCCCAATCCGTCTTGACGCCGAATTCCGTGCCCTTGTCGTGCTCGTTGTCCAGCAGGTGGGCATTGTCGGAGGGCAGGGTGCCGGGTCCGATCACGCTCAGCTGGTTGGTGAAGGTCACCATCTTGCTGGCCGAGGCAAACACATGGATGCCCTTCGTGACCTGCCAGATCGCCCCGTAGGTGGGGCTGTCATCCTTACGGCCCGTGTTGATCAGCTTCGAACGCCGCATGCCGACGACCACATTCAGGCGGTCGTTGAACATCTCACCGCGATAGCTGACGGTGATGGCGGAGAAGTTGGCGAGCGAGTAGTTGGTCTGCACCGGCCCGCTGGCCACCACCTTGTAGATGCCCTGATTCAGGCTGGAGCCGAATGGATCATAATAGAAATACGACTGGGCGCCGGAGAGGACATTCCCATTCGCATCGACCCCGGTTCCACCCTTGGACAAGTCGGTGGTCACGTTGTCGATCGTCGCCTTGGTGTGATCCAGCTCATAACCGAGGTTGAAGTTATGCTTCATGTTCCACCCCTCCAGGGTGTACTGCGCGTCAATCTGCTGAGCGTCGGACGTGCCGTAGCGGTGAGGCGTCCACGAAAGGGCACCGGCCCAATTCATGGCGATGATCCGGCCGTCCGAGCGGAAACCGGCGTCAGGCGTGTACAACTGGCGGGTGAAGGCCGTGTTGTTGACCATGTGCAGCCAGTGGTAACGGACGGAGAGATCCTTGGTCGGGGTGAACGTGAGCGCGGCATCCGCCATCTGGGCGTCGCCGTCGAAGTTCGAATCCGGACCCGCTTGGGCCACGCGGTCGCCACGGGGCGAATAGCGCCACCAGTCGATCGTCGAACCGGTATACAGCGCCGGGGCCGTGCCGGTCATGCCCATGATGTCGTTGGACCAGTTGGCCATGAACGTGCCGGCGATGCTGCCCTGGGTGGTGCCGGGGTTCGGGGGCGAATTGACGATGGTGCCGTTGGCGGGATAGCCCCAGCGCTCTTGGATCTTCGCGCGGGCGGCGGTCGCATCCGCGAGGCCGTAGGCATTCTGCATGTACGTGAGGAGCGCGGCCGACGGATTCGTCACGTCGGTGCGGTACTGGGGATTCTGGGCGAGGCCCCAATAGAAGGTCGCGTAGGGCGACTTCTGGATCGTGTCGTTGTACTCGATCGTGAAATCAATCTTGTCATTCGGACGCCAGGCGAAGGACGGATCGATGAACAACAGCGACGCATGCTGGTAATCCACGCGGCCATTCCAGTCCTGGTAGGAACTGATGAGGCGCATGGCCATGCCCTTTTCCTTGCTGATGACGTACTGGGTGTCGATGAGCCCCTTGTAGAAGTTGTAGCTGCCCACCGTAAACTTGTACGACGAGGAATTGATGAATTCCGGCTTCTTGGTGACAAAGTTCGCCACGCCATTGGGTGTCGAGTTGGTGTAGTACAATGCCACCGGGCCCTTCGCGATCTCCACGCGGTCCAGATTGTCGACCGGGATGATCGGGGTGAGGGAGAACGAACTGGCGAGGGTCAGGCCGTTGTAGAAGATGGGCAACTGGAAGCTGCGCATCGTGTACAGGCCCGCCTGGCCGATTTCGGTCTCACCCACCAGAATGTCGCTGCTGTAGCGGAATACCTGCTTGGGCAGCGCGATGTTCATGTCGGACAACAGTTCGCCCGAGAGAATTTCGATGGCCTGGGGATTCTTGATCACCGGGATCGCCACGCGCGAGGTGGTGGTCGTGGTGGTCTTGCGCCAGCCGTAGTCCTTTGAATCCTGGACCGTGAAGGGCGAGAGCGTGACGATTCCCGAGTCGGTCGCGAGGTTGTCCTTGTCCTTCGCTTTCGCGTCCGTCGTGGTCGTGGTGGTGGTGGTGGTCGTTTGGCCAAACGCGACAGCCGCGCTGGCCCCTAGGAACATTAAAACACGGCCAAAGCCGTGGATCATATGCAGGGGTGTTTTCATTCGGGTCTTCATGTTGGCTTTCGTAGCTCGGGGTTCGCTTACACTAAAGGGGTGCCGACGAAGTCGTGACTCGCAGTAAAACTTTTCTGAAAACCAAGAGTCGAACATGCTGCGCTACCGGCAATAGCGCTGTATTTCTAATTGTAGAAAGAGAACCTTGTGGTGATGAGACAGTTTTGCATTGGCGGCGTGACTCTGTCCCGACGCGCGCACAAGGCCATGGTTTGGGCCGCCGATGAAGCTGTGCTCCGGGTCCGATCGATGCGCCAACCCAGCGGACTTATTGCCGGACCGCAGAAATTCCGGAAGCAATGCGTCCACATCCCTTACGGTCGTGACCGACCGCCAGGATTCACAACCAAATTCGCGCGTCCCACTCTCGGCGCGCGGCGGATTACGGCCCTTCCGCGGTCAGCCAGCACCGCCCAGCCGTCCGTCCGGCCGCGGCAAACGCGCGCACTCCACCTCCGAGGTGAGGGGAGAGGCGAGGCGAAAGCCGGGCTGCATTTGCGCCGCGGCACGGCCTTCTACAATTAGAAGATAGAAATCGTTGCCACTCCGCCCGCGCACCACACATCGCTCTCCCGGATGAAACCTATCCGTTACGGCGTCATCGGTGCGGGTGTCATTGCGAACTACATGGCCCGGGCCTTCACCGAGGGTCGTGATTCCGTGGCCCTCGCGGTCACGGACGTTAACGCGGAGGCGGCGCGCAAACTCGCGCCGGAACTCGGCGGCGCCAAAATCGCCTCCGACTACCGGGAGATCCTGGCGGATCCGGCCATTGACGCCGTGTACATCGCCACGCCGCCTTTTTTGCACCGGCCCATGACGCTGGATGCGCTGCGCGCCGGCAAGCACGTCTGCTGTGAGAAGCCCTTCATGCTGAACGCGGCCGAGGTGCGCGAGATCATCGCCGCGCAAAAGGCCGCGCCGCACCTCAAGATCAACAGTGCCTCGTCCCGCTCCCACTGCGCCGGCACGGCGAAGCGCGCCCGCCAGATGATTGCGGACGGCGAACTCGGCACGCTCTACCATATTTGCTATGAACAGGTGAATCCCCCCTACAAGCCCGGCTCCGTCCTGCCGCCGTGGCGCGACGATCCCGCCAAGAACGGGGGTGGCATCTCCTTCGACTGGGGTCCCTACGACCTTGATTGGCTGAGTTTCGTGCTCGGCGACCTCTTCCGCCCGCGCGTGGTCTTTGGCACGATGGGGAATTATTTCCCGCTGACCAAGGAGCGGGTGCCGCCCTGCCTCAACGTCGACGGGCACCACTCCGTCGAGATCATTTGCGACAGCGGCCTGACCATCCATTGGTCACGCCGGGCCGCGGAACACGGCCCCGTGCGCCACAACATCGAATTGCGCGGCACGAAGGCCGGCCTGGATGCCTACATGATGGCCATGCCCGAACGGCCGGGCATGCTGCACTATGCCTATCACGGCACCGATGAGTTGAAGACCACAATCCTGCCGGACAAGGGCCCGATCTGGGAGGACACGATGGTCAACCCGATCCGCGAGCTCAGCCGCGCCATCATCGAGGATCGCGCCCCGAGCAACACGCCCGAGCAGAATCTCCGGATTCACAGCATCCTGGATGCCCTCATTGTCTCCGTGCGCACCCGGCAGGCGGTGCGGATCGAGGATTGAGCGGTTCCAGGCCATTCCCCTTCCCATCGCGCCGGTGCGATTTCGCGTGGGCCGACGCACGAACCCGGGAGCTACCGGCCAAAGTTCGCAGTGACATCAGCTCGGTCCGGCCTCATCTAACTGCATCGCCGTTCACCCAACCCCGGGGCTTGCCATGATAAACCTTCGATCCGGCATTTTCTTCCTCTTGCTCGGCACGACGCTCGCCGCGGCCGTGCCCGACCCCGTCGTGATCAAGCGCACCGGGGACGAGTGGACCCTGGATACCGGGATCGTCCGCAAGGTGGTGCGGCTGGAGGCGGGGCGGCTGGTGCTGGCTTCGTTTCGCAACGAGGTTTCCGGCCGCGAATATGTCTCGGCCGCGCAACCCTCGCCCGAAATCCGGTTCACCGTCGACGGCGCGATCATCACGGGGACGACCGGCGGGTGGACGCTGGTGGGCGACCAGGTGCGGCCGCTCGGTCCGGGACAGTGGCAACTCGATCTCAAGCTCCGGCGCGAGGCGATCGAGGTGGTGAAGCATTACGTCGCCTATGCCGGCACGCCGATCATCCGCGAGTGGGTGACGATCACCAACGCCGGCAGAAAGGCGGTCAAGATCTCCGCGCCCTGTTTTCTGGCCGCGAATCTGCAGGCCGGAGAGGCGGCGGACCTCGACCTCTCCTACGTCACGGGCGGCGGTGACTACAACGGCAGCCAGTTGCTCAAGACCGAGGCGATGACGCCGGACTACAGCCGGGTGTTTGATTCCCAAGTTGGAATTCAGAACGGTTACTACAGCGCCTACCTGCCCCTGCTGGTGCAGCGCAATCGCCGCACGCACGACGGCCTCATGGTGGGCTGGGACTACCTGGGCCATTGGACGCTGCACGTCGGCGCGGATGCGGCGACCGGCCGTCGAGGCGACCTCTCGCTTCAGGTTGGAGGTTACGCGAAGACGCTGGAACCGGGGCAGCAGCTCGAGACCCCGAAGGCTTTTATCGGCGCCTTCACCGGTGATCTCGACGCGATGGGCAACACGCTCCTCGACTGGCAGTATCGCTACCTGTGGGACTTCACCAACGACGACTATTTTGCGCGGACGCGCTGGGCCGTCAATTGGACAGGCGCCTGGGTGGGCGAGGGCGGCACGCCGAGCGGCGACAATTGGGGACGGCGCCTGGCCGACGACCTCCGCTATGTCGACCTGATGCGCGAGGCGGGTGGTGACGTCCTGTGGGACGATGCCGGCTGGTTTGACAACTACGGCACCTGGCGGGCGCCGGAATGGCGGCTGACCAATGAGTATCTCGCCAAGTACGGCATGCACTGGGTGCTGTGGTTTCCCACGTTCCTGGCCACGCCGGCCTCCCGCGTCGGGCAGGAGCATCCGGATTGGCTCGTGCCGGGCAGCCTGAGTTTCGAGCAGTCGATTCGCGCGACCGCGGAATGGCAGTATGCCCTGCTGGCCCGGAGCGTGAAGGCGTGGGGCGACTTTCAATGGCGCTACGACGGCATGCCGGGATTCAGCGCCAACGACACGGACTTCCTGCAGGGCGACCAGAACTTCCGCTGGCTGCTGGAGAAGTTCAAATCCTCATTCCCGCAGAGCGGCGTGGATGCCTGCATCGGTGGCGGACGCTGGATCAGCTACGACATTGCGCGCTTCTCCGAGTCGGGCGAATACACCGACGGCGGCGTCGGACCGTACAGTTCCTACTACACCTCGCTCCTCATCCCGCCGGACAAATATCACAACGTCGTCGATTACGATCACACGTTTTACCGCCCGGCCTCGGACCGGATTCATCTGTGCATGAATGCAACGTGGTATCGCGACCCGGGCGACGGCAGTGACGTCGAGGCCGTCCGCCAGGACTGGGATCTTTACCATTATTTTCGGACTGAGCAGGTGGTCGGCCGCTGGAGCCATGTGTTCCGGCCGGAGGTGAGCAACGACGATCCGATCTGGTATTTCCAGCGGATGAACCGCGACAGTTCGAAGGGCGTCATCATCGCCAAGCACGCACGCTCGGCCCCGACCTATTTCGTCACGGCGCAACGACTCAGTGGGGGTGAGAAGGACGGGTTCTCGGGCGTACGCCTGGGCATGTGCCAGTTGTCCACGACGGCCGCCGCGGTCATCGAGACGGGAATTTATCAGGACCCGATCGACGGGGAGTATCGTTACTACGGTTCGGGCGCGGAGGTCTTTGGCCCGGTGAACTTCAAGTATCGGACCGCGTCAGGCGAGGAATCATATGCCGCCGGCATCGCGAAAACCGGCATCGTGCGACCGGCCACGGATCGATTCTTTGGCATGGCGATCCAGCCAGCCAAGGAGCCGCTGGTGGTCACCGAACTCGGCCTGATCGGACGCACGCGGAACGAGTGGGCGGGTGGCGCCAACAATACCGGCAAATACCGTTTGAGCATCGTCCGGGCGGCCGACCGGCAGGTCCTGGCCTCGGCGGAGATCGATCTCACGCAGGGAAACCCCGACCGGCTCGGTTTCAAGTACGTGAAACTCGCCACGCCGGTCCGGCTCGATGCCGCCACCGACCAGCCGGTGATTCTGCATCCGCGTGGCTTGATCCCCACGGCCGACTATGATGTCCGCTGCGACAAGTCAGACTATCATGCGACGCGCACCGGTGCGGACCTCATGGACCACGGCATCGAGTTTGCCACCGTGCTGCCCGGTGAACTGGTCTTTTTGAACCTGCCGAAACATCCCGGGGCCGGCACGGACCCGATTCCGCCGTCGGCGCCGACTGCTGCCACGAAGCGTATCGGCACGAATCTCGGCGTCCAGGGCGTGGAAGTGCGATGGGAGCCGGCCACCGACGACAACTGGATTTCGTACTACGAAATTTTGCGCGACGGGGTGGTGGAGGCGCGGGCGGCGAAAGGGACGTTCTATTTCGATCACCAGGGCGAATCCGGGCAGAGGATCAGTTCCCGCTACGAAGTGCGCGCCGTTGATGGCGATGGCAACCGGGGCGGTCTCACGCCAGCGCGGCTGATCGCGGGCGAACCGGCGACCTACCGGGCCTTGGGCGGCTACGGTCCCACGCAGGGTGGGCACCAGTGGCGCTACGAGGAAACGCTTGTCGACGGGCCCTTCCGCCCGATGCGTTGGGCGTACCTCGGCTATGAAGGCCTCTGGTGCGGATCGGGCCAGGCGCGGATCGGCCGGATCTGGCTGCAGGCCGGCGCGGCGTCCGACGTGGCCCGGGTGTTCGTCGTGCCCCAGCGGGGCACGCTCGCCATCGACAGCGTGATTCGCAAGGACCCGAGCGCGGAGAACGGTCGAGCCGTTGAAATCAAGGTGACGCAAAACGACCGGCAGATCTGGCCGGCGGCCGGCTGGGCCGTGATCACGCCGGATGCCAGTAAAGCGGTGGAGTGCCACCTGGCGGCCGTGTCCGCGGACACCGGCGACCTGATCCGGTTCGTGGTGCGCCGGACCGGGCAGGAGACTCCGGATCCGATCCTCTGGGATCCCAGCATCGTGCTGTCCGGACCTGCAGACCAAAAGTGAAGCGCGGTAGCCCGGCACGGGCGGCGCCGGCTCAGCGGCGCAACAGCGCTGCCACCTCACTCCGGGTCGGAGCCGCAGCGCGCCCGCCGAAACGCGTGCACTTGAGCGAGGCCGCGGCGCAGGCGAAACGGCCGGCGTCGGCGATCGTCATTTTCTCGGCAAGCGCCAGGGTGAACGCCCCGTGAAAAACGTCACCGGCCGAAAGCGTGTCGACGACGGCGACCTCCGGCGCAGGCACGGCGTGGAGTTTGCCATTCTCCAGCCAGCGGAAACCGCGGGCACCCAGCGTGACGCCCACGAACCCGGGCAGGCGGGCGGTGGCCGCGCGGAGCGCCGAATCGACGTCGGCGTGATTGGTGAATGCGCCCAGGGCGGGTTCGGAGAACACGACGTGGCTCGCGAGCGGCGCCAGGGTTTCGAGCACGCCGGCCGGCGAAATGTCGGCGTCGAAAACCGCCGGCACCCCGGCATCCCTCGCCGTTTCCAGCACGCGGGCCGCGCCCGCTGTCCAGCGCGCGTCCACCAGCAGGGCGTCGCAGCGTTTGATTTCATCCACCGGCAGCCAGCCCGGATCCGGGTCGAGGTCCGGGTCGTAGTAGGGCACGACTAGGCGGCCGCCGGCGTCATCGACGAGGATGGTGCAGAGGGTCGACCGGCCGCCCGGCACCTGCCGCACGCGGGTGAGATCAAGCCCGGCCGCGGACAGATCCGCAATGATCCGGCGCCCGGTGTCGTCGTCGCCCACACGGGTCCAGTATTCCACCCGGCCGCCGAGGCGCACGATGGCCGCCCCGCCGCTGGCCGCCATGCCGCCAGCCTGCTGGATGCACGCGGTCGGCAGCACCTTGGTGGGCGTCGCGGGAATCGCCGGCACCTTGAAGATCGTGTCGAAGGTGGCGGCGCCGACGCAGAGAATGCGCGGGGTCATGTTGCAGAAAAATCCGCCGGCGGGGCCGCGATGACGAGCGAAAATCGCCGGCCGGGCGCGACCTGGCGCGACGCGTCGCCCGCGGGAGTTTCCATGCCATCCATTATCCGGTGGCGATGCCGGGTTTGTTTTGTTGGCATTTGATTTTCTGAAATTACTCTCTGGCGACCACCCCGTCACCCCCATGAAAGACTCCCCCCTGGATTTCAACGCCATCACTCGCCGCCAAGCGGTGGGCGCCAGCCTGGCAACTGCCGTCGGACTTGCCCTGCAATCGCGCGGCTTTGGGTCAGCTGCGGCCGCGAAGGCCCCGGAGTCACCAACGGCAACCGCACCTGGGCAGGGCCCGGCCGCCGGTGCCAGCAGCCTCCCGACCGGAAGCACCACGTCCCGGCTCAAGGCGATTCCCATCAATGCGGCGGAAGGCATCCTCGACCCGCTCTGGGACCCGAGCCTGAGCGGTCTCAGCCACTGGCGCGTCGAGCCCGGCGATGCGCACGGCCTCCGCGTCTCGCAGAACTGGTGCTTCGCGGCCTTCGAGTGGGCGCGCAAGCCCGCCGGCGTTCCCGCGCTCCGGATGACGCGGCAATTCGAGGCCGACTGCACCGGCTACGACCGCGTCATTGTCAGCGTCATGGCGCCGCTTGATTCGATTTTCAAAATGACCGCGGTTACGAATGCGGGTGTCCGCACCTTCACCTCGGGCCCCGCGCCGGCGCTCAAGAAGGAACACGCGCTCGAGCTCAACGGCGCCAGCGTCCTGCATTCCCTCACGCTCGAGATCGATTCCGCGGCCGAGGGCGTTTCCAGCGGCTGGATCAACTGGGTGGGCGTGCAGCACAGCCAGCTCCTCGAACGCGTCAAGTGGATGTGGGACCGCTTCGACGCCGCCTGGGAGGGCTACCTCCAACCCGAGTCCTACGAGCCCAAGTTCGAGCCCACGCACGGCCTGCTGGTCAATGCCGCCGAGCTCGCCGCCCTCCGCATCCGGCACGACGCCTTCCTCGCCGTGCACCACGAGTCCACCTTCACCAAGGCGGCCGACGAGGCCCGGAAACTGGAACCCGAGCGCATGGTGCGCGAGTTCGTGAATTTCTGGGGCGACACGCGCTACAACCGCGAGCGGGACCACGGCAACACCCTGCTCGCCAACGCGCCCGTGGGCCACGCGGTCAACGCCGTCATCGCGGGCCTGCTGCTCAAGGACAAGTCGCTGCTCCGCCTCGGCGCGCGCTTCGCCATGGCGCTGGGCATGTCCGGCCGCTGGGACGACGGCATGATCTGCTACCTGCCGGGCGGCGTCTTCGAGCATCGCTGTTTCGTGCAATCCCTCTGCGCGCATGAGATCGCGCTCGTGCTCGACCTTGCCGGCGAGATGTTCACCGACACCGCCCGGGACTTCCTGAGCCGCCGCCTCGCCGAGGAAGGCCTCGGCTCGATCAACTTCATCGCTTGGAAGCACGACTACATCTTCCACTGCAACCAGCTCGCGTGGTTCACGCCGGGCCGGATGTCGGCCTACCTGCTACTCGAGAAATCCTGGCCGCGGATCAAGCCCTACACGGAAATGGCCTATGCCGACCTCAACGAAAGCCTCGGCTACGCGATTCTCCCGGACGGCGGCTATGTCGAGGGGCCGACTTACTTCCGCTGCGTCGCGCGGGACGGCGGGCTCACGCTCAATTACTATGCCCGCGCCCGGGGCAAGCAGCTCCGCGACATCATCCCCGCCTCGGTCCGCCGCACCGGCGACTTCGGCGCCGCGGTGCTCTCAACCGATGCCGACCAGGACGTCATCCCCATCTGCGATGCGCGCAACCGCCTCGAGCAGGAGGCCCTCGCGGTGATGGCCTTCGCGCTCCCGCAAAGCCATTGGGTCACAATGCTCCGCAAGGCCCTCGCCCGCACGCACGGCCTGGCCAATACGCTCATGGCCAATCTCCTCGAGGCCGACACGCCCGCCGCCGGCCCCCCGCCCAAGCCCTTTGTGCATCTGCCCGAGATGGGCCTGATGGCGTCGACCCGCGCCAGCCAGGGGTCGTGGACCAAGATTCTCGTCCTGGGCAACAAGGCGAACTCCGGCCACTCGCACGAGGACAAGGGCAGCTTCGTCCTCGAGTACCGCGGCGAAACCTACGCGATGGACCCGGGCACCTGCGACTACTCCAGCCCGCTCGCCGGCATCCTGAAAAACTGCGAACGCCACAACATGCTCATCCCGGTGGGCACGTCCTTCCGCCCGGCGCCGGAATCGCCCCTCAGCTTTAATGTCCGGCCGGCCGGCACAGGCGACGCGGTCCGGTTTTCCGCCACCATCGACGTCACGCCGGGCTGGAAGAATTACCGCAAGTGGGTTCGCTCCTGGGACTCTCCCCAGCCCGACCAGCTCACCATCACGGACGACTACGAACTCGCCCCGGGCGGCGGCACCGGCGTCGAGTTTTACTGGCAGACCGCCTTGCCCGTCACCGTCGCGGGCCGGACGATCACCCTCACGGGCCAGCACGGCCGCGTTATTCTCGAGGCCCCGGCAGGCACGACCATCCGGGTCGACGACCTCCCCATGCCCCCGGAGCGCGTACAGCGCCGCATCGCGATCCTCAGTCCCGCCACCAGCGGGAAACTCGTCGTCTCCGTACGGATGATCTAGGGCATCTTCGCTAAAGTGTAGCCGCGAAGACGCGCAAAAACGCGCAAAACAAAACTCCTTTTGCGCCTCTTGGTGGCAGCCCTTCGATTGGAGATGTTCTAGCCCCCATCATCGTGCAAACCTCGTCCCATCCGGTCCGGCTTCCTGAGAGGCACTCATGGCCATGGCCTCACGGAGCCAGGGCCGCGGTCAGCCTCACCTACGACGACGGCAACGCGAACAACCTCGACCAAGCCATGCCCGACCTGGAAGCCGCCGGCTTTCGCGGCACCTTCTACCTCCAGACGGCCCGCGAGGATATGCTGCGGCGCGTGACCGATTGGCGGGCGGCCCACACGCGGGGCCATGAGATCGGCAACCACACCGTCCATCATTGGTGCCGCGCCCAGCCTTACCTCGAGCGGATGGGGCGGGTTCCCGACTGGCTGAAGCATCCGCTGGAAAGTGTGAGTCCGACCGAAATCGCCACGGAGGTCGCGGCGGCCGCTGACTGGCTCGATCAGAACATTGGCCCTGATGCCGACCGCACGTTTGCTCATCCCTGCGGTGCATTGGCCATTGGCGCCGAGCCCGACGAGGCTTCGTACGACGCCGCGATACGGCAACGCCACTTCGCCGCCCGCACCTGCATTCCCGAGGTCAACGATCCCGCGACGGTCCAGCTGCTGCGCATCGGCGGATTCGCGGGCTCGGGCGCCACGGCCCAGCCACTCATCGCCCACTGCGAAGCCGCCCTGGCCACGGGCGGCTGGACCGTGCTGCTGTTCCACGGCATCGGCGGCCCAAGCCACACCTTTGAACGCGCCGCGCATCAGGAACTGGTGGCGCATTTGAAGGCGCGCGACTATTGGGTTGCGCCCGTGAAGACGGTCGGGCGACTCGTGGAGGCGGGGCAGAAAAAGCGCCGGTAAGGACGATGTTGGGGAACGGTGCTCTCTTCGCAGCTGTACCAGTGCGAAGATGCCCTAGATCAACCGTACTGAGACGACGACCTCCCCATGCCCCCGGAGCGCGTGCAGCGCCGCAGCGCGATCCTCCATCGCGCCACCAGCGGGAAACTCGTCGTCACGGTGCGACTGACGTAGGCGGCGGTCCGCGGTGACTCAGGCCGGGGCCAGCAGCGTCAGCTTCACCGCCACGCGCAGGGTGCCGCTGCGGCCGCGCTGGCGGAGCGTGAGCCGCGGCTGCGTCTCCGCGTGCTTCCACGCGAACTGGATGACCTCCCAGCGTGCCTCGACGGCGGTGCGGCGCGGATCCATCAGGGGCAGTTGGTCTATCCGGGCCTCGACCCCGTCCGGGATGATCAATTCAGCGCGGGCCCGGCGGCCCTCGATGATTACCCGGCCGGATTCCAGGCGCATCGGCAGCCGGGTCGTCCAGTGAAAGATGGCGCCTTCGCCTTTTTCGACCGCCCAGTCGTCGGTGATGACAAACCGGTCCGGGCCGGGCGAATCCCACGTGCGGTGCCAGCGCGTGAACCAGCCCTCCCAGCCGGGGGTGGCATCGATCGTGGCGTGGAAGCGCGTGGCGTCACCGCTGCCCTGCGGCTTGACGTCGGCGCGGATCGGATTCTTGGGCGCCGGCCGCTCGGTGTCGCTCCACGGCGTGAGCATGGTGTGCCGCTGGGCGTGCTTGAGCTCGTTGGCGATGGGGTTGGCATAGTCCACGCAGCCGAAATCGAAGGCGAAGCTGTCGCCGGCGCACTCGAGGACAAAGCTGCCCTTGTCCTCGTGCTGGTGGTCGCCGTCCGCCTTGTTGCCGAGGATGAAGAGCTTCACGAACTCGGGCCCCAGCCGACGGACGGAGGCCATGTAACCCAGGTCCGGCATGGTGCTGAAGGGCGCGAGCGCGGGCCCCTCCGCCGGGATCTCGTGGTCGAGGCGCAGGATGGCGAGCATGGGCGCGACCCCCGCGCGCCGGACGGATTTCCGGTACAGCGTGACCCAATGCGACTGCGGCATGAGCCAGGCGAGAAACGCGAGCGCCTCGCCGAACACGAAGTTCGCGTCGCCGGTGAGAATCATGTCCTGGCCGTCATCGGTCGAAAGCAGCATCTCGGCGAGCCGGTCCGTGCGGAAGAGCGGTTCGGGCACGAGGGCGCGCAGGTCCCGCTGGCGGCCGCGGCTGTAGAGCAGGGCGGAGACCGCGGTTTGCTGCGCCACCCAGCTGAAGTACGACGGGCCCTCCACGTAGCCGCCGTCAGGCAGCAGGGCGTGGGCGAGGTTGTCCAGCAGGTTGGCCCAGGCGATGTCCGTGTGCGGCGCGACCCGGGACGGCGGCCGGGGAAAATTTCCCGGGCGGGCGGGCATGCACTGCTCGAGCACCAGCAGGCCGTAGAGCCGGCCCGGGGTGATGCCGCAAAGCTGGTTGGTGTGATACATGTACTCCCACCACCAGGAGGCGTGGCACATGGAGCCGTGCGCCTCGGTGGCGAGCCGGCGCAAGATGAGGTCGCGGCCGAGCGGCGTGAACCACTCGCCGCACAGGTCGAGGATCATGGCGCATTCCCACCCGACCAGCGATTGCGCGAAACCGCGCTGGTCCCAGTTGGCGCCGCGCATGTGCGCAAAGAAAACATCCTCCCAATGGTCGCAGTGCACGAGGCTCAGGGCGAAGCGCGCGGCCCGCCGGCAGAGTTCCTTGTCCTGCCACAGCATCCCGGCCTGGGCGGCGAACGGGCCGTGCAGCATGATCTGCTTCCCCATGTCCCGCTCGCGGCGGAAGACATTGAAGTTCCAGAAATTGGTGTGCTCGCCGATGAGGGGTTCCGGCTGCGTCCGCCGCGCCTTCTCGGCCAGCTGGCGCAGTTCGCGCGTGGCGGGGGACTGCGCGAACTCCCGCCGCGCGGCCGCGAGTTCTTCTGTGTTGATCATCAGGCCGTAGGTCGGCGTGAAGGCCGGCTGGAAATCCGGCGGCTGCAGGTAGAGGTCCCACTTTTCGTCATAGCCCGCCCACTGGGCGAGATAATCGGGGAGGCGAGTGGTGCTCTGCAGGCCGAACCACAGCAGCCAGCCGGAGCTGGCGACGGGATGCGGGTGGCGCACCTCGACGGTGAGCGAGCGGATTTGCCGGGCGCCGTCGAGCGGCAGCCACTCCTCGTGCCGCGTGGCCCCGCAGGGCCGGCCGGTGCGGGCGCGCGGCCCGGCGTCGGTCTCGGCCGCGAGCTGAATGACGCTGTCCTCCGGCAGGTTGAGGCAGACGATCAGGCGATCGTACGCGGAGCAGTCCAGCCGGTCGTAGCGCCGGTGCAGACGGAGCACCAGCCCGTCGGGTGCCGGGCGCGCCCAGCTGAAGGACACGAACGACCAGCCGGGGGCGAATTTCAGGCCGGTGACTCCGGGGGTGTCCGTCGTCCATTGGTCGAATTCCCGGAGGCGCTCCTCAAAAAACGCCTCAAAGATCGCTTCCGCGCAGTTGATCGGGGTGGGTCGCATGGGAGGGAGCCAGCGAAGTACCTTTGCCGGCTCCCGGCAACTCAATGTCCGGCCGGAGCTGTCTTCCTGGTGGTCGCGGTGGGGTGCAATCCACGGAAAATCCTCCGGGGCCGGACCCCACCACCCGGAGCCTGAAAAAATGCCTCGTTGCGTCGGGATTTTTTCTCTTTAGTTTCACCGGATCGTCAGTCGAGGAACCCCATGGAAAAACGCGTCACCCTGCGGGATATTGCCAAGGTCGCCGGCGTGCATTTCACCACGGTGGGGCTTGCCCTCCGCAATGACTCGCGGATCAAGCCCGTCACCGTCGCCCGGGTGCAGGCGGTTTCGCGCACGCTCGGCTACACGCGCGACGCCATGCTATCCGCGCTCACGGCCTACCGGCACAGCGGCACGAGCCACTTTGCCGGGGTGATCGCCTGCATCACCACGTACGATGCCGCCACGCTGAAGACCAACCCCACCGAGCTTCGGATGATCGAGGCGGCCACGGTGTGCGCGCGCTCGCAGGGCTTCGCCCTGGAATCCTTCCAAATCAACGCGCCGGGGATGACAGGCCGGCTCATGAGCCGGATGCTGCGCGCCCGCGGCATCCAAGGCGTGCTGTTGTCGCCCCGGATGCCCTTGCCCTCGCCGATGCCGGACATGGAGTGGGAGCATTTTTCCACGGTGGCGATCGGCTACTCCATCACCCGGCCCCGGGTGCACCGGGTCTGCACGCATCACGCCTACAACACCCGGCTGA
>CAIQKV010000081.1 GCA_903872505.1 uncultured Opitutia bacterium
CGGTCACGTTGCCGTTGGTGCAGCCTTCCTGCTTCACCGCGTCCGGATACTCCGGCAGCACGAACTGTGTGAGTTTCAGGAGTCGCACCGACTCCTCATTGGTCATGGCCAGCGCCGGCAGCGAAACCACCAGTGCCGCGACTAACATCCAGCCCACCTTGGCTGGCAGACGGATCATTGGGCTCATGGTAACCTCCTGCGATAACCATAGCCACCTCCGGTCGGCAGACAAGCCGCATGCGCATTTTAACTCGCTGACGGCCGCGCTGCCTCGGGAAGTCCGGCGCCCAGCACAAGGACGCCGAGTCCCAGCACCGCCGTGAACAGGAAATAGTTCCCCCCGGTGTGCAGCCCGAGCGCGGTGATCAGCACCGGCGAGAAGCCGGCGAGGATCCGCCCGAGATTGTAGGCGGCCCCGGAAAGCATCGTCCGGTACCGCCCGAAGACTTCGTTGAAATACGCGCCCATCAGGCCGAATGGGATGCCGTTCAACGCCGGCAGGACCAGAGCAAAGGCCAGCTTCCGCCCCTCCCACCCGCTGCCCCAGGCGAACAGAGACAGGACCGTCAGCGCCACCGCATATCCCGCGAGCGCGCGGCGGACGCCCGCCCGGCGCACGATCCACGCGCCGACCAGCATGCCGGGCGCGAGATTGACCCAGAACAGCACCGTGTAGAGCGGCGACTGCGGCAGTTCCTTGACGAAAAAAACATTCACGAAACCACTCGCGATCGTCAGGCTGGCGAGCCCCAGGCAGCACAGGAAAGGACGCAGGTTGGCCGCGAGCACCGCGCCGAGGCCCCCGGTCTCCCGCCTTTCTCCCGCCGGCCCATTAGCCAGCATGCGCCAGCGCGCCACCGACAGCAGCGCCACCGGCACGAGGGAAGCCGCAAACAGCCAGCGCCAGCCCCACGCCGGCAGCAGGTAGCGGCTCGCCAGCGCGGCCAGGAGCCCGCCGAGGATGGCAAACTGCAGCAGCGCCGCGAACCGGTAGCTGCGCTCGCGTCCCACCTGCTCGTTGAGAAACGTGTGGCTGATGCCCCACTCCGCGCCGAGCGCGAGCGAGGCGAGCAACCGGAAGCCCAGCAGGCTCCCATAACTCCACGCCAGGCTCAGCCCGGCGATCCCGAGGAGATAGACGCCGAACACCGCCAGCATGGTCCGCCCGCGGCCGAACCGGTCCGCGAGCCAGCCGAACCCCAGCGCCCCCAGACCGACGCCCGCGAGCCCGGTGAACTGCAGCGCATTGCTCGCCGCGCCGCCCAGTGCAAAGTGCGCCGCCAGGACCTTCTCGAGATAGATGAACAGGAAAAGGTCATAGTAATCGAAGAACAGCCCGATGAACGCCGTCCAGTAGACGCGGGAGGTTGACGGTGCCGTTTTGGAGTCGAAGGCCACGAGTAGGCCTCGATAAGCCGGAGCCGGCATCCGGCGTCAATAGGGCTCTCCCACCAGCCTGCACCCGGAGCCCAGGCCATCCGCATGCTCGACACCCCCTCTCCTAAGGCTCATACGAAAATCGCGCCCCAACCCCCGCCCCGCCATGCCCACCGATGCACTCAAGGTACGCACCACGGTCCCTCAGGGCGTGGTGGTCGCCGGCCAGCCTTTCACGCTCACCACGACGGTGACGAATCCGTACGACCAACCGATCGAGATCATCAGCTACGGGTACCAGGTCCCCTACCAGGTGCAGTGGATCCACGAGGGAAATTTCAACCAGGAATTTGCGAAGCGCAGCATCTACCCGTGGTTTCGGCGGCTCCTGGCCGGGTCGATTTGGAACACCACGGCGATGCCCCCCGGGAATCCTTTCTTCTACAGCAATATCGTCGTGCCGGGACAGCCCCTTCAGCCTTTCCAGACCATCGCTCCCGGTGAATCCAACGGCTACTCCTTCAAGGCGCTGATGCCCCAGTGGCTGTTCATCACCGGCGGCCAACTGAGCTTCCAGGGCGTGATCACCTACCGGCGCGAGGGAAGCTCCCACACTTCGACCTTCGAGATCGGGTTCCCCTTCCGGCCGCCGCTGCGCTCCATCAGCCTCGGGGCGCTGATCGGCGCATTCCTGGGCTCGGCCGCCAAGGTCTTGAAGGACATCGGCCCGGATATCCTCCAGCAAAAGCCACTCGGCATGCTGACCTCCACGTTGCTCGCCATCATCTTGTCGATGATCGCAGTGGTCTATTCCTCACGCCGGTCCAACGAGTCGCAGCCCGTGCTGACGGTCGAGGATGTCTGGGGCGGCATGATCCTGGGCTTCCTGATCGGCTACCTCGGCAATGAATTCTTCCAGACCATCGTGCCAATCCAGGCGACGCCGGGCGGCTGATGCCGCGGGCTGCCGTCTCCCCTCAACGCACGTCCAGGTCTGCCCGCGCCGCCGCCTCGAGGCGGGCTAGTCCGGCCTGGACGACTGTGAGGGATGGGCCCTCGACCAGCAGCCGCAGCTTCGGCTCGGTGCCGGAGTAGCGCACCAGCACCCGGCCCTGTGTCCCGAGTTCAGCCCCGAGCGCTTGGGTCGCCGCGGTCAGCGTGGGCAATGTCTCAAGCGGCCGCTTCTCCCGCACGGTCAGGGCCGCGGTCAGCTGTGGAAACTTCCGCAGGACCCGGCGCAGGTCGGACAACGGGCGCCCGGTCGCGAGCATGACCTCGATCACCTTCAACGCGGCCACCAGCCCGTCGCCCGTCGGGGAGATCTCGGAGCAGATAATGTGCCCGCTCGACTCGCCTCCCAGTGTGGCACGCTCGGCCAGCATGCGCTCGATGACGTAACGGTCGCCGACCGCGGTGCGGGAAACGCGTCCGCCCGCCGCGACGATCGCCGCATCGACGCCCAGGTTGCTTTGCACGGTCGCGACGAGCGTCCGGTTCACGAGGGTGCCGCGCGCGAGCGCATGGGTTGCGAGGAGCGTGAGGATCTCATCGCCGTCGAGCACCCCGCCCTGCTCGTCGCAAAGCACGCAGCGATCACCGTCGCCGTCGTGCGCCACCCCGATCCGGGCGCCGGTCTCCTTCACCCGCGCCGCCAGGAGCTGCGGATGCTCGCTCCCGACCCCGGCGTTGATGTTCGTTCCGTCGGGCGCGTCTCCCAGCCCGATGACTTCCGCGCCGAGCGCGCGGAACACGACGGGGCTCGTGCCGCAACAAGCGCCGTCGGCCGTGTCGAGCACGATCCGCCAGCCGGCGAGCGAGTTTGCCGGCAGCAATTTCTGCGCGGCGGCGATGTAGGGCGCGCAGGCGTCGCTCACCCGTAGCACCACCGCCGCGGTCCCGACTGACTCCGGCAAGAGCTGCTCGAGGCGCAGTTCCTCCGCGTCGGTCAGTTTCACGCCACCCGCGCCAAAAAACTTGATGCCGTTGTCCGCCGCCGGGTTGTGCGACGCCGTGATCACCACCCCGAGCGCCGCCTGCTCCGCCAGCACCGCCCGGGCCACGGCGGGCGTCGGGGCGATGCCCAGCGAAACCGGCTCGGCCCCGCCCGCCCGCAGCCCGCGCGCCACGGCGGCCTCGAGCGCCTGGCCGGACTCGCGGGTGTCGCGCCCGATGAGTACCCGGCCCTTTTTTCCCAGCCAGGCGGCCGCGGCAAACCCGAGCCGCTCGGCAAACGCCTTGTTCACGACCGGTCCGCCGTAGGGGCCGCGCACACCATCGGTGCCGAAATATTTCCGGGTCATGAACGGTAAAACTCGCGCGTGGCGGCGATTTTCTTGGCAACTGCGCCGCCCAGCAGCAGCTCCCGCGCGGGCGCCAGTCCCTCCCGGACATGGACGGTGCGCCCGGCGATCCAGAGGCCCAGCGCCGCGTTGAGCACGATGGTGTCAACCAGCCCGGCCGGCCCGTCCCCGGCCAGCACCGCCCCGGTCAGCGCCAAGTTTGCGTCCAGGTCGCCGCCCTGCAGGTCGGCAAAGGGCGCGGCCGGCAGCCCGAAATCCGACGCGCGCCACTCGGTCACCAGGTGGCGGAAGTCGCCGGTGCCGCGCACCCGGTTGACCGTCGCGGTAGTCAGCTCGTCGATGCCGCGCTCCGCGTCGATGATCCCGTGCACGACCAGCCCGGCCTCCCCGCCGAGCGAGTCGAGCGCCGCGGCCATCTTTTCCACGAGGGGCAGCGAGGCGACGCCCAGCAGGGTGTGCGCCGGGCGCCCGGGATTGATGAGTGGACCAAGAAGGTTGAAAATCGTGCGCTGCCCGCGGGCCGCGAGCCGGCGGCGCGGCAGGACGACGGCCTTGAAGGCGGGATGCCACGCCGGCGCGAAAAAATACGCGAAGCCCAGTTGGTCGAGCGCGCGCCGGACCTGCTCCGGCGGCGCCTCGAGGTTGACGCCCAGCCCCGCAAGCAGGTCGGCACTGCCGCACTTGGAGGTGACGCCGCGATTGCCATGCTTCATCACCACCACGCCGGCGCACGCCAGCACCAGCGTGACGAGGCTCGAGATATTGAAGCCGCCCGCCTGGTCGCCCCCCGTCCCGACCACGTCAATCGCCTGCCCGGCCCACTGACCGACGCCGGGATCGATGGCGCGCGCCCGGAAGGCCGTGGCAAATGCGGCGAGCTCCGCCGCGGTTTCGCCCTTGGCCGCCAGTGCCGCGAGGAACGCCTCCTTGCTCTCGTCGCGGGCCTCCATCGTGGCCAGCGCCGCCGCCGCGAGCTCGACCTCGGCGGAGGTGAGATCGTGGCCGGCGGCCAGCCGGGAAGTCAGCGGAGTAAGCACGGGCATCGGGAACGCCAGCGTTGCACCCCGGGGGCGCGCCGCAAATAAAATTGCTTACCCCCGCGCCTTCTGGGAGCAGAAATGCATGCGCCGCCTTCTGCTCGGAGTCTTCTGCCTCGCCCTCGCCGGTCCGGCGGCGTGGGGCGCGGCCGCGGCACCCCGGCCCGTGTCCGAGCTCAGCGTGGCTGACGCATTCATCCTCGGCGCCGTCGAGGGCGTGACCGAATACCTGCCGATTTCGTCCACCGGGCACCTGATCGTCGCCACGCACGCGCTCGGCTTGGAATCAACCGCGCCGTTGTCCGGCCGCGACGGCCAGCCCCTGTGGTACCGCCGCCCGTCCGACCGGCTCCCGGCCGGCGTGCCGCTCACGACCGCACTGGCCGCCGACACCTACACCATCGTGATCCAGTTCGGCGCCATCGCGGCCGTGGCCGTGCTCTACTGGCGGCAGTTCCGCTCGATGCTGAACGGCCTGCGCGGCCGCGATCCAGCCGGGGCGCACCTGCTGCGCAGCCTGGTCATCGCCTTTGTCCCCTCCGCCCTGCTCGGCCTGGCCCTCCACCGGTGGATCGGCGCGCACTTGTTTTCGATTGGCACGGTGATCGCCGCCCAGGTCGCGGGTGCCGTCTTCATCCTCTGGGCCGAGCGCTATCGCCGCCAGCGCGACGCCCGGACTCCCGCGGCCGCCCAACCCACCGAGCTCACGCCCCGGCAGGCGCTGAACATCGGCCTGCTCCAATGCGCGGCCCTGTGGCCGGGCACCAGCCGGTCGATGATGACCATCGTCGGCGGCTACCTGGCCGGGCTGGACCCGCGCCACTCGGCGGAGTTCAGCTTCCTGCTCGGGTTCCTGACGCTCACCGCCGCCACCGCGTTCAAGGGCTACGAAAGCGGTGCCGCGATGATCCAGGTGTTCGGCTGGCCCCACGTCCTGCTCGGCTGCCTGGTCGCAGCCGTCGCCGCGGCCCTTTCCGTCCGCTTCCTGGTCAACTGGCTGTCCCGCCACGGCATGGCGGCTTTTGCCTGGTACCGGCTCGCATTTGCCGCGCTCCTGGCCGCCCTCACCTGGCTCTGAAAACCGGCCGATTATGACGCTTGACGCGCCAAAACCCGGCTCTTTAATCCGACCCTTTCACTCTTCATTTACGGCGTTTTAGACCACGCCACCCACTTCCAACACCCACCCTCCCATGGCCAATCCGAAACGCAAACAGTCCAAACGCCGCAGCGCCAACCGCCGCGCCGCCAACGCCTTTCAAGCCCCCGAGTTTGCCAAGGATCCCACCGACGGCAGCGCCTTTCGCCCCCACCGGGTGAACCCCAAGAACGGCATGTACCGCGGGCGCCAGGTCCTCAACGTTGAGGTCTGAGTCCCGCGCCCTGCCCCCCTCCGCCATCCTCGCGATGGGCACTTCCTCCGGCGATACCGGGCGCATAGCAGTCGACGCCATGGGCGGTGACATGGGTCCCGCCGAGGTGGTCGAGGCCGTCAAGCTCGCCCTGCGGCAGTACCCGGGGCTCAATCCCGTCACCTTGGTCGGTGACGAGGCCATCCTTCGCCCTCTGGTCCAGTCCGCGGGCATTCTCCGCCGCCATCACGTCAGCATCCACCATGCGTCAGAAGTCGTCACGATGGACGACAAGCCGCTGATGGCCCTCAAGCGCAAGAAGGACTCCTCGATGGTGCGCGCGATCGAGCTGGTCCGGGACGGCCACGCCAGCGTCGTCGTCAGCTGCGGCAACACCGGCGCCCTCATGGCCGGCGGCACCCTCCGCCTGCGGACCATGGAGGGCATCGCCCGTCCCGCCCTTGCCGCCATCGTCCCGCGGGAAAACGGCCACTTCGTCCTCATCGACGCCGGGGCCAACCCCGAGTCGAAGCCCGAGCACCTCGTGCACAACGCCATTCTCGGCAGCCACTACTGCCGGGTCATGCTCGGCATCGCCTCGCCCCGCGTCGGCCTCATGAATATCGGCACCGAGGAGGGCAAGGGCAGCGCCCTCATCACGGAGACCAACGACATGCTCCGGCGGATCGACGGCCTCATCAACTACGCCGGCCCGATCGAGGGCTTCCAGGTCTTTGCCGAGCATGTCGACGTGGTCGTCTGCGACGGCTTCGTCGGCAACATCATGCTCAAGACCTGGGAATCGCTCGTGAACTTCTTCCGCACCATGCTGAAGGAGGAACTGCAGGCCAACCCGATGCGCGCCGCCGGCGCCCTGCTCGCCAAATCCGCCTTCAGCGCGCTCAAGGAGCGCATCAACCCCGAGCGCTACGGCGGGGCCCCGCTGCTGGGGCTCCGGGGCAACGTGCTCAAGGCCCATGGCTCCTCCAACCGCCACGCCATCAAGAGCGCCATCCACGCCGCCAGCCAGATCATCAAGGCCGACATGAACCTCCGCATCGAGGCCGACATCGCGCTCGTCAACGAACGCCTGGCCCAGCCGCTGGGGACCGTCTGACGCCCGCCCACCCCGACCCCGTTTTTTCATGGCCTCCGTCTCCACCGTCATCCTCGGCACCGGCCACTACGCGCCGGCGCGAATCCTTACCAACGCCGACCTCGCCAAGATGGTTGAGACCTCCGACGAGTGGATTCTCAGCCGCAGCGGCATCCGCGAACGCCACATCGCCGCACCCGGCGAGGGCACGTCCGACATGGCCGTCGCCGCGGCCCGGGCCGCCCTGGTCAATGCCAAGCTCGCCCCCGATGACATCGACCTCCTCATCGTGGCCACGGTCACACCCGACCTCACCCTGCCGGCGGTCTCCTGCACCATCCAGCACAAGCTCGGCCTGCGCACCAACGCCGCCTGCTTCGACCTCAACGCCGCCTGCTCCGGCTTTGTCTATGCGCTGGATACCGCCTGCGCCATGCTGGCCTCGGGCCGCTACCGCCGCGCCATCGTCATCGGCGCCGAGAAACTATCCGCCATCACCGACTACACTGACCGCACCACCTGCGTGCTCTTTGGCGATGGCGCCGGCGCGGTGGTGCTCGGGCTGAGCCACGAGCCGGGCGTTGGCCTGCTCGGCACCCGCCTCGGGGCCTACGGCGGCAGCGTCGACCTCCTCTGCGTGCCTCGCGGCGGGAGCAGCCACCCCGCCACAGCCGCGTCCATCGCGGCCGGCGACCACTTTCTGAAGATGAAGGGCAAGGAGGTCTTCAAGATTGCCGTGCGGGCGATGGAGGAGGCGGCGCGGGATATCTTGGAACAACATCACCTGCGCGCTGATCAGATTGGACTCGTGATCCCCCACCAGGCCAACCTCCGCATCATCGAATCCATCTCCCAATACCTGGGCGTCCCCATGGACCGCTTTTACGTCAACCTCGACCGCTACGGCAACACCTCCTCGGCCTCGATCCCCATCGCCCTGGACGAGGTGCGCCGCGCGGGACGCATCAAGCGCGGCGATTACACCCTTCTCGTGGCATTCGGGGCGGGCTTGACCTACGGAAGCGCGCTGATTCGCTGGTAAACTTGCACATGCTTCCTTACCTGCTCCGCCGCTTGCTTCCCGGGCTTCTGATCGCCGGCTTGCTGGCCTGCCTTCCTGGGCGGCTCGCCGCCGACTTGGTGTGGAACCCGCAGACCGGCTGGCGCGTCGAGGGCGGAGCCCTCTCCGGCATCGCCGGCCCGGAGGGTCGCAAGGCCGTGGATCTCATGAACAAGGGCCGGGTCGCGGAGGAGAAGGGCAGTTTCAAGTCCGCCATCGATAGCTACATCAAGGTTTCCAAGAAATACCCCAATTCCATCTACGCCCCGGAGGCGCTCTACCGGGCCGGCAAGCTGCGCCTCGCACGCCGGCAGTATTATGACGCCTTCGCCGCGTTCCAGGAACTGATCTCCCGCTACCCCAACCACAAGCGCTTCAACGAGGTCATCGGCCTCGAGTACCGGATCGCCAGCGACTTGCTCGACGGCATGCGCCCCCGCATCTGGGGCTTCATCCCCGGACCCACCGGACGCACGACCGGCATCGGGTATTTGGAGTTCGTCCTCATCAACGCGCCCTACAGCGACTACGCCCCGCTCGCCCTGATGAACATTGCCCGCGGCCATCAGCAGCGGAAGGAAACTGAACTGGCCATCGACGCCCTCGACCGCCTGATCAACAACTACCCGCAGAGCCTGCTGACGGCCGACGCGTACTACAAACTTGCGCAGACCCACGCCTCGCTCGTCGACGGCCCCTACTACGACCAGGCGTCGACCAAGGAGGCCATCACCTACTACGAGGACTTCATGATCCTCTTTCCCAACGATGTGAACATCGCCAAGGCGGCGAAGGGTCTCGACGAGATGAAGCGGATGCTCGCTGAGAGCAAAATGAAGATCGGCGACTTCTATTTCTACAAGCGCGACAATTACCTCGCCGCCCGGGTGTTCTACAACGAGGCCATCACGTCCTACCCCGACTCGGATGTCGCCAAGCGCGCCAAGACGCAGCTCGCCAAGGTCGAGGCCAAGGCCCTGGGCAAGCCCCAGCCGGCGGCCCAGCCCGGCGAGGCCCCGCACAAGAAAAAGCATTTCTGGCTGTTCTGAGGCGCCCGGCCGCCGGATTTGGGTTTGTCATTTCGGGAGAAGAGCCGATTTCTCGCTGCACGCGTATGATTTCCCGGTTTCCCGTTTTCTGCCTGCTGGCCGTCGCGCTCGGTCTCGCGGGCTGCTCCCACTACCAGCTCGGCACCGGCGCCGCGCCGGCGTTCGCCACCCTCTACGTCACGCCGGTCGCCAACCAGACCCTGCTGCCGCAGGCCCAGTCCATCGTCAGCACCCAGCTGCGCGAGGCCTTCAGCACCGACGGGCGCGTCACCCTGGTGAACTCCGCGGCGGAGGCCGACGCCACGCTCACCGTCGTCATCCACGAGTACCACCGCGAGGCGGTCGCCGCGCGCTCGGATGACACCGGCCTCGCCCGGAAATTCACCCTGACCCTCGGCACGACCTGCACGCTCCGCGACAACCGCAGCGGCAAGGTCCTGTTTGCCGACCGGGCTGTCGCCGCGCACCGCGACGCCTTCACGGACAGCGGCCAGCTGCAGTCCGAGTACCAGGCCTTGCCGCTGCTCGCCGCGGCGCTCGCACAGAAGGTCGCCCACACCGTGCTGGACACCTGGTGACCGCCATGCCCGCGCCGTTGCTGTCCCCCTCCCTGCTGGCCGGCGACCACGCCCGGCTGGCGGACAGTGTCCGGGCCGTCGAGGAGCTCGGCCTCGGCTGGATTCACCTCGACATCATGGACGGGCATTTCGTGCCGAACTTCTCGTTCGGGCCCCAGACCCTCGCCGCGTTGCGGCCGGGCTCGAAGCTTTTCTTCGACACGCACCTGATGCTCGACGAGCCCCACCGTTACATCGAGCCGTTCGCCAAAGCCGGGGCCAATCTCATCAGCATCCACATCGAGCCGGCCTACGACCATGCGGGCACCCTCGCGCGGATCCGCGCCCTCGGCTGCCAGTGCGGTCTCGTGCTCAATCCCGGCACGCCTGCCACGGCCATCGCCGCCCTGCTGCCTCAGGTGGACCTTGTGCTGGTGATGACCGTGCAGCCCGGTTTCGGGGGCCAGCCGTTCCGCCGCGACATGCTGCCGAAATTGCGCCAGCTCGCCGACTGGCGCCGCGACCAGGGACTCAATTTCCGCCTCGAGGTGGACGGCGGAATCGACCTCGCCACTGCGGCCGAGTGCCGCGCCGCAGGTGCCGACACCTTCGTTGCCGGCACTTCGTTCTTTCGCGCCGCCGACCGGGCTGGCTTTGTGGCGGAGTTTGCCCGGATGAGCTGACGACATGGACGTCAAGCACGGGGATTATCTCATTTCCGACGACCCGGCGCGGCTCGATGCCACTGCGATTCATGCCTACCTGACGAGGAGCTACTGGGCGGAGGGCATTCCGCGCGAAACCGTGGAGCGCGCCCTGCAGGCCTCCCTGTGCCTCGGAATCTACACGGCGGATGGCGCCCAGGTCGGGCTGATCCGCATCATTTCCGATTACGCGACCTACGCCTATTTTTGCGATGTGTACGTGCTGGAAACCCACCGCGGTCGTGGGCTGGCCAAGGCAGCGATGGGGGCGGCCTTGGCCCATCCCCGGCTGCAAGGTCGGCGGCGGCTCGGTCTCGTCACCCGCGACGCGCACGGGCTGTATGAGCAGTTCGGTTTCAAAACCGTGGCGCAACCCGAGCGCCACATGGAAAAACTCAACCGGAGCGTCTATCTCCCGCCAACCGATCGGGCCTGATCACTTCCCGGCGCGGGCCAGTTCCGCCGCCTCGCGATACTGTCGCCGGAAGGCGGCGCCAATCTCGCTGGCGATCCGCACTTCATCGACCTTGTCCTTCGAATTGAACGCCTGCCGGATCTGTCCGGTCGTGCGCTCGTAGCTGATGAGGGACATGTCGCTCAGGCGCGCCATCGCCCGGGGGGGCATCCCCGCGGCGACAATCTCCCGCCAGGCCGCCGCCAGCTCGTCGTGGGCGTCCAGGCACATCGCCCCGATCACAAAGGCCATCTCCCGGTAAATTACCCCGGTCCACTCGGGGTGGTAGACCAGGTGCTCCTCCTCCGCGAAAGGTGCCGCGTCGGGATCGCTGCGGAAAACCTTCCACTCTTCGTGCGCGTAGAAATCCGGCCGCAGCGGCAGGCGCCGGAGGGCGAACCGTACCGTACCTCCGGGTGTCCCGGGTTTGAAATTCCACAGCTTCTGCCCCTCCATCGTGAGCGTGTACTCGATGAAGGCCTCCGCCACCTCCCGGTTTGGCGCGCCCCGCAGCACGGCGATCGGGTCGACCGAGCTTACCGAGCCGCCCTGCGGCGTGACAAACTCGAGCCGGCCGGTGCCCCGGCCGCGTTTTTCCGTCACCTCGGCCTGCGCCCGCCCGTAGAAATCGATGCAGATGCCCGCCGCGCAGTCGCCCTGCGAGACATCGATCGGCGGCTTCTGGGCGCTGTCGGTGAAGTACCGGGCATTGGCCCCGATGAGCTGGATGAGCTGCAGGCCCGCGATCCAGCCCTCCCGCAGCGCCTGCGTTTCCAGCGCCGGGGTCATCGTCCCTCCCGCGGCGGATTTCAGCTCGGCCCGCCGCTGCTGGATTCTTTGCTGGATCAGGTTTTCAAAGGCCTTGGCCATCGAGCTGCTCTTGGTCGGGTCCGAGAGTGCGATCTCGCCGGCATACCGCGGATCCTTCAGGTCGCTCCAGCGCTCCGGCGGGTGGTCGAGGCCGAGCCGCGCCAGCGAATCGCGGTTGTACAGGATGCCATAGGTGCTGAGCACGTTGCCGAACCACAACCCCTGCCGATCCCAGTAAACCTCGCCCGAAAAGGACTGCGGGATCGCAGTCTCGCCAAACCAGTCCGGGTGCGTCTGCAGCAGGTGCGCCGGCACCAGCCGGCCCGCCGCGGCCTGCCGGATGAAGTCATAGCTCCCCCCGCCAAAAAACAGGTCGATGCCGCAGCTGACGTCCGAGGCCAGGAACTCCTGCCGCGCCTCCCGCACCACGGCCGGCGCCGACGCCGGGAGCTTGGGATTGCTGAAGCCCGCCTGGATCTCCGCGCTCCATGGCCGGTCAAGCCGGCCGGTCCAATAATTCTTGAATGAGGCGATGTACTCCGACTCCAGGAACCGCGTGATGTCGCTCGTCCC
>CAIQKV010000082.1 GCA_903872505.1 uncultured Opitutia bacterium
GACCGGATTACGGGGCGTAGGTGATCGTGCGCACGCCGGCGACACCGGCGATCGTGATCGCCACACCCTGCGTGAACGCGCCGGGATAGGTCTCGTTCGCGACCAGGTTCAGCGACTTCACATAGTTCGAGGTACCGATCAGGTTGTTGATCGACACGGTCGAGACACCGTTTTCCAGGTAGTACTGGTCGGCGGCGCCGGACAGCTGGCGCGCGTTGTTCAACACGGCCTTGTCCTGCGAAGCCTGGCGGACCTTCTGGAACGCCGGAATCGCCATCGCGGCCAGCAGGCCGATGATGACGACGACAATCATGATTTCAACAAGGGTGAAACCCTTGGACTGGTGCATATTTTTCATGGGGATGTTTATGATGATGATACAAAATGCCCAAGAACGGGCAGAATGGAAATCAGCCACTGCCGATCGACATTCGCAATTCCTCTCGTGCCGAATACGTAATCTTACTGTCGCTGAAGCCGAGGAGCCCATCCGGACCAACATCCACTGGGAGCATGCAAGTGCATGTCTGGTAACCAAGTATGATCCACGAAACCCCGCTTACGACGGCGACGCCCTTGGGTTCGGTTCGCTCCAGCGTTCGTACGGATTGCCACTCGCCTTTGAAACGGCAGATCTGAAAAACCGCCGACGCTGTCTTTACCGGGTCGGGGAAAATGGTCGGGCTGGTGAGATTCGAACTTCGTCACAACTAGTCGTAAGTGACGTTTCGATAATGGCCTATGCAAGGGCGAAATGTTGCGGCGCACAGAGAGGCGCATACGATTTACCCGTACCGAATCGATAGGATTCATCTCCGGCCACCTCCACTTTCCTATCAACTTCCCTGCCCCTTGCGCTCGTGAGCAGCTTTACGCCGGGTCTCGTCGCGATCTCTTTGCTCAATCACAGCCGGCGCGCATACCAATGAATTTGTGTGCCAAGCCCTTTGATCCTTGCCGGCGCTAAAGCGAACCGGGAGAACGATGCCTGACATAGCTGGCATTAGTCACACGGCTCAGCGGCTTCGAGATGAACCTTGCTGCCTTGACTGTGTGCGAGGGGACTCCGGTTGGCCAGTGACAGCACTTTCACCGGCGGGAGTTTGTGTTGCCGCGTTCAGAGGGTAAATCGCATGCTGGTAATCCAGCCGCTGCGACGAGTAGCTCATCCCGGCGCAATTCGTAAAAGTAGCGCCACCGGCATGGGCCATTCACCGCTATGGGTTGCCGCAATTTCGGGTCGATTCCCTTCAGTACATCAAGACCAACTTGAGCTTTGAACTGGGCACTGTGCTGGCGTCGTTTCTTGGACATGAATCGCTGGATTCAGGTTTGGACTTAACGATCCGTCCTGTCCAACTTTCGGGCTTCACCTCAGCACGCGCCTTCTGGTCCGATTTGACCCGGCCGCACACCGCCGGTTAATTTTTATCTCTACTGCTTTTTGAAACAATCCCATGAAACAAACACATGCGCTGCCCCCTGATGAAGCACTCTGCCTGATCGCCCGCCATTTTGCAGCGCTGGCCGATCCTCTGCGTTTGAAGATTGTGCATACTTTGATCGATGGGGAAAAAAACGTCAGCGGTTTGGTCAAGACGACCGGCGGCTTGCAGGCCAATGTGTCCCGCCACCTGCACAAACTGACCGCGGCCGGCGTGCTCAACCGCCACAAGCAAGGCGCCCAGGTTTTCTATGCGATCGCCGACCCGTCGATCTACGACCTATGCGAACAGGTGTGCGGCAGCCTTGAAAAACGCCTCGTCAAGCAGACCAAGGCGATCGGGGCGGTTGCGAGCCGCCATTGAGGTGCTCCGAAGCCGGTTCATAATAACTGGCGGTGAAGGTGGAAGGCCAGACCGCTGGTGCCAGCAATATTTAGACACGATTCACGCGCAGCACCGGTCGGCGCATAATTAGAATATCTTAACCTACAAGATATTCTATCTTATCTTTAGCTAGTTATGAGCATAATGTGTTATTTGCATAGCTTATAGCAAAAGATGCGTAGCCGGATTTTTTCATTAGGCAGATAGTGGGGCCACGGATCGACCGCCAATTTCCGGCGTTCGCCCCGCACCCTGCCATGTCAAAACCCAGAACCCTCCCCTCCTCCTTCGTGATTATTGCCGCGACGATTCTTGGTGTCGTCGCGCCCGCAACGTTGCATGCGACCAACGGCATGAACATGGAAGGGTACGGCCCCGTCGCCACCGCGATGGGTGGCGCCTCCTTCGCCTATGACAACGGCACCGCCGGGTTGATCAACCATCCGGCAACGCTCGGGCTCATGACCGAGAACGCCCGACTCGATCTCGCCCTCGGCATCCTCGGACCGCACATCGATGTTACCAGTCCGTCCACGACACCGAATATCTTCGGCGTGCCGGCGAACCAGAAGGCCAGTTCCACCGCCAACGCATTCTTTATGCCGGCGGTGGGCTATGTGCGGCGCAGCGGCAATTTCGTTTATGGACTCGGCATGTTCGGCCAAGGGGGCATGGGTTGTGAATACGACGCCGACTCCTGGCGTGGTCTGGGCTTTGGCCTCAAGAACCGCACGGAAGTTTCCGTGGGGCGAGTGATCGTGCCGCTGGTCTATCAAGTGAACGACACCCTGCAGATCGGGGCGACGGCCGATTTTATGTGGGCGGGCATGGACCTGAAGATGGCCATGAGCGGCAACCAGTTTTTCGACCTCGTGATGCCCACCAGCCAGCGTTTTGGGCGCGCCTCTGGCGCCATCGTCCAGAGTTTCGGGCAGATTCTGGCCACCATGCCAGCCGGCACCTCGGTAGACTATGCCTATTTCAATTTTTCCAACAGCAATCTGTTCACCGGCGAGGCCCGCAGCTACGGTTACGGCGGAAAAATCGGTCTCGTCTATACGCCGTCGAAAGACCTCAGCTTCGGTCTCACCTATCACACCCAGTCCGTGTTGTCCGACATGACGGCAAAGGGTGATACGCTCAGCTTCCAACTCAACGTCCCCGGCATGGGCCATATTCCGCAGTCGCTGACGGGCGACTTCCGCGTCCACAATTTTCAATGGCCCGCGATGCTCGGCGCCGGCCTCGCCTGGTATCCGGCTCCGCGCTGGATGATCGCCGCGGATGTGCGGGAGATCTTTTGGAAAAACGTGATGAAGGAATTTAACATGAGTTTCGTGGCCTCGGCCGCCGCGAGCAATGGCCCCTTTGCCGGCCAAGACCTCAACGCCGTTTTGTTCCAGTCCTGGAGCGACCAAACCGTGGTTCAACTCGGCGCAGCCTACCAAGCCACCGACAAACTCACGCTGCGCTTCGGCGGCAACTTCGGCAACAACCCGGTCCCGGACACCTACCTCAACTGTCTCTTCCCGGCCATCGTGAAGGACCACCTCACCGCCGGCTTCGGCTGGAAGTTCGATGCCCGGTCTTCCTTCGACGCGTCCTTCACCTATGGGTTCAAGGTCAACACGGTCAATGGCTCGGGCGCCAGCGTCAGCCACAGCCAGACGAACGTTCAGCTCATGTATAGCTACCACTTCTAGACGGCACCGTTAGTTCGTGTTCATCGTTATGAATTCTCTCTCGCGCCGCCGTTTCCTGAAAATAGCCACCACCACGATTTTGGCGGCAGGAGTAGCCGGTCGGGCCACACGCGCCTTGGCCGCCGCCGCGGCGGCGAACGGTGGCCCCTCTGGCACCCGCCGGGTGCCGACTTATTGCGACATCTGCTTCTGGAAGTGCGGGGCGATTGCCAGCGTGCGCAACGGAGAACTTTGGAAAATCGAGGGGAACCCCTCCGACCCGCTTTGCCGGGGCCGCCTCTGCCCTCGCGGCACGGGTGGGATCGGCGCCCACACCGACCCCGACCGCCTCCGGGCCCCACTGATTCGCACCAACCAGCGGGGTGAGGAGAAATGGGAGGAGGTCACGTGGGACGAGGCGCTGGAATACATCGCCACGCGCATGAAGAAAATCGCCTCGGACCATGGGCCTGAGTCGATGGCCCTGTTTGCGCATGGGGTTGGCGGGACTTTCCTCAAGCACACGCTCAAGGCCTACGGGGTGAACAATATCGCCGCGCCTTCGTTCGCGCAGTGCCGTGGTCCGCGTGACGTGGGATTTCGGCTGACCTTCGGGGACGACGTGGGTTCACCGGAGCGCACGGATATCGAGAATGCCGGCTGCCTCGTTCTCATCGGATCGCACCTCGGCGAGAACATGCACAACACGCAGGTGCAGGAATTCGCCACGGCGGTGGGTCGCGGGGCGAGCCTAATTGTCGTTGATCCGCGCTTCTCCGTCGCCGCCAGCAAGGCAAAATTCTTCCTGCCGATCAAACCCGGCACCGACCTGGCGCTGCTGCTGGCCTGGATGCACGTCCTCGTTGCCGAGAAACTCTACGATGCCGACTACGTGGCGAAATACGGCTTTGGTTTCGAGCAATTTGCCGCTTCGTTGACCAGTTATACTCCGGAGTGGGCCTTTGTTGAAACCGGCATCGAGCCCGGGGTTATTCGCGCCACGGCCCGAGAAATGGCTCGTTACCATCCGGCTACACTGGTCCATCCCGGCCGCCACGTAAACTGGTATGGTGACGATGCTCAGCGCAGTCGCGCCGTCGCCCTGCTCAACGCCCTGCTTGGCAGCTGGGGTCGTAAGGGGGGCTTTTATCAGCCCTCGAGCATGGACATACCGGCCTACCCGTATCCGCACTATCCGAAGGCAAGCCGGCCCACGGTAGACAATCCCGGACGCAAATTCCCGTTCGCGCACGAGGCCATATCCACCGGCATCCGCGACGCCACCCTCACGGGCCAGCCCTATCCCATCAAAGGCTGGATGGTTTATGCGACCAACCTGCTCAATGCGCTGCCAAACCAGGCTGAAACCATCCGCGCCATCCAGCAACTCGACCTCCTGGTGGTCGTCGATGTCATTCCCAGTGAAATCGCGGGCTGGGCTGACGTCGTGCTGCCCGAGTCCATCTATCTTGAGCGCTTCGATGAGCTGAACCCCGAGTATTTCAAGGAACCCTTCCTCGCCTTGCGCCAGCCGGTCGTCGAATCGCCGAATGACCAGAAACCCAATTGGTGGATTGCGCGGAGTCTGGCGCAAAAGCTCGGCCTGGGAGCTTATTACCCGTGGAAGGACATCGAGGAATATTTGGAGTATCGCGTCACGGCGGCCGGCTTGAGTTACCCGGAGCTGAAACAAAAGGGGATTCTCCACGGCCCGCGACAGCCGCTCTATTTTGACGAAGGCGCCCCCGCGGAATTCGACACCCCGTCGAAGAAAATCGAGTTCTATTCACTCCAGCTGGAAAAGGCCGGGTTTGATCCGGTGCCGCGCTACACGCCGCCCCCACCTGGTCCCGCCGGCTCCTTCCGCCTGCTCTTCGGGCGGGCCCCGATGCACTCGTTCAGCCGCACCCAGAGCAATCGGCTCCTGTCCGATTTGATGAGCGAGAACGTCGTCTGGATCAATCACACCGCCGCTTCCCGCCTCGGCCTCAAGACCGATGACTACGTCCGGCTGCGCAACCAGGACGGCGTGGTGAGCAACCGCATCAAGGTGAAGGCCACGGAACGGATCCGGCCCGAATGCGTTTATCTGGTCCACGGCTTCGGACATACCTCGCGGGGCCTGCGCCATGCCTTCGGCAAGGGCGCCAGCGACAGCCAGCTCATCACGCGTTATCGGACCGATCCGCTCATGGGGGGCACGGGCATGAACATCAACTTCGTCACGGTCGAACCGGAGGCCTGAACCATGGCGCGCTACATTATGGTCATCGACACCCGGCGCTGCGTCGGCTGCATGGATTGCGTGGTGGCGTGCAAGACGGAGAACAACATCCCGGAAGGCTATACCCGTGATTGGATCACTGAGACGGTGTGCGGCGAGTTCCCGACAGTCGGGCTGGAGATCCGCACCGAGCGCTGCAACCAGTGCGCAAATCCACCATGCGTTTCCTGCTGTCCGACCGGCGCCAGCCATGTCCACGAGCGTGGTGGAGTAGTGCTGGTCAACAAGGACGAGTGCATCGGGTGCAAGGCCTGCCTGGCGGCTTGCCCCTATGACGCCCGTTTCATCCATCCCGACGGCTATGCCGACAAGTGCACCTTCTGCATTCATCGCGTGGAAAAAGGCCTGGACCCGGCTTGTGTCTCAGTCTGCCCCACCCATTGCATGCATTTTGGTGATGCGGACGATCCGTTGAGCGAAGTGAGCCGGCTGCTGACCTCCCGCCCGCAACACACGCTCCTGCCCGAGGCCGGGACCAAGCCGCGCATTTACTACCTCACGTGAACCCCTCACGCCCATGACCGAGTTCACCCTTTATCGCCACAACCCATTGCTGGACCCCGCGGTGCATGTCTGGGGCTGGGAAATACCGGTCTATCTTTTCCTCGGCGGCCTCGTTGCCGGCCTGATGATCATCGCCGGCGTCCGCCTCCTCATCATGCGCCCAACGGCCCGGCAGGCCCTCGTCTGCTGCACGGTTGGACCCCTGATCGGCCTCGTGTTGCTCAGCGCGGGCATGTTCGCGCTGTTTCTGGACCTCAGCCATAAATTCTACGTTTGGCGCCTCTACCTCGCCTTTGAACCGACTTCGCCCATGTCGTGGGGCGCGTGGATTCTGCTATTCGTTTACCCGGCACTGCTGGCCAACGCCTTGACCCATCTGCCTGAGGCCATCCCCGCGCTGGCCAAGCGCGTTCCCGTGTTGGTGACCATCAGTGACTACATCCTGGCCCGGCCGCGCATCGTCGTGGGCATTGGCCTGGCCAACATGGCCATCGGCGTCGCCCTGGGCATCTACACGGGGGTGCTCCTCGGCGCGATGGGCGCCCGGCCGCTCTGGAACAGCGCGGTGCTCGGCCCGCTGTTTCTGTTTTCCGGGTTGTCCACAGCGGCGGCCTTGTTGCACGGGATCCTGGTTCTCACGACGCCGGATGACGAGCGCCCGCAATTTGCCGACTTCCTGCTTTCGATGGTGGCGCGCTGGTCCCAAGCGCGCCCGCTCGACACCCGCATCGCGCCCACGCTGGCCCAGGCCGACAACAGCTTTCTGACGATTGAACTCGGGTTGCTCGGTTTCCTGCTGATCGGTCATCTGACCTCGACCGCAGTCCATCAACAGGCCGCCGGGCTCCTGCTGACCGGACCTTACGCCGCCGTGTTCTGGGTGTTCGTCGTTGGCCTGGGCATTCTCGTCCCCTTGGTCATCCAGCACCTCGAACTGTTGCACCGCATCCGGCACACCATCGCACCGTCCCTCCTCGTGCTCAGCGGCGGCCTGGTGCTGCGCTTCGTGCTGGTGGCCGCCGGCCAGGCCAGCCACTGGGCCACCGCGTTGCCCTGAAATAATTTAACCCGTCCAACCATGTCATCCTCCACCGAAATTTCCCCCGCGGAGCAGCCGCACATGAATCCCTATTGGGCCGGCTTCGGCCTCGGACTCGTGCTTCTGGCCTCCTTCGTCATCATGGGCCGTGGCCTGGGCGCCTCCGGCGCCTTCACCACCGCCGTGGCCACCACCGTCCACGCCATCGCACCCGCCCACGCCGAGGGCAACGCCTTTTACGCCGAGTATCTGGGTGACGGCGCCACCAGCCCGCTCAAGGACTGGCTCGTCTTCGAGGTGCTGGGGGTGTTTCTCGGCGGCTTTCTCTCCGGGGCTTTGGCCAACCGGCTCAAGTTCACGATCGAAAAGGGGCCGCGCATCACCAACCCGCGTCGCCTTTTGCTCGCCGCGATCGGGGGGGCCCTCATGGGCATCGGCGCCAAGCTCGCGTTGGGCTGCACCAGTGGCCAGGCCTTGACCGGAGGGGCGCTGCTCAACCTGGGCAGCTGGGCCTTCATGATGTGCGTGTTTGGCGGGGCCTATGGCCTCGCCTGGTTCCTGCGGAGGGCCTGGCTATGAACGCACCTTTCTTCAAGTATGCCTTGTTCGGCGATGAAATGTCGCTCGTCGTGGCGTTTGTCATCGGCATCGGTTTCGGCTTCTTCCTCGAGCGCGCCGGCTTCGGCAACGCCCGGTTGCTCGCGGCCCAGTTCTACTTCCGCGACCTGCGCGTGTTGAAGGTCATGTTCACCGCCATCATCACCGCCATGGTGGGCGCGTATCTGCTGGGGCGGTTGGGCTTGCTCGACCTTTCGCTCGTCTACCTGACCCCGACGTTCCTGGTGCCGCAGATTGCCGGGGGCTTGATCCTCGGAGCGGGCTTCATCATCGGAGGCTACTGTCCGGGGACCTCGTGCGTCTCGGCAGCCACGGGGCGCATCGACGGCATGGTCTACCTCGCCGGCATGATCGGCGGCCTCCTGGGCTTCGCCGAGGTCTATCCCTCGATCGAGCGCTTCACCAAGATCACCGCGATGGGCCAGATCACGCTCGCCCGGCAATTCCACCTCTCCTATGGCTTCCTGGTTTTTGCGGTCGTGCTGATGGCCTTCGGCGCCTTTGTCATGGCCGAGCTGGCCGAGAAGTTTATCGGGGGCAAGGAACCCGGCCCGGGCGCCTTGCTGGAACCGGTGCGCACCTTCACCCCAGTCCGCCGCTTCGCCGTCGTGCTGACCGGCCTGGGCGTCGTCGCGCTCTTTGCCGGGAGCCCGTACCGCAGCGCTCTCGCCCAGGTCGACACCAAGCAACTCGCGCTCGACGCGCTCCGGGCCGCGGATCAAGTGACCGCCGACCAGTTGGCCGACTGGCTTGTCGAGGGGCGCAACGATTACCTGCTCGTTGATGTCCGCGATGCGCAGTCATTCGCCGCCTATCACATCCCCGGGGCCGTCAACCTTCCGCTGTCCGGCCTGAACCATGATTTCGCGCAGCGCAACGAACGGGTCGTGTTCTACAGCGACAACGCCATTCACACGGCCCAGGCTTGGTTCCTGATCCGCTCCCTTGGGTTTCCCTCGGTCTACATCCTCGCCGGGGGATTGGAAACGTGGCAGGAAGCGGTGTTGTATCCCCGGGCTCCTGCAGCCGGCGCAGCGCCCAAGGACCAGATCGACTTCGCCAAACGAATGGCGGTGGCCAAATTCTTTGGCGGCTCTGCCCGCGGCGCGACCAGTGAAGTTGCAAACCCGGTCGCCCCCGTCCTGCCGAAATTGGCGCCGCCAAGCCCGACGGCTCCCGCCCCCGACAACGCCCAGCCCGCCAAGAAAAAAAAGAAGGAGGGCTGCTGATGCCTGCGAACGCCGAGACTCTGTGCGCACCCGCGGCCACCGCCGTGATTCACGGACTGTTCATATCACCCGGCCACAATTTCTTCGGCCGCCATGGCCAAGAGCCCGGGCAGCATCCCACGCAGGCCGTCGACGCCCTCGAGTGTATCGCCGGCCGCGGGATAAAGGGCGACCGTTTCTTTGACTACGAACCGAACTATAAAGGGCAGATATCCTTCTTCTCGGCGGAAGTCTTTGATGCGCTGCGCCATGAACTCGGGCTATCGAACGCCCTTCCCGAACAAGCCAGGCGCAATGTCCTGGTTTCTGGGGTTGATCTCAATGAGCTCATCGGCGTCGAGTTCACCCTTCAAGGCATTCGTTTTCTCGGGACGGAGCAATGCCGGCCCTGCTACTGGATGGACCTCGCGGTTGGCCCCGGAGCAAATGTTTGGATGCGAGGGCGAGGCGGGCTGCGCGCCCGCATCCTGTCCGACGGCATCCTCCGTTGTTCAGGCCAGTCGAACTCCTAAAGGAGGCCAATCTTGGATCCGCCGCCCCACCGGTTATCTGCCGTGTGGGCGGAACTATATATCTGGATCGGCCTAATGCTGACGACCGTGGTCGCGGCCGTGGCCCTGCCCCTGTATCTTCGATCCGCGCAAACCCGTTCCTCGGGTTCGAGTCAACCCGAAGGCTGCCTGGATTGCCACGCTGGGATGATTGGCTTCGCGGCCGGACATGAACCGAGAGCCATAGGCTGTGCAGTGTGCCATATGGGCAACCGCAGCGCCCATACGGCCGAGGCTGCCCACGCCGGCATGACCCGCACTCCCGGCAATCTTTCGATTGTGCCCCAAACCTGCGCCTCCGCGGCATGTCATGAAGCCATTGGCGAACGTGTGCGCGGCTCGCCCATGAACACGATGAGCGGCGTGGTTGCGGTCGATAAATATGTGTTCGGTGAAAACCCCGACCTCGACCGGCCATTCGCCGTCTCTCAACTCGGCCACTCTCCTGCTGATTCACATCTGCGCACACTATGTGCCTCCTGCCATCTCGGCAACGACAAGGCCGCACCGGCCCCCATTGATGAAACATCGCGGGGCGGCGGTTGCTCGGCCTGCCACCTCGACTACGGCTCAGGTGCTCGCGAAGAACTTGCCCGACGAGACCGGCCCGGTCTGACCCCTTTATCGCCCAGGGCCCACCCTCTAATCTCCGTTCGGATTCCCGACGAGGCGTGCTTCGGCTGCCACAGCCGTTCGGGTCGGATTGCAACCAACTACGAAGGCTGGCACGAAACTCCGCTCGATGAAGCACCTGCGCCGCAGACCCCGGGGGCGAAGAACCAGTACCGTGTTTTGGCCGATGGTCGTGTTTTTGAACGAATGCCCGCCGATGTTCACTTCACCAAAGGGCTTTCCTGCACCGACTGTCATTTGGCGTCCGAGGTGATGGGTGACGGACAGTTCCATCCACACGAGGAACAAGCGGTTGGCATTTCCTGCCAAGACTGCCATTCGGACCAGTCGCCCAAGACACGACCTTTTGCTGGGCTCGATCCGGAGACCCAGATGCTCGTTGCCCTGCGCGGACTGGCGGCACCAGACCGGCGCTATGTGGTCATTAGTTCAGGCCGGACGACTTTTCCCAATGTCTTCGTTGATGCCGCGGGGGTCACGCAGCTCATTCCTCAAAACACGGGCGTGGCGTTGCAGCCCAAGCCGCTCACCGCTGCTTGCGGCCGCAACTCCGCCAGCCATGGTTCAATTGAGTGCCGGAGCTGCCACAGTGCTTGGGTATCGCAATGCACCTCCTGCCACACCCAATCCGAGCCTCATGTCCCGGGCTGGGACCACTTGGACGGGCGGATTGCCTCTGACTCGTGGCGCGAAAGCTCCGGAGGTTTCTTTGCTGATCCACCGACTCTCGGTGTGGTCGGAACCAGTAGCGGAGCGAATCACACGCGTGTGACAACGGTTGCGCCCGGCATGGTCCTCACTCTGAATCAAGCCGCGGCATCTGCCGGTCAGCCCGATGAGTTTCATCGCCTCTTCGCTCCAGCATCGCCTCACACCACTGGTCGCCGCGCCCGTGACTGCCGGTCATGTCATTCAAGCCCATCCGCGCTCGGGTATGGCCGAGGTGTGCTGAGCTACAAAGTGTCTGGCGCGACCGGGCGTTGGGGCTTCACCCCCGAGCAACCCACTCTGCGGAGTGACGGGCTTCCCGCCGACGCATGGATTGGGTTCCTGCAGTCCCGCAAAGGACATGTCTCTACCCGATATGACGTTCGACCGTTCACACTCGAAGAGCAGCAGCGCATCTTGCGGGTAGGCGCCTGTCTGACCTGTCACGCCGGCAATTCAGCATTGATGCAACAGGCTATGGACGATTTCTCCAAGGTCCTGACGCGCTGCAGTCCCAGATGTGCGCTTCCGCAGTGGCATTGAAACGGCAACTTGATGCAACCTCGCACGCGGCCCTTGAGGCCGGCCGGTTAACAGCCAGCTCCGCCACCTGGAGCGCATCCGTTGCCTACAACGCAGCGCCAAGCCCGCCATGCGGACCTTGGTTGGGCAACGACGCAGTCAGCGGAATTGTTTTGCGGGGCTCTACATGCAATTCCGACCGCGCCCGCCGGCGCGCCGTCGCGTGCGGCGCGCATGCCTTTGCTACACGATGTTCAAAGGCACCATGGTGCTCGCCCGGTCCAGCGACGAGATCCACGACCTCGTCATCGCCTGGGTGAAGCGACACGGCACCATCCCCCCGAGCCCACCGGGAACTGGCGCCTGCTGCCCTGACGGAGGGCCGGCGATTCACGGCAGCCTACAGCAGCTGTTCAGCCCCGCTGAAAACCTGCTCCACCTTCAGGGCCGCGGCCGCGCGGCCGGGATGCTTCGCTGGATTCCAAGTCTTCATGTCGTCGAAAATCGCTCCCGCGGTGTGATAGGTGAAGCTCCCCTTGAACTGATATGATTTCCGCTCCTTGGTCAGGAACACCAGCGCGCCCTTGCTGCCCGCAAGAATGTTGGCACGGGTCTTGTGGAAATAGTTGTCCGCCACGACCAGAGTGTCATCGCCAAATCCCCGGACGCTATTGACGTAAATCGCATTGGGCTGCCCATCGACACCGACGGTAGCCAGCACGGCCGGGCCCTCGCGGCTAGCCCAGGCGATCTGCACGGATTCAGGGAGGTTTTTCATAGGTTTAGCAGTTGATGGCGGTAGCGTGGGAAGCCGCAGGAACCCCGCATCTTCAGGAAGGACTGGCGACGGCTTGCATGAACTTCGCGCGCGCCTCGGCGCATAACGACGCGCCCTGCCGCAGCTCGGCTTCGAGCACGAAGAGCCTTCCCCCTTCGTTGGCGAGCTTGGCCCGCACGACAACCGGACTTCCGATGCAAACCGGGCTGCGATAGCGAATCCGTAATTCACCCGTTCGCGCCACCACGCCACGAGCAAAAAGCGAATGGACCATCGCGGCATCAAGCAGCGTCGCCACCACTCCACCGTGGACGATCCCCGGATAGCTTTCGCCTCCGACGGGACATGTCCACCGGGCCGTCACGCCGCCATCCAGGTCCACATGAAAGTGCAGCCCCAGCCCCCCGTCCACTGGATCGCTGCACGCGAAGCAGTGCGGATGTTCCCGTCGGCACGTCGCGCGCAGACGTTCCTCAGTCGGCACTGTGGCAGCCGCATTCATGATGGTGGCCTTCACCATGGCCATGGCTGTGCGCGTGCGAGTGGCTGCCGTCGCATTGGTTCTGCCCGGTCACCAGTGTTCCCGCCAGCCAAGCATCAACCAGCGCTTCAGGGGCGGCGGCCGTAACGCCCGCCAGCACTTCCACGCCGTGTTCGGCCATGTGTTGCCGTGCCCCACGCCCCATGCCTCCCGCTAACACCAGATCTACGCCCGCCGCATGCAGCAGCCTGGGCCACTGGCATGGCTCGGATCCCTGCGGGACAACCATTAGCTTGCGGCGCACCGTCCGCGTGGCCTCGTCCACGTCCATCACGACAAACTTGGTCGCGGCACCGTAGTGTAGCGAGAATTCATTAGTTTCGGTCAGGGGCAGGGCGAGTTTCATGCGGAGATGCGGTGGCGGTAACGAAGTGATTTGGGTTGGTCGGAGCGAAGCGCTCCCTCGCAGAACTTCGTGGTTGTCATCGCTGTTTATGAGCGTATGCCCATAACACAAGCTCGGCAAGGCTTCTTTATTCCGTTCCATGTCCCGCCCCCTCTGTCCCCGCCGCATTTCCCACCATCCACCCTGCGGTTTTTTTAAACCAGCGGGTATCCCGCTTTACGAGCTCGAGGAGGTCGTTCTGGGCGCCGACGAGTTGGAGGCGCTCCGCCTGGCTGATGTCGAAGATCTCCTTCACACCGTTGCCGCCGCCCGCATGCGCGTGTCACGCCAGACCTTCGACCGGATCGTCCGCCGGGCTCGCATGAAGGTCGCCCGTGCCCTCGTGCTTGGCCATGCGCTCCGGATCATTAAACCCGCAGCCCCGGCCACGCCGGATCGCAAGCCCTCTGCTCACCCGCGCCGCCGCGGTTAATAGCCTGCCTTCGCCCGCCCATTATGTCATCTTGAATGCAGGGCATGCCGTCGCTCAAACGCTGTGCACACATTCACTCCGGTCATGACCACGGAACTTCTCGCCCGCCTCCAGTTCGCGCTCACGATTACGTTCCACTATCTTTACCCGCCGCTCAGTATCGGTCTTGGCGTGCTGCTGGTCGCAATCGAGGCAGCGTGGCTGAAGACCAAAAATCCGCTCTTCCACCAGATGGCGCGATTCTGGACCAAGGTTTTCGCGCTCACGTTCGCCATCGGTGTGGCTACTGGCATTGTGATGGAGTTCGAGTTCGGCACCAATTGGGCGACCTACTCGCGTTACGTCGGCGACGTGTTTGGCAGCGCGCTCGCAGCGGAGGGCATCTTTGCGTTCTTTCTGGAGTCAGGCTTTCTCGCGGTGTTGCTCTTCGGCTGGGACAAGGTCGGTCCGAAATTGCACTTCTTCGCCACCTGCATGGTGGCCCTCGGAGCGCATTTCAGCGCCATTTGGATCGTGGTGGCGAACTCGTGGATGCAAACGCCCGCGGGCTTTCACATCGTCGGCGATGGGCTGCACGCCCGGGCCGAGGTCACGGACTTCTGGGCGATGGTCTTCAACCCGTCCTCGATGGACCGGCTCACGCACACCGTCGTTGGGGCCTGGCAGGCCGGAGCCTGGCTGATGGTGAGCATCGGAGCCTGGTATCTCCTGAAGCAGAAGCACCGCGAGTTTGCGTGCCTCTCAGTGAAGCTCGGGCTCACGCTTTCGTTGATCGCTTCGGTGCTGACGCTTGCCACCGGTGATCGCAGCGCAAGCGGCGTGGCCCGCAACCAGCCCGCCAAATTTGCCGCGCTCGAAGGTCACTGGCAGACTGGCCCGCAGGCACCGCTCCACGTGGTTGGCTGGGTCGACGCCCAAACTGAAACCACCCGCGGGCTCGCTCTCCCCGGCATGCTGAGCTGGCTTGCCTATGGCAGCGCGGCGCATCCCGTCACCGGCCTCCGCGACATTCCGCGCGATGAGCGCCCGCCGGTGAATTTCACGTTCCAGCTTTTCCACCTGATGGTTGGCATCGGCTTCGCCATGATTGGCCTCGCACTCTGGGCGTCATGGGCGCTGTGGCGCAAGACACTGGAAAACTCCCGCACCCTCCTCTGGCTCCTCGTCATTTCGGTGCTTGGGCCGCAGATCGCCAACCAGGCCGGCTGGTGGGTGGCCGAGGTCGGCCGGCAGCCGTGGATTGTTTATAAATTGCTGCGCACCTCGCAGGGTCTTTCCGCGGTGGTACAGGCGAATCAGATTGTCGCATCCATGATCATGTTCACCGGAGTCTATCTGCTGCTTTTCGCCGCCTTCGTGTTTTTGCTCAACGAGAAGATCAAGCACGGCCCGGACGAAACCGACCTGCAACCCACCGGCAAGCTCGCGCTCGGTTTCAAGGGAGGTGCGGCGTGAACTTCGGCGGCCTCGATCTCAACACGGTGTGGTTCGTCCTCGTCGGCGTCCTCTTCACCGGCTACGTCATACTCGACGGCTTCGACCTTGGCGTCGGCGTGCTGCACCTGTTCGTCGCGCGCCGCGACGAGGAGCGACGCGTGTTCCTCAACGCCATCGGCCCCGTCTGGGACGGCAACGAGGTCTGGCTGGTCACCGGCGGCGGTGCACTGTTCGCTGCCTTCCCCGCCGTTTACGCCACCGTCTTCTCCGGTTTCTACCTGGCGTTCATGCTGCTGCTCTGCGCCCTGATCTTCCGGGCAGTGGCCATCGAGTTCCGCAGCAAGCATCCCGCGCAGCAGTGGCGGTGCTTCTGGGACCGCAGTTTCGCGCTCGGCAGCTTCACTTCGACGCTCCTCATCGGCGTCGCGATGGGCAACATCGCCTGGGGTGTCCCGATCGACGCGCGCGGCGAATTCGCCGGCACCTTCCTCGGTCTGCTCCACCCCTACGCGCTGCTGATGGGCGTGACGACCGTCACGCTCTTCGCCATGCACGGCGCGATCTACCTTGCCCTGAAGACTGAGGGCGAACTGCAGGCGCGCGTGCGGGAGCGAATCAACCCGCTCATCATCGCATTCATTCTCAGCTACGTGCTGCTGACGCTCGCCACGCTGCTCTACGTGCCGCACGTCACCGAGGCGTTCCGCCGCGAACCGTGGTTCTTCACGCTCGTTGTGCCCGTCGTGCTCGCGATCGCCAACATTCCGCGCGAGGTGAACCGCGGTCGCGAGTTCTACGCGTTCCTCTCCTCGTGCGCCGCAATGGCCGGCCTCATGGCGATCTTCGGCGTCGGCAACTACCCCTATCTCGTCTACAGCCAGCCGTTTCCGGAGCACAGCCTCACCGCCTTTAACGCCGCGTCCTCGCCGAAGACACTGGGCATCATGCTGACCATTGCCCTCATCGGGCTGCCAGTTGTCCTCGCTTACAGCATCAGCATTTACTGGATTTTCCGCGGCAAAGTGCGGATCGACAAGATGAGCTACTGAGCCACCCGTCCCTCCCCGTTTCTATACCTCCCTATGCAAACTAAGAACCCCTTGCGCCTGGTCATCGTCGGCGGCGTGGCCGCCGGCGCCTCCGCGGCTGCCCGAGCCCGTCGCCTCAGCGAAGCGGCGTCGATCACACTCATCGAGCGTGGTCCCGATGTCTCCTTCGCCAACTGCGGTCTGCCGTATTTCATCGGCGGTGAGATCAAGCAGCGCGACGCCCTTGCCGTGCAGACCCCGCAGACGCTCAAGGCCATGCTTGCGATCGACGTGCGCACCAGCACCGAGGTCACCGGCATTGACCGCGCCACAAAACACGTCCAAGTGCGCAATCTCGCCGCCGGCACCACCGAGTCGCTGCCCTACGACAAGCTGCTCCTCGCTCCCGGTGCCGTGCCGGTCCGTCCGTCGCTACCCGGCATCGACGATCCGCGAATCTGCACGCTGCGTTCGCTGCAGGACATGGACCGCATCAAGGCCGCCGCGGCTGGCGCGCAACACATCGCTGTGATCGGTGCGGGCTTCATCGGACTCGAAATGACCGAGCAGTTTGTGCGCCTCGGCAAACAGGTCTCGCTGGTCGAACTCACTGATCAAGTGCTGCCACCACTTGACGGGCTCATGACGAAGTTGCTCGAGGACGAGTTGCATAAGAATCACGTCAACCTCGTGCTGGGCGACAGCGTCGCAGCCTTTGAGGCGGGCAATGCGCTCATCTGTCGCCTCGCCTCCGGTCGCACCATCACCGCCGACCTCGTTGTCCTCAGCATCGGCGTGCGCCCCGACACCACGCTCGCCCGCAATGCCGGCCTCGCGCTTGGGAAACGCGGCCACATTCGGGTGAACGGTTTCATGCAGACAAACGATCCCGACATCTACGCCGCCGGCGACGCCGTCGAAACCGAGGATTTCATCACCCACGAACCCGTCGCCGTTCCGCTTGGCGGTCCCGCGAACCGCCAGGGCCGCCTCGTCGCCGACCATATCTTCCACCCAACTGAAACCAAGCCCTACACCGGGGCGCTGGGCACCGCGATTGTGCGCGCGTTCGACGTTGCCGCCGGACTCACCGGCTGGACCGAAAAACGCCTCCGCGCCGCCGGTCGCGATTTCCGCACTGTCACCGTCAACGACAATGACCACGCGGGTTACTTTCCGGGGGCCAAGCCGATTCTTCTCAAGCTCGTTTGGGACCCGGCCAACGGCCGGGTGCTCGGCGCTCAAGTCACCGGCCTCGGCGGGGTCGACAAGCGCCTCGACGTGATTGCGACAGCCATTGCCGGGCGCCTCACCATTGACGATTTGGCGCAGCTGGAACTTGCCTATGCTCCGCCTTTTGGCGCCGCGAAAGACATCGTCAATCTGGCCGGATTTACGGCGTGCAACACGCGTGACAGCCTCGTCGTCCCCGTTGATTCGCTTCCGGATGATCCCGCCGCGCAGATCCTCGATGTTCGGCCTCCCCCACTGGTGCAGGCGCACCCACTCCCGCGGGCCGGGGTCATCAACATTCCGTTGGGCCAGCTCCGTGGCCGCCTGGGCGAACTTGATCGGGCGCGCCCAGTGGTCACGGTCTGTGCGCTCGGCAAGACGGCGTATTTCGCAGCGCGGATCCTCGCTCAAAACGGCTTCCGGGTATCGTCCCTTACCGGCGGCATCCGCGCTCATTTTGACCCCCGCAGTCCGGCCAAGTTGCCTACGCCGTGAGTTTCGATTTTCGCACCCTTTGCGGAATTGAACCGGAACGGCCGGCCCATCGTGTCGCGGCGGTGCTCATGCCACTCGGCGCAGTGGCCTCATTGCTGCCCTGGACGCCGCCGTGGGCCGCCTTGCTCGCGGGCGCGGGGCTAGCGCTCACCCTCGGCAATCCGTGTGCCGGTGCCGCTGGCCGGGCCGCGAAGTGGCTGCTGCAAATTGCCGTGGTTGGTCTCGGTGCCGGCGTAAATCTCGCCGTGGTCGCCCGGGTTGGAGGACAGGGCCTCGGCTACACGCTTGCGGGCCTGGTCGCGACCTTCGCGTTCGGCGCCTGGCTCGCCGGCCGGCTTGGTGTCGGCGCCAAGGTAGCGGCACTCGTTTGCGCAGGCACGGGGATCTGCGGGGGCAGCGCCATCGCCGCCGCGGCACCAGCCATCGGCGCCAAACCCGAGGAGACATCCGCCGCACTCGCCGTCGTGTTCCTGCTCAACGGAGTCGCGTTGCTCGCCTTTCCCGTCGTGGGCAGCTGGGCCGGCCTTAATGCCCACCAATTCGGGCTGTGGTGCGCACTGGCGATTCATGACACGAGTTCCGTCACCGGCGCAGCCTTGACGCACGGCCGGGAAGCGCTGGCGATCGCAACCACGGTGAAACTCGCCCGGGCCTTGTGGATCGTGCCGGTCGCACTCGTTCTCGGTGCCTGGTTCCGACGCGGCGCCGGCCATGGGGTTAACCACAGCAGCGTACGCGTGCCGTGGTTCATCGCCGGATTCGTCGCCGTCTCGACTCTGTTCACCTTGGTGCCCGCCCTGCAACCGGCGGCAATGATCGTCGGCGCGATTTCCCGTGCACTGCTCACCCTCACCCTTTTCCTGATCGGCACCGGCCTGAGTCGCGCGGTCGTCCGCACCATCGGCGCCCGCCCGCTGGTCCACGCGTTGCTGCTGTGGATCGCCATCGGCGGAGCCAGTCTCGCCGCCATTCTCGCTGGCCTGATCCACTGACCAGATGAAGACCGCCTGGGACCAACGCTTCGCCGTTCCCGATTACGTTTACGGCACCGATCCGAACGTGTTTGTCGCGGCCCGGGCCGGGATGATTCCCGCCGGCCCGGTGCTCTGCCTCGCCGAGGGCGAGGGCCGCAACGCCGTTTACCTCGCGACGCTCGGCCACGCCGTGGCCGCCGTCGATCAATCGCCTGTCGGCCTTGCCAAGGCTGCCCGGCTAGCAGCGGTGCGTGGCGTGCCGCTCACGACCATCGTGGCCAACCTGGCGAACTTTGTGATCGAGCCGAATGCATGGTCGGGAATTGTCTCCATTTTTGCGCACCTCCCACCGCCGCTCCGCCGCGCCGTTCACGCCCAAGTCGTCGCTGGACTTCGGCCGGGCGGTGTTTTCATCCTCGAAGCCTACACGCCGGCACAACTCGCGCTCGGCACCGGCGGCCCGAAAGCGGCCGAGTTATGCATGACCCTCGCCGGTCTACGCGCCGAACTGGATGGGCTCGAATTCATCATTGCCCGCGAATGCGAGCGCGACGTGCTCGAAGGAACGGGGCACACGGGTCGGGGCGCCGTGGTGCAGGTGGTCGCCCGCCGGCCGGACCCTCCGGCGCATCGAATTCATAGCGCCACGTCTGAAGACGCCAGCCCGCCGACTGAACCGTGACCAGCAGGTGGGCAGCGCTGTTCCTCGTGAAGACTCCGGATGAATCAAGGGGGCAGATCCCGCGATTATCGCACGTGCGAACTGGGTCCATGTTTTGCAATCTTGCGCTGATCGAGTGCTTTCAACCCACCTAGCATCTCTACGAAATTACGGGCCAGCGGCGAGCCCTCGCGGTTTCTCCATACCACAGAAATCTCAAAGACGAGGTCGTCGGTGGTTTCCTGCAGGGGAATCAACCTGATCCGCCCGGCCCCAGAAAGTGTGATGTGCTGCGGCATCAACGACACCCCCTCCCCACCGGCTATCATCGCCAGGAGCGACTCGAAGCCGGCCACGATTGTGATATGCTTGGGCTTGAGGCCGTGTGCGGCAAAGATGCGGCGAACCAGGTCGGCATGGGTTTGCGAATGCTGGCCGGCGAAACAGAGCTGGTTTTCACGCGCCATCTCAACCAGTGACAGGCGCCGAGACCTCGCCAACCGGTGCCCTGGTCCGACGACCGCACGCATGGCTGAATGCAGAACCGTTGTCCTGCACAGATAGGACGGCAGCGTTGGGTTTTTCTCCACCGTGAAAGCGATCTGGATTGAACCAGAGTCGAGCTCGGTGATCTGATCGGCTGGTTCGATTTCCTTCAAAGTCACGGCGACATCCGGATATTGCATGCGGTATTTCGTCAGACAGGCCGGCATGAAGCTGGCCGTGATCGGTCCGACATTGCCGATGGTCAAACACCCTCTGCGGCCGACTGCGGCCTCCCGGGCCAGCTCCGTTGCCCGTTCCACATGCGCCAATATCTGCCGGGCTTCCTCCAGGAAGATGCGCCCCGCATCGGTTAGCTGCACGCGGGTGGTGTCGCGGTCCAACAACCTGACCCGCATTTCCTCCTCCAGGTTCTTGATCTGTTTGCTCAATGCCGGTTGGACGACGTGAAGCCGCTCCGCGGCTCGGCGGAAGTTCAGTTCTGAAGCCACTGCTTCAAAGTAACGCAGGTGCCGGAGTTCCATATAATGCACTGATAGCGGAGAGCTATCAGCACGCAAACATCAAAGTCATTCCGCTACGGGTGCAACGAGCGTAGGATCTATGCAACGAAGCGAAGCAACCCGCCTCACCTTAAGACCACCCAAAGCGAACCCGTGAAAACCAAATGATAACCGCCGCCGCCGTTCTCGCCTCTCTCGTGCTCCTTGTTTTGTGGGATGGAGCTGAAGCCTGAGTCAATGCAGCTTGCCGAAGTTTCCGCGCAGCAGGAGAAAGCCCACTAGGTTTTGCAGCTTGGCTTCTAGCGCACACCGACTGCCTGGCAGAGGAGCCAAGGGGACCAATGACCAGCGCAGTCAAACGAAAATGAGAAGGAAGGAGCAGTGACATCTAAGGGTCAGGCCAGCAGAGACTCGAATGGCAGGGTTACGGAAGGACCGGCGACGCGTGACCTGCCAGTTCTGCATTCGTATACAAATGAAAGCGGACAACTGCTGGTCGTGGTTCTCGCAGGGCAGCGTTTAAATATCTCCTTGGTTTGAACGCAGTTCGTAGACCAGCTCAGCAACTCCAGATGCGATTGGTCTTCGCCGTTTGCGCGTTCCGATAGTCTCAAGCAGCTTGATCGCAGCCAAATTGCCCCAGAGCGTTTGAGCCCGGAACCGTGTGATGCCACGTTGAAGCGCATTATCGGCGAGTGTTCGGACGAGTGCGACCCCAACACCGCGCTTTTGCCAGTCATCCCGGGTCACAAACGCAACGTCAGCTGTCGTCGGCTCACTGGCATCGCGAATCCATCGGGCGACGGCAATCAATGGTCGATTGGCGGCGTCCGGAAGCTCTGCGACCATGGCGCACTGGGAAATGCCATCACAGTTGGTCAAAGTGCGGAGCTCATCTGAGGTGAACACCTTCTTTAAAAAGAAAAATCTGTAGAAACGCGTATTCTCCGACAGGGCATGCAGGCCGGTCACGAGTTTGGGCGCGTCGCTCGGCGCGATCACCCTGATCCAGATCCTGCACCCATTAACGTTTTGTTCAAACAAAGTGCCGGTCTTCTCAGCAGCCTCAGGTGATACTCGCAAGACTGCAATAGGGCTTCAGCTTATCTCTCGTTCGCGAAAATCGCGTTCTACGAGGGAGAATCGACTCGGGTTGATTCCAGATAATTCAGGCAAATCACCTATGCAAATTAGCGAGTCCTCGGCTTGGACGCGGAGCGCCTCCTGCAGCCGGTTCTGTGCTTCCACTCTCGCACCAACCGCGGGCAATGCTCCCGTCAATGCGTTTCCATCATTCGTCCATATATCGGTATTCTGCCATGGGTATTGGACGCATTTCCTGTGACCCATAACACCAATTGGACACACAACAAGAGCTGCGTTATCGGCGCTACAGGAATCGCACTTGTGACCCCACTTGTGTGAAACACGTTCATCAACCTTCACTCCCTCGATTGATGCAGCCACACAGCCGGAAGCGAAAAATTCCGGAGGAAAAATGGTACACAGAATGGTGTACACATTTTGCAGGCGATGAACTGCCGCAGGCCGCGGATAATTTCTTCCGCATCCCGTAACTTGCTCTTAAACTGACCGTTAGGTCGGACACCCGAAACCGGCACTCTCAGAAAAACTCAGGGCCGGGGAGTTTTTTCTCACACGCCTTGCTCCGTAAGTAACTGAATATCATATAAATGGTCGGGCTGGTGAGATTCGAACTCACGACCTCTTGCACCCCATGCAAGCGCGCTACCAGGCTACGCTACAGCCCGAACAGAAGAGGGGTCACAAAGACCCGCGGCACGAAGCGACGCAAGTGTTTTTCTAGGCAGGCCACGCCACCGCCAAGGGCAAACCCGCTGGTCGCCGGGCAGGCCGGCTGACTCGGGCCAGTTTGTAACGTATTATATTACAAACTGAACGGCACACCCGGCGTCGGCGCTGACCTAGCGCACCGCAAGATACGGCTCGATCGGGCGGAAGTTTGGGCGCGCGCACGCGGCGTCGCGCTGGGCCTGGTCGGCGAAGAGATAGACGGCATAGCCGCCGAACCCACCGCCGCAGTATTTCCAGGCGAGCGGCTGGATGCCCGGCGGCAACGCGTTCCGCCCCGCCTCCGGCGCCTGCGGGTCGCCCGGCAACGGCGTCATCCCCTCCGCCCGCTGGACCTGCGCGTAGGATTGGCGGACGGCGTCGGCCAGCAAGGCCAGGTCGCTGCGCCACACCGCCTCACGGGCCGTGGCCGCCGCGCGGGCGATGGCGTCGTAGTCGCGCGGGAGCTTGGCGAGGTCCGGCGTATCGTGCGGCGTGCCGGTCCAGTAGAGCGCCAGGTGCCCGCGCAGGAACTCCCCGTTGTGCTTCAACTCCAGTGTCGGCCGCTGCCCGCTGCGCCAGACGCACAAGCCGGTCTCGGAAATGACCGCGGGGTCCTGCCAGCCGACCCCCAGGTCGAGCTCGGATCCGACCCCGTCCCGGCCATTGAGGAGCGCCCACGCCCCGCTGCCGCCCAGGCCCGCGTTGCGCTCGTACGGCCAGTCGCGCAGCGACACGGTCGGCGAGATCGCGCAGTTGACCACGAAGGCGCCGGGGCGGGAGAACCGGGGCACGTCCAGCCAGCCGCCGGCGAAGTCCACCCGCAGCGGCGCCACCTCGGGGGCACGGATGAAGCGCACGATCTGCGTCGTCGAGACCGGGGAAAACTGGGGCGGCGTCTTTGGCAGCACGACGTAGCGTGCGCCGACCTGCGCGCAGAGCTCGCGCTTGAGCGGGCCGTACTTGTCGTCCTCGGTCACGGCGAGGATGTCCGGGCGGAGGCGCAGGAACTCGTCCTTGAAGTCCAGCCCCTCCTCCAGCCCCGTGCCGAGGACCACGCCGTCCACCGTGTCGAGCGCCGCGAGCACCGCGCGCTTGTGGTCGTCGGGCAGGGAACTGCGCCGTTGCTTGTGCAGCCAGAGCACCTCGGCCGAGGCAAACGACACGGTGAGATGCTCGCCGAGCGCCCGCGCCTCGCGGAAAAACTGGATGTGCCCGGCGTGGATGATGTCGTAGCAGCCGGAAACAAAAACGCGCGTCATGGGAATGGGACTAGCTCGGCGACGCGGACCGGATGCGTCAACCCGTCTTTCTGCCCGGCGGGCGCAGCCCGGCCGCCGGCGCATGTTTTTTTGCGCTTCGCGGCTTGCGCTTGGCGCCGGCGTCGCCTGATAAAAGCCCCTGCGTTCGGGGCTGCAGGTGCACCCCGGGCGCCCTCCCCACCCCCTTTTCCTGCATGGCTGCCCCGCTTTCCCGGCAAAAACTCCTGCGCGAGTGGAAGCTCTATTTCTTCATCGTGCCGTCGCTGGCGATGGTGCTCACCTTCGCGTACTTTCCGGCGGGCAGCGCGGTCTACCACAGCTTCTTCGAGTGGGCCGGCGGCGACACCAAGCAGCTGATCGGCCTCGATAACTTCCGCCGCGCCTTCCACGACCAGGTGCTGCTCAGCTCGTTCCTCACCGTCAGCGTGCTGATGGTGTTCAATCTCTTCCAGATGATCCCGTCCATCCTGCTCGCGGTGCTCATCCACCGCCTGAAGAGCGACCGCTGGCAGTACATCTACCGCGTGCTGCTGGTCGTGCCGATGATCGTGCCCGGCCTCGTCCGCCTCTTCATCTGGAAGTTTTTCTTCGACCCGAACCTCGGCGTGCTCAACGGCCTGCTCGATTTCACCGGGCTGAAGGGCGTGCTGGTCTCGCTCGACCACGTCTTCGGCTGGGGCGTGTTCTACGCCAACGTGCCGATCGGCTGGCTGTCGCAGCCCGAGCTGATCCTGCCGTCGCTCTTCCTCTGGGGCTTCCCCTGGATCGGCGCGGTCGGCGTGCTCATCTTCCTCGCCGGCCTGCAGTCCATCGGGCAGGATGTCTATGAGGCGGCCGAGCTCGACGGGATCGGGCCCTTCCGAAAATTCATCTACATCGAGCTGCCGCTGATCCTCACCCAGGTGCGGCTCATGCTCGTGCTGCTGATCGTCGGCACGCTCGGCGGCTACGGCCTGCAGCTCCAGCTGCTCAATGAATACGGCGGCCCCGGCGGCCGCGGCATGGTGCCCGGCCTGTGGATGTACAACCGCGCCTTCTATGCCGGCGAATTCGGCTACGCCTGCGCGATCGGCATGATCATCTTCGTCTTCATCCTGGTGCTCACCTTCGTCAACAACCGCTACGTCCGCATCGAAAAATGAGCCCCGCGCCGACCCGCCGATCCGACTTGAGCCGCGACTGGACGAAGCACCTCTTCATCCTGTTCTTCATCCTGATCGAGCTGTTCCCGCTCTACATGATGTTCCAGGTGAGCTTCAAGGACAACGCCACCTTCATCCGCCAGCCGTGGCTGCCGATCAATCCGCTGTCGTGGCACTGGGAGAACTGGGACTTCGCGTTCCATCTCATCCTCCCCTACATCGCCAACACCGTGTTCGTCGCCGTCACCGGCACGGTCTGCTCGCTGTTCCTCGCCATCCTCGGCGCCTATTTCTTCGCCCGCCACAAGCTGCCCTTCAGCGGCCTGCTCTGGGCCGCCTTCCTCGCCCTCATGCTCATGCCCAGCGTCGTCAACATCACGCCGCTGTTCATGCTGCTCAAGTCGCTCAAGCTCCTCAACACGCTCTGGGCCCTCGTGCTCGTCGGCATCGCGGGCGGCCAGGTCTTCAGCATTTTCGTCCTGCGCAACTTCATCGAGGACCTGCCGCGCGACCTGTTCGAGGCCGCCGAGATGGACGGCGCCTCGCACCTCCAGCAGGTCTTCAACGTCGTCATCCCGATGTCCGGCCCGATCATCGGCACCCTTGCCATCCTCTCGTTCCTCGGGATGTGGAATGACTTTCTGCTCCCGCTGATCGTGCTGCGCGACAAGGAGCTCTTCACCCTCGGCGTCGGCCTCATCTACCTCGACGGCGAATACGTGAAGCAGTGGGGCCAGATCATGGCCGCCTACTTCGTCGCCTCGATCCCGCTCATCATCGTGTTCCTGTTCACGATGCGCCTGTTCGTCCGCGGCCTCTCCGCCGGGGCGATCAAGGGGTAGGCCGGGGCATGGCTTGAGGTGGAACGCGTTGCCCCAACGCGTTGGTTTGGGAACTGGAGCCGCGGCGCCCTCGCCGTGGACCGGCGCTTGGACGCGGCGAGGGCGCCGCATCCCCAAGAAAATCCAGTGCGTGAGGGTTTTTGCGCCGTGCGCGTTGCACGACAGCCCGAAAGGGCGTCGCTCGCTTTGCACGATATCAGGGGTGTTTTCACCAGTCCGGCGATGACGTTAATCTTTTAACCTCTTGCACGGCGGTCGCTTGAATGGCGTTCCGACGGCGTTGGCACGGATTGAGGTAGGTACAGACCCCGTATCGCTCAACCGCAACCTCAACTACTCTTACCGCCATGTACTCCTCTTCCAGCGGCCTCGGCACCCCCAACAAGTCTCCGCGCGCGCCCACCGACCAGCCCACCGACGGTCCCGCCACCCCCGCCGGCGAGGCCGCCATCGACGCGGGCCTGGTCGCCCGGTTCAACGCCGGCGACGATGCCGCCTTCGTCCAGATCATGGAGCGCTACCGCACCCGGATCTTCACCGTCACCCTCGGCCTGCTTCGCAACCGCGCCGATGCCGAGGAAATCACCCAGGACACGTTTATCCGCGCCCACCGCGGCCTCGCGCGCTTCCGCGGCGACTCCTCGCTCGCCACCTGGCTCTACCGGATCGCCGTCAACCTCGCGCGCAACCGCTACTGGTATTTCTTCCGCCGCCGCCGGCAGGACACGCTCTCGCTCGACTGCGCGCTCAGCGACGACAACAGCGGCTCCTTCGCCGACCTCGTGGCCGATGTCTCGCCGGACCCGGCGCAGGAGACAGCCACGGGCGAATTCACCGACCTGATCGACGCCTGCATGGCCAAACTCGACGCCCGGCATCGCGAGATCCTCACCCTGCGCAACGTCCTCAACCGCTCCTACGAGGAGATCGCCCAGGCGCTCGGCGTGAACGTGGGCACGGTGAAGAGCCGCATCGCCCGGGCCCGCGAAAACCTCCGTGCCCTGCTCGCCGAGGCCTGCCCCGAGTTCACGCCCGGCACCTCCCCCGCCGACTGGTTCATCCCCACGCGCGCCACCTATGGCCGCCCCGTGATCGCCTGCGCCTGATCTTGGTTTTGCCCGTTTGTAGGTGTGGCAGGGCCGCGCGGGACAATCCGCGCGGCCTTGTTTTTTTGGCCGCGGGTCCCCTGAATGGGGCGCCGTGCCCCCCGTCCTGAAAGTCACCCCGCAGGCCGCCCGGCGTTTCCTGAGGCAGGCCTTGTTGCTCGACTCCCCCGTCCCGGATATCGGCACCGCGCTCGCCCACCTCGGTTACATCCAGATCGACCCGATCAACGTCTGCGGGCGCATGCACGACCTCATCCTGCGCCCTCGCGTGCAGGGTTACCGCGAGGGCGGCCTCATGCGCCACCTTCACGGCGAGGGCCAACCGCTGCCCGCCGCCGCCCGCACCGCGTTCGAGCACCACCTGCCCGACACGCACGTGCTGGTCGCCTTTCCGCTCGACGCCTGGCCGCATCTCCTCGCCGCCATGCAGGGCCGCACGCGGACCCGCGGCGCCTGGATGGGCAAACTCACCCCGCGCGAACGCGAGTTGGCCCCGCACATCCTCGGCGAACTTGCCGCCCGCGGACCCCTCTCCCCGGACGATATCGCCGTCGACGGGCGCCGGACCCGCCGGATCTGGGGCACCGCGACCTTCGCCAAGTCCACCCTCCAAAAACTCTTCTTCCATGGCCATGTGCTTATCGCCTGCCGCGAGAAAAACCGCCGGCTGTACCACCTGCCGGAGCGCGTGCTCACGCCCGACATCCTGAGACGGCCCGAGCCGTCCGCCGCCGACACCGCCCGCTGGAGCGTCCAGCTCAAGCTCCGCCAGCGCCGCCTCGTGCTGCTCAAGCGTGCCGAACTCGCCGCCGTGGCCGACCTTGTCCAGCCCGTCGCCGTCGGCTCCGGCCCCACCCTCTACTGCCTCGCCTCCGACGTGCCCGTCCTTCACTCCGCGGCCGACGATTCGAAATTCGAAAATCGAAATTCGAAAATCCGCCCGCCCCTGCTCCTCGCGCCGCTCGACCCGCTGATCTACGACCGCCGCGTCACCCGCACGCTGTGGGATTTCGATTACACGTGGGAGGCCTACACCCCGGCGAGCAAGCGCGTCCGCGGCCACTACGCGCTGCCCATCCTGGCCGGGCACGAACTCGTCGGGCACGTCGATCCCAAGGCCGACCGCGAGCACGGCAAGCTGGTCGTCGTTTCCCGGCGCGTGCGCCGCGGCCACCGGGTCGCCCCCGCCGTGAGCGAGCTGGCCCGCTTCCTGGGCCTGCGCTGAACCGGCGGCTCAGGGCGCCCGCTTCAGCCACACCGCCATCGGCGCCAGCCCGCGGTTGTTCCACGCAAAATAGGGGATCGCCGTGAACGCCGCCTCTCCACCGTCCTTCGCCCCTGCATTCGTCAGCACCGTCACGCCGCCCAGCAGGTCCGGGTGCATGACCGCCGAGACTCCCGCCACGGGCGCCACCCATTCGGCCGGCGGAGTCTTCCGGCCGGTCTCCTCCACACAGTAAACCACCGGCCCGCGCTCGTACGCCACCCGCCCCTGCAGCGCCGCGACTTTGGGATGGCTGTGCACCGCGCGCACCGGCATCGGCAGGTTGATTTCCACGACATCGCCGCTGCGCCACTCGCGCGTGATGGCAAGGTAGCCCTGCTCCGGCGTCCCGGTCACCGCCGCGCCGGCGACCCGTACCGTCCAACCGGCCGGCGTGGCATCATCGTAGGCATAGAGATCCGTCGGCACCGGCCTGCCCTGCACCCAGCCCGGGATGCGCACGCGCAGCGTGAACGTCACCGGTCGGACCGGCGCAACCGCGAGCCGCACGGCGCCCGACCAAGGATAGTCCGTGGCCTGGGTCAGCTGGACGGCCGTGCCCGCCACGGTCGCCGTGCCCTCGCTCTGTGCGTAGAAATTCACGTACAGCGCGTCACCCCGCACCGCGTAAAAATACCCGGTGAGCGCGGCCAGCGTGCGGAGCACGTTGGGCGGGCAGCACGCGCAGCCGAACCACGGCGCCCGGCCGGCGCAGCCGGCGTTGTTTTTCGCGGCGCCGTTGTAGATGAGCGGATTGGTGTAGAAGAAACGGTCGCCCGCGAGCGCCACTCCGCTGAGGAAGCCATTGAAGCAGGTGCGCTCGAGCACGTCGATGTACCGGGCGTCGCCCGTGAGCAGGAACATGCGGTGGTTCCACATCATCAGCGCCACCGCCGCGCAGGTTTCGTTGTAGGCGTCGTTCGGCAGCTCGTAGTTGGCGCCGTACATTTCCCCGTGCGATTCCGCCCCGACGCCGCCGGTCAGGTATAGTTTCTTCCCCGCCATGTTCGCCCAGATCTGGTCGATCGCCCGGAGATAGCGCTCGTCGCCCGCGAGCGCGGCGACATCCGCCATGCCGGAATACATGTAGTTGGCGCGCACCGCGTGGCCCACCGCCTCGTCCTGGTCGGCCACCCGCTGGTGCTGCTGGCTGTAGAGCGGCCCGCCCGGGCCGCGCGCCTCGAGAAAAATCCGGGCGAGGTCGAGGTAGCGCCGCTCGCCGGTCACCCGGTAGAGTTTGACCAAACCCATCTCGATCACCTGGTGCCCGGGCGCAATCCGCAGCCGGCCGTCGCCAAAGTCATGCCCCACCAGCCCGGCGCTCTTCAGGCACACCTCGAGCAGCGCCCGCTTCCCGGTGGCCTGAAAGTACGCCACGCCCGCCTCATAGAGATGGCCGAGATCGTAGAGCTCGTGGCTCAGGTCGGGGTCGTTGAGCCAGCGCTTCGGATTGATCCAAGCCTGCACCGGCGAATCCGGGTGCATGGTCCGGAACGTGTAGAGGTAGCCATCCGGCTCCTGCGCCGCCGCGATGCGCGCGATCCAGCCGTCGAGGCGCGCCTCCAAGGCCGGGTCGGGCCGCATGCTCAGGGCGTACGCCGCGCCCTCGATCACCTTGTAGACGTCGGAGTCGTCGAACGGGGTTTGCGTGGCGGGCTGGTTCTGGAAATGCGTTTCGCCCGCGGCGCGGCGGTGCATCGTCTCGGCCGCGAGGTCGAAATTGCGCAGCCGGCCCGTCGCCTCGCATTGCTGCAGGGCGAACGGGATCGTGACGGCGCGGTTGACCTCCTGCCGGGCCTGCCAGAGTCCGCCAGTCACATGCACCGCGGTGAACGGCACCGGCTGCACGGGGTAGTCATTCGCGGCCAGCACGGCGGCGAGCCACGATCCGGTGAGGCCGATCAGGAGTGCGCGACGGGGGTGCATCGGAAACGGGCGGACAATTCTCCATGCCCATGCGCCCGCGTGTCCAATTGAATCTCGCGCCGGAGCCGCGCTCAGCGCAGGAACAGCTTGTACGCCTGGCTGCCCGTCTCCTCCCAGTAGCGGTAGCCGAGGGTGGTGAGGAAGCGGCGGAAGGCCTTCATCTCGGCGGGCGGCACCTGCAGCCCCATCAGGATCCGGCCGTAGTCGGCGCCGTGGTTCCGGTAGTGGAACAGGCTGATGTTCCAGTTCGGCGACATCGCGTTCAGAAATTTGGCCAGCGCGCCCGTCCGCTCGGGAAACTCGAACCGCAGCAGCAGCTCGTTCTTCGCCAGCGCGGACCGCCCGCCGACCAGGTGCCGGAGGTGCAGCTTGGCGAGCTCGTCGCCCGTCAGGTCGAGGGTCTTGAACCCGTGCCGGCTGAAGTGCCGGGCGATCCGCCCGCTCTCGGCCCGCCCGGCCGTCGACATGCCGACAAAGATGTGCGCCGCCTTCGCGTCCGCGATGCGGTAGTTGAACTCCGTCACGTTGCGGTGCCCGATCAGCGCGGTGAACCGCTTCAGGCTGCCCCGCACCTCCGGGATGGTCACGGCGAACAGGCTCTCGCGATGCTCGCCCACCTCCGCCCGCTCGGCGATGAACCGCAGGCGGTCAAAGTTCAGGTTGGCCCCGCAGGCCACGGCCACCAGCGTCTCGCCCTTGAGGCGGTGCCGCTCGACGTAGGCCTTCGCCCCCGCGATCGCCAGCGCCCCGGCGGGCTCCAGCACCGCCCGCGTGTCCTCGAACACATCCTTGATGGCTGCGCAGATGTCGTCGGTGCTGACGCGCACGACCTCGTCGAGGTGGCGCCGGCAGAGCCGGAAGGTCTCCTTGCCCACCTGGCGGACCGCCACGCCGTCGGCAAACAGCCCGACCCGGTCGAGCCGCACCCGCCGGCCGGCCTTGAGCGACTGGTACATCGCGTCGGAATCGAACGGCTCGACCCCGATCACCCGGATTCCGGGGTTCAGGCGCTTGACGTAGGCGGCGATGCCCGCCGCCAGTCCGCCGCCGCCGATGGCCACGAAGATCGAATGCAGCGGCCCCGGGTGCTGCTGTAGGATCTCGCGGCCGATGGTGCCCTGCCCGGCAATCACGTCCGGGTCGTCAAAGGGGTGCACAAACGTCAGCCGCTGCTTCTTCTCGATCGCCCGGGCGTGGGCGTAGGCCTCGTCGTAATTGTCGCCGAACAGCACCACCTCGCCGCCCCGCGCCTTGACCGCCAGCACCTTCACCTGCGGCGTCGTCACCGGCATCACAATGACGGCATGCCCGCCGAGGCGCTTGGCCGCGAGCGCGACCCCCTGCGCGTGGTTGCCCGCCGAGGCGCAGATCACGCCGCGGCGGAGCACCGCGGGCGGCAGCTGCGCCATCATGTTGTACGCGCCGCGCAGCTTGAAGGAGAAGGTGCTCTGCATGTCCTCCCGCTTCAGCAGCAGCGTGTTGTTCAGCCGCGCCGAGAGGTGTGCCGCCTTCTCCAGGGGCGTTTCCCGGGCCACGTCGTAGACCCGCGCGGTGAGGATTTTGCGGAGATAGTCGGTCATGGGGCCTGGCAGGGGTACCCCTGCCGAGGGGGTGGTAGTGGCAGCAAATCCGCCCGTTGTCCACGCGGAATTCAGGGCGGGGTCGGCCCCCTGGTCCCGCCCTCGTTCCGCCTGGGCGGGACGACGGCGGATCAGTCCGCAAACCGCCACCCGGCCTTGAAGTCCGGCGGCAGCTTTTCCTGCTTCAGGTGGGCCCGCACCATCTCGATCGACATGCACCCGCCCGCCATGATGCCGTCATGGAACTGGAGGTCGGTCATCCGGCCGGCCGTGACCAGCTCCCGGTGCAGCTCGCGGAGCTGCAGCGCGCCCATCATGTAGCCGACCTGGTAGAGCGGCGAGTAGTCGCCGTTGAACGAGCGGCGCACCTCGCCCGTCGCGCTGGCGCGCTCGTGCCCCACGCGGTCGACGAGGAAGTCGATGCACTGCTGCGGCGTCCACTTGCCGAGGTGGAAGTTGAGCGAGAAGATGATCCGCGCGCAGCGGTGGGTCCGCCAGAACAGCATGCCGATCCGGTCCTGGGGCGAGCGGGGAAAGCCCTGGTCCCACAACTGGAACTCCCACCAGAGCGCCCAGCCCTCGATCCAGAACGGCGTCGTGAACAGCTCCCGGTGCTGGTTGACCCGCGCCAGGTAGTAGAACTGCAGGTGGTGCCCCGGCAGGAGTTCGTGAAAAACCGTCGCGCGGGCAAAGTGGATGTTGTTGGCGCGCAGGCTCTGGACCTTCTGGTCCTCCTCCATCGTGTCGGTCGGGTACGAGACGAAGATGTCGTTCCCGCCGAGGAAGAACGGGCTCACCTTCTGTTCCGCGGGCGACAGCATGCGCAGCCGCCACATGTCGGCGGCGAGCGGTGGGATGGTGACGAGCTTGCGGTCCGACACGAACTTGATGGCCTCCAGCGCCAGGTCGCGGACCAGCTCGGGCTGCCGGCCGGGCTCGACATAGTCCTGCTTCACCTTCTCCAGGGCGGCCTTCCAGTCATCGCCGCACCCCATTTCGCGGGCGGCGCGCTTCCATTCCGCGTCGCACCAGGCGAACTCGCGGTTGGCGATGTCGATCAGCTGCTCGGGCGTGTAGGCGATCATCTCGTGCTCCAGCTCGGCCATCAGGCCGTCACGCCCGATCGGGTCGCCGATGATCGGCTCGTCCTTGCCCGGCTCCACCCCCACGACCTTTTCGCGCAGGAACTTCGCATAGCCGTCCAGGCCATCGTTCAACGCCTTGTAGGGCGCGCGGGTCCACCAGCCAAACAGCGGGTCGTACCCGTCGAAATGCTTAAACCAGTCGTCCAGCGACTTTCTCAGCTCGGCCAGCCGGTTGGCCGCGCGGTAGGCGGCGATGCGGGTCGCCATGATCGGCGCGGCCTTGGTTTCCGCCGGGGCGGGATCTTTCCCTGGCTCCGTCTTGGCCCCGCCGCCCTTTTCCTTCTCCGTTTTCAACCCCGCCTCGAGGCCGGCGCGGGCCTGCTCGAGCTCCTTGCACATCCGGTCCAGCGACGCCGCGGCGGCCTTGGGTTCCACCGGCTGCATCAGCCGGCGCGATTCCTGCAGCTGCGCCACCTCCTCGGCGAATGGAAGGAGCGGGGCGATCTCCCGGGTGCGCGCCTCCTCGCGGTCAAGCAGGCGCAGCTCGTACGTGAGGTGGGTGCGCAGCAGCGTGTGGTCGATCCGGCCCTCGGCCCCGAGCGTGTCGAACGCCACCTGCCCCAGCCGCTGCTGCCAGGCCGAGTAAAACTCCCGCATCCGCCGCAGGTGCAGCGCGGAGTATTTCACGCTGTAAAAACGCTCGAGCTCGGCGCGGTCGGTCGTGAACCGCTCGACCAGCTCGCGCAGCTCGCTCGATGCCGGCTTGGTCAGCTGCGCCAATTCCGGCGGCACGTAGTCCGCCGTCGCCCGCGTGGCGACCGGGGCGGGATCAGCGGCCAGCGCCGCGGAGGCGGCCACGAGAAACAGGGCGGGAAGCACGCGGAAGGGGTCCATCCCGCGATTACTAGCCTCCCGCCCGGTGCGGTCAAACGCGCAGGCGCGACCTCAATATTTCCACTCGGCGCCGAAAAACGCCCCGAAGCCCAGCGCCGGGTACCCGTTCACCGCCTCGTATTTCTCGTCGAGGAGATTTTCCAGCCGCAGCTTGAGCGCGAGGCGGTCCGTCGCCTGCCACGCCGCATACGCCCGCACGACGGTGTAGTCCGGCGCGTCGATGGTGGCATAGGTCAGCGCATCCACATCCTGCCGCCCGGCGACCCAGGTCGCCCCCGCCCCCACGGTCACCCCGCGGCCGAAGTCATGCCAGGCGTCCGCGGTCAGCGTATTCCGGGGGCGGCGCAGGAGCCGCGTGTGCTCCGAGAGATTGTCCGCCTGTAGATACGTGTAGGCGAGCCGCGCCTCGAGCGCGCCGCCCAGCGTGGTCTGCGCGCTGAGCTCGATGCCGCGGGTGCGGGCGCGCTCGGCGTTGGTGACGGTGCTCGGGAAGACCGAGAAGTCGTAGACGATGAGGTCGGTGTAATCCGTCTCGAACCACGTCGCGCTGAGCGTGCCGTGCTTGCCCGGCAGATAGTAGTCGAGGCCCGCATCCCACCCGCGCGCCTTTTCCGGGCGAAGGTGGGGATTGCCGACGTAGTAGGTGTCCTTGCCGTACAGATCGAGGAAGCTCGGCGAGCGAAACGACGTGCCATAGCTGGCGCGCAGCTTGACCGTGTGCGCACCCGGCAGCCACGCCACCGTCGCCCGGCCGGTCGTGGCGTGGCCGAACGTGTCGAAGTCGTCGCTGCGCAGCCCGGCGGTCAAAAAGAGGTCGGGCAGCGGCGTGAACTCGTCCTGGGCAAACACCGCGAAGAGCGACTGGCGCTGGTCGATCTGGCCGAACCCGTCGTTCTCGGTGTGCGTCTGCTCGGCGTTGATCCCGGCGGTGATCCGGTGCTGGTCAAACCCGCTGTAGGTTGCCAGCCAGTCCAGCACCGCCCGGTGGTTCTGCACCGTGTTGGTCTGCGACGGCGAGAAATAGGGCGGGTTCGGCGCGGGCGTCTCCGCCACGAACCGCCGCTCCTGGTCGCCGATTGTCAGCCGGCTGGTCCAGTGCTCGGCGGGCGTGAACTCGGCGAAGGCCGTGGCCAGGAGGTTGTCCTCGCGATTCCGGTTGTTCGGGTCGTTGGTGTACTGGTCGCCAGGCTCGCCAATGACGCCGTGATACCACCGCACGGTGGCGCCCAGGCTGAGGCTGGCCGTGTACGTGCGGTCCAGCCGCAGCACCGCATTCGTGCGGGTGAAGACATTGTTCGGCCGGGAGTTTTCCGTGCGGCCGCTGTCGGCGGAGAACGAGTACGCCCCCTCGCCCTGCGTGCCCTGGGCCGCCAGCGCGCCCTGCACCGTGCCGAAGCTGCCGCCCTCGGCGCTGAGCTTGGCCGTCGGGGCCCCCTGCCCGCGCTGCGCGCTGACCGAGACCACGCCGCCCACGGCCTCGCCGCCGTACAGCGTGCTCTGCGGGCCGTGCGCGATCTCCACCCGGTCGCTGGCGCCCAGGGTCGCGCCGCCCAGATAGACCTGGTAGTCGGTGTTGGGGTCGTTCAGCCGGATGCCGTCGACGAGGAAAAGCGTCTGGTTCGAGTTCGCTCCGCGCATGAAGACCGAGGTCACCTCGCCCGCCGCGCCGCTGGAAGTCGCCGGCGTGCCGGTGGCGAGGCCGAAGATCCCGCTGAGCTGCGTGATCTGGCGGCCGGCCAGTTCGTCCGCCGTCAGCACGTCCGTGACGGTGCCGACCTGGGTGGCGGGCTGGGCCGTGCGCGTGGCCGTGACCACGTAGGGGTCGAGTTTCTCGGGTGCGGTCTGGCCGCGAACCGCCGCCAGCGCCGCGAGGACGCCGGCCAGCAACAGGGAAAGGCGCGCCGCGCGCGCCCGGGATGGGGTTGTCATGGATTTCTGCAGGTTGACCTGGGCAAGAGCAGAAATCCCCGGACGCGAACGCCCGGAACCACCACCCTCACCTTCATTTTGCGATGAAGTTTTGCGAATCGGCCGGCGCGCCGCGGTCGCGGCCCGTCCACCGTTCGCGTGAGCCTCCCGGGAGCAGATGTTCGGACTCCGCATTTGTCGCGGGCAGAGGGTAAATCCGCCCGCGTCCTCGCCCCCTCGCCTTCACCGGCGCCCGCGCGCCGATTGGCTTTTCCGCCGGGACGGCCCGGCGGCGGAGGTTTGTGATGCGTTACCGCAGCGCAACTGTGGCCGGTTCTCACGGCCTTCCCTGTTTTCCGGGAGTTTCGAGAAAGAACGACCGACGCCGCGCACCCTGCGCCGCCCGCCGGCCCGCCGACAAGAAATAATATCATATCAACGCATAATGATTCTTAGATATGTTACTTGCCAAACCGCCCCGCCCCGACTCTAGTGCCCGCCTCCCCCGCATGCCCTTGCCCCCCCCACGGCCGGCCCCCTCGACCGCGGCGCTCTCCGCGCTGTGCGCCACGCGCATTGCCATTCTCGACGGCGCGATGGGCACGATGATCCAGGCCCGCAGCCTCACGGAGGCGGATTTCCGCGGCGAACGTTTCCGCGATCATCCCCGCGACCTGCGCGGCAACAACGACCTGCTTTCGCTCACCCGCCCCGATGTCATCGAGGCCATTCACACCGCTTATTTCGAGGCCGGCGCCGACATCGTCGAGACCAACACCTTCAACTCCACCGCCATTTCCCAGGCCGACTACCAGCTGGAGCCGGTCGTCGCCGAGTTGAACCTCGCCGCCGCCCGGGTCGCCCGCCGCGCCGCGGACCAGGCGGCCGCCCGGCTCGGCCGCCGCTGTTTCGTGGCCGGCGCCCTCGGCCCCACCAACCGCACCGCGTCGATGTCCCCCGACGTCAACCGCCCGGACTTCCGCGCCGTGACATTTGACCTGCTGGTCGCCGCCTACCTCGAGCAGGCTCGCGCCCTCGCCGCGGGCGGGGTGGACGCGCTGCTCGTCGAGACGATCTTCGACACGCTCAACGCCAAGGCCGCGCTCTTCGCCCTCGAGTTGCTCTTTGACGAGACCGGCGTCCGCCTGCCCGTCATGATCTCGGTGACGATCACGGACGCCTCCGGCCGCACGCTCTCCGGCCAGACGGTGGCGGCGTTTTATCACAGCATCCGGCACGCCCAGCCGTTCAGCCTCGGCATCAACTGCGCCCTCGGCGGCGCGCAGATGCGCCCCTACATCGAGGAACTCGCCGGCCTCGCCGACTGCCGCGTCAGCTGCTACCCGAACGCCGGCCTGCCCAATGCCTTCGGCGGCTACGACGAGTCGCCCGCCGACATGGCCGCGGTGCTCGGCGATTTCGCCGCGCAGGGCTGGCTGAACCTCGTCGGCGGCTGCTGCGGCTCGACGCCCGCGCACATCGCCGCCATCGCCGCCGCCGTCCGCGCGCACCCGCCGCGCACCGTGCCCGCCCACCCGCCCGCGCTGCGGCTCAGCGGCCTCGAGCCGCTGCTGGTCTCCTGACGCCCCCGCGATGCCCGACAACGCCTCCAGTTTCCTCGTCATCGGCGAGCGCACGAACATCACGGGCTCGCCGAAGTTCGCCAAGGCGCTCAAGGCCGGCGACTGGGACGCCTGCCTCGCCATCGCCCGCCAGCAGGTCGAGAGCGGCGCCAACATCATCGACATCAACGTCGACGAGGCGCTGATCGAGGGCGAACCGACGATGGTGAAGTTCCTCAACCTCATCGCCGCCGAGCCGGAGATCTGCCGCGTGCCCGTGATGCTCGACTCGTCCAAGTGGACCGTGCTCGAGGCCGGCCTGAAATGCCTGCAGGGCAAGGGCATCGTCAACTCCCTCTCGCTGAAGGACGGCGAGGCCGAGTTCCTCCGCCGCGCGCGCCTCGTCCGCCGCTATGGCGCCGCCGCCGTCGTCATGGCCTTCGACGAGCAGGGCCAGGCCTCCACCCGCGACGAGAAGGTCCGCATCTGCACCCGCGCCTACCGGCTGCTCGTGGACCAACTCGGCTTCCCGCCCGAGGACATCATTTTTGACCCGAACATCCTCACCGTCGCCACCGGCATCGAGGAGCATAACAACTACGCCGTCGATTTCTTCGCGGCCACGCGGGTCATCAAGGCCACGCTGCCGCAGGCCAGGGTCTCCGGCGGCGTCTCCAACGTCTCGTTCTCGTTCCGCGGCAACAACCCCGTGCGCGAGGCCATCCACACGGTATTCCTCTACCACGCGATCCGCGCCGGGCTCGACATGGCGATCGTCAACGCCGGCATGCTCGGCGTCTACGAGGAGATCCCGCCCGACCTGCTCGAGCGCGTCGAGGACGTCCTCCTCAACCGCCGGCCCGACGCCACCGAGCGGCTCGTCACCTTCGCCGAGGAAATCAAGGCGCAGGAAACCGCCGCCGCTGGCCCAATCGAAAATCGAAATTCGAAAATCGAAAATACCGACGCTTGGAGACGCAGTAGCGTCGAAGAGCGTCTGTCCCACGCGCTGGTGAAGGGCATCGACACGTTCATCGAGGCCGACACCGAGGAAGCTCGCCGGAACACCGCCCGGTACCCGCGCCCGCTCCACATCATCGAGGGCCCGCTCATGGCCGGCATGCGCGTCGTCGGCGACCTGTTCGGTGCCGGCAAGATGTTCCTCCCGCAGGTCGTGAAGTCCGCGCGCGTGATGAAAAAGTCCGTCGCCTACCTCACGCCGTTCATGGAGGAGGAAAAGCGCCTGCACGTCGCCGGCGGCGGCACCGCCCGCCCCCAGGGCCGCATCGTCACCGCCACCGTCAAGGGCGACGTGCACGACATCGGCAAGAACATCGTCGGCGTCGTCCTCGCCTGTAACAACTACGAGGTCATCGACCTCGGCGTCATGGTGCCGTGCGAAAAGATCCTCGCCACCGCCCGCGAGCAACAGGCCGACCTCATCGGCCTTTCCGGCCTCATCACCCCCTCGCTCGACGAGATGGTCCACGTCGCCCGGGAGATGAAGCGCACCGGCTGCACGATCCCGCTCCTCATCGGCGGCGCCACCACCAGCGCCGCGCACACCGCCGTCAAGGTCTCGCCCGAGTACCCCGAGCCCGTCATCCACGTGCTCGACGCCTCGCGCGTCATCGGCGTCGTCTCCGCGCTGCTCAACCCCGCCAGCAAGCCCGCCTTCGCCGCGGAAAACCTCGCCAAGCAGGAGCAGCAGCGCGCCGAGTTCGCCAACCGCCGGAATACCCGGAAACTTTTGCCCATCGCGGAAGCGCGGAAACGCGGGGAAAAATTCAACTGGCTGGAAGTCGACATTCCCAAGCCCGAATTCCTCGGCACCCGCGTCTTTTCCTCGGCGGCCAACCCCGCACCCGGCACCTTCCCCGTCACCCTCGACGAGATCGTCGTCTACATCGACTGGGGTCCGTTCTTCAGCGCCTGGGAACTCCACGGCCGCTTCCCCGACATCCTGCAGGACGCCGTCGTGGGCGAGGAGGCCGGCAAGCTCTACGCTGACGCCCGGAAGATGCTGGCGCGCATCATCGCGGAGAAACGCTACACCGCCCGCGCCGTCGTCGGCTTCTGGCCCGCCAACGCCGTGGGCGACGATATCGAGGTCTACGCCGACGAGTCGCGCTCGAAGGTCGTCCAGACCTTCCACTTCCTCCGCCAGCAAAACGAGAAGCCCGCCGGCCAGTTCAACCACTGCCTCGCCGACTTCGTCGCGCCGCGGGATTCGGGCCGGCTCGACTACCTCGGCGGCTTTGCGGTCACGACCGGCCACGGCGTCGAGGAGTTCGCCAAGGAGTTCGAGCAAAAGCACGACGACTATTCCGCCATCATGGCCAAGGCGCTGGGCGACCGGCTGGCCGAGGCGCTGGCCGAGCTGATGCACAAGCAGGCCCGCGACTTCTCCGGCTACGGCCGGACCGAGCACCTCGCGATGCCGGACATCATCCGCGAAAAATACCGCGGCATCCGCCCCGCGCCCGGCTACCCCGCCTGCCCCGACCACACCGCGAAGCGCCCGCTCTTCGACCTCCTGACGGCGGAGCAGGCCACGGGGATCAACCTCACCGAATCGTTCGCCATGTCGCCCGCCAGCGCCGTGTCGGGTTTTTATCTCAATCATCCGGACTCGAAATACTTCGCGGTCGGCAAGCTCGCCCGCGACCAGGTCGGGGACTACGCCACCCGCCAGGGCGGCACGGTTGCCGCGGCGGAAAAGTGGCTGGCCCCATATCTGGATTATTAGATGGCGGGGGACTTGCCTCGCCGTAGTCCCGTTTAGCGGGACGTAGGCGGGTTCGCCTTTTCTTGAATCTCCCGGACCTGCGCCCGGACCGCAAACACCGCGCGGTCATGGTCGGAGCCGCCGGGCGTTTTTTCATCCGGCATGAACGCCTCCATGTAGGCCCCTGTCAGCCCCGACACCTCCGCTTCGCTGTAGCTCGTTTGCGCCTGGACCACGGTCATGAACATCACCCCCTGCCGCATGCCCTCGATTGCCCGGCGGATCTTCGATTTCACCACCAGCATCACGCCCTTCACGGCGATCCGGCTGAAGAACCCGATGTCTTCCTGCTTCAGCGCCTGGGCGATGATGTCATCAAGCACCTTGTCGAAGGCTCCTTTCGGCGGCAGGTAAAACACCCAGTTGAAATGCCTGAACAAATCCCGGCGCTCCAAGTCATCCGGCGACAGCGCCCGCAGCTTCGCCTCCACCTTCGCGTCGTCGAACTTTTCCTCCCAGGCCAGCTGGTAGAGCTTCGCACCAATACCCTCGAGGGGGAGCGGCAGCGCGGTGACGATCCTGTCGTAGTCCAAGTCCATGTCGCCGTCCCCGGATTTGTCCTCGTTGAGCACGCGCTCCCAGCGGTTCATCATCTTGGCTAACTCCGGCGCGCGCGCGGCGAGGGCCGGGTCAAGCTTTCCGTCCTTGGCCAGGGCGAGGAATTTCCGGAACACCAGAATCGGATGCGGCTCGCCCTTGGCGCCGATGATCACGAGCCCGCGACCCGTCGACTCCGTCACCGTCTCGCAGATGACCTTGACCACCTCGCCGGCAAACTTTTCGCCGTAGCGCCGGTCCGAGTTCGTGCGGGCATAGATCGAAATCGCGAGCGACTGCCCCTTGACCACGAACGGCGCGAGTTTCACCAGCGGCATGAACTCCTCCCTGGCCGCCGGCGCCCGTTCCCCCCGGACGACCGCGGGGTTCAGCAGCAGGCCGGTGCCGAGCAGCAGCCCGAGCCAGAGGGACGCAGGAAGCGAGGAAAGAAAGGTGCGCATACGTTAGCTTCCAACACACGCCAAACGGGCAAAAGTTACACCCAATTTTCCGCCCCGGTCCCGGTCGGGACCCAAGCGTGGCGGGCCCCGGATTTGGACCATGATCCGGCTTGGAGCGCCCTGCCCTGACCCTGCTCGTGATCAGCCTGTCGCAGGGCTCGCGCCGTACCTGGATTGCGATCCACCGTGATTTGTTGCGCGAAAAAATCTGCGCAGCGCTGCGGCAGATCTTGCGGCCGGTTGCGCTTTCTTTCCGTGGGGAACGGATTACTTTCTTCCCGAATGAAAGCGCTGCTCGTCTATCCTGAGTTCCCCGACACGTTCTGGAGTTTCAAGCACGCGCTGAAATTCATCCGCAAGCGGGCCGCGTTGCCGCCGCTGGGCCTGCTCACCTTCGCCGCGATGCTGCCCCCGGACTGGGAAAAACGGCTCGTGGACACGAACATCCGCACGCTGCGCGACCGGGACCTGGCGTGGGCCGACGTCGTCTGCATCAGCGCGATGATCGCGCAGCAGGAGTCCGTGCAGGAGCTGATTGCGCGCTGCCGCGCCGCGGGCAAGACCATCCTCGCCGGAGGGCCGCTGTTCACCAGCGCGCACGAGCAGTTCCCCGACGTCGATTATTTCGTGCTGAACGAGGCGGAGCTGACGCTGCCGGAGTTCCTGCGCGACTTCGCCGCCGGCCGCGCCCGGCGCGTCTATGCCACCGACCAGCTCGCCGACCTGAGCCAGACGCCCGTGCCGCTCTGGGAGCTGGCCGACCTTTCGCACTATGGCTCGATGGCCCTGCAGTTCTCGCGCGGCTGCCCGTTCGACTGCGAGTTCTGCGACGTGACGGCGAAATTCGGCCACCGCCCCCGGCTCAAGTCCGCCGCCCAGGTCGTCGCCGAGCTGGACCGCCTGGTCGCCGCCGGCTGGCGCGGCCCGGTGTTCTTCGTGGACGACAACCTGATCGGCAACAAGCACGTGCTGAAGACCGAGCTCCTCCCCGCGCTGATCGCGTGGCAGCGCGGCCGGCGGTTCGGCCTGCCGTTCTACACCGAGGCGTCGATCAACCTCGCCGACGACGCGGAACTGATGGGCCTGATGAGCGAGGCGGGGTTCGACACGGTGTTCATCGGCATTGAGACGCCCGACGCCGCCAGCCTCGCCGAGTGCAACAAGAAGCAGAACCAGCGCCGCGACATGGTCGCCGACGTGAAGCGCATCCAGCGCGCCGGGCTGCAGGTGCAGGGCGGGTTCATCGTCGGGTTCGACAGCGACGTCCCGAGCATTTTCCAACGGCAGGTGGAGTTCATCCAGCAGAGCGGGATCGTGACCGCGATGGTCGGCCTGCTCAACGCGCTGCCCGACACGAAGCTCTACGCGCGCCTGAAGCGCGAGGGCCGGCTGACCGCCAAGTCGACCGGCAACAACGCCGACGGCACGCTGAATTTCCTCTCCCGCATGCCGGCGGCGCAACTCATCGAGGGCTACAAGAGCATCCTGCGCCGGATCTACGCGCCGCGCCCCTACTACCAGCGCGTCAAGACCCTGTTGCGCGAGTACAAGCCGCCGCGGATCACGGTGTCGTTCGACTGGCGGCACGGGCTGGCGCTGGCCTACTCCGGCCTGCGGCTGGGCGTCATCGGCCGTGAGCGCTTCCTCTACTGGCGGCTGCTGACCTGGACCGTGTTCCACCGCCCCTCCCAGCTGCATCTCGCCGTGACGCTCGCGATCTATGGGCACCACTTCCGCAAGTGCTGCGACGCGATCGGGGTGTGAGCAATGATCGGCCCGCGCCCGGGTAGGCCGATTGACCCGCCTCGACGCCAAATCGGGCTCGGCTTTCGGTGGCGGTTTCTGACAATCGGGATCGCTCCATGATTTCACCCGGCTCCGCGCGTTCCGTGTTCTGCCTGTTCCTCGTCGGCTTCCTCGCCGGGGCGGGCCCCTGCCTCGCCGGTGACCTCGCCGCCGAGGCCAAGGCCTGGTATGCCCAGCACACGGCGGTCTTTGACCAAGTCTCCCGCCTCAGCCGCGCCGGCGATGTCGCCGTCGCCAATCGAATCCTGGTTGATCTGGCCGACATGGACGGCGGCCCCGTCGCGGCGTTCGCGGTCGCCAACACGCTCTACGGGGCCGATCCCGCCGCCTCCTACCGGCTGCACCTGCGCGCCGCACAGGCCCTCCGCGGGGATCCGGCAGCCGCGCTCGAGATGGCCAAGGAGCAGCACCGCCGTGGCGAATACGCCGGGGCGATAGTCAATTACCGCCGGTTCCTGGACGCTGGGGGAAGCCCCCAGTACTCCGCCCTGCTGGCGGACTGCCTGGTGCGGACCGGCCAGCTGGCGGCCGCCGTCCAGGCTTGGGACCAGGCAAACCATGCCGAGAATCACCCGGCGATCGATTCCGCCATCTGCCAGGTCTACGGCCCGCTCGCGCCGGGGCAGCGACGCGGCGAGCTCATCGCCAAGATTCGGGACGGTGATTTCGCCAAGCTGAACGATCTGATCCTGCTCGACCTCAATTTTGACGCGGACTGGTGGACCACCGCGGTGTTCAAGGAGGGGCTGGACCCCGACCTCAAGCTCGCCGCCGGGTTGCTGGGGTTGGGCAACCCGCGCTACCAGGAGCTGGCGCTTTACGCCCAGCTTGCCCGCGAGGAGGAAAAGAAACCCGATGTCATCCGGCGGGCCCTCACCTCGGCCGGGTTAATCATCGGTGCCGATGCCGCACTGCCCGCCAGTTCCCAAGTAGCCCGGGCGCTTTGCGAACTCGCCGTCCACGCCCGGGTGGTCACGCCGGCCGAACTCTGGACGTCCCACCAGGCCGGCTTGCGCGCGCGGGTGGCGGCGGAGGACCACGAAGCCCTGCACCTGCTGTCCTGGCTCGCCGCCGCGACCCGGAACAGCGAGCTGACCGAGCTGGACCGGCTGGGCTGGGAGGAATGGAACGACCCGACCTTCGCGCACAGCTACGTCATCGACCTCTACCGGGAGAAAAAAATCACGTCCCCCGACGACTCGCAGCTGCTGGCCGCCATGGCGGCCTCCCGGGACGATGCCGCGCTGAACCAGCTGCGGCTCGCTCTCGCGGGCGAGGCGACCGTGACCCAGGCGATGCTCACCAGCGCGATCAAGGCGGAGTATCGCAAACTTTCCGTCGGCTCGGGCCGGCGCGATGCCAGCACGCTCAACGGTCTTTTCTACGAGCTGGGGAAGAGACTCTGAGCGGGAAACCCGGGTGGGTTTTCCGAAAATTGCATTGTCAGCCCGCGGGACTGACGCAGCTTGCGGCGTGTGAGCCCAGTCTCCCCCAGCCGGCTGCCGTGGGTCGACCACCTGCGCACGGCCATGATCATGCTCGTGGTCAACATGCATGCCTGCGTGACCTACAGCCACGTGGGGGACTGGTACATGATGAGCGAGCCCGAACCAACGATGGCCGCCAAGGTGCCGTTCATCGTGTGGCAAAGCCTGTTGCAGTCGTTCTTCATGGGCCTGCTGTTCTTCCTCGCGGGGTATTTCGCCGCTGGCTCGCTCGCCCGTCGCGGTCCGGGCGGTTTCGCGCGCGAGCGGTTGGTCCGCCTCGGCCTGCCGGCATTGCTCTACATGCTGGTGATCCACCCGTTCATCCTGCTCGCGTTGAATCCGTGGGACCATGACTTCGGCCCGCCCGCGGCCTTCTACGCCCGCTATCTCGTCTCCGGGAGTTTCCTCGGCTCAAGCGGCCCGCTTTGGTTCGCCGTCGCCCTGCTCCTCTTCAGCCTCGCCCTGGCCGGTGCGACGCACCTGCGGCCGGCGGCACCGGCGAAGTCCCCGGCCGGCCCCGCGCCCACGGCCGGCATCCTCGGCGGGTTTGCGCTCGCGCTGGGGCTCGGCACGTTCGCCGTCAGGATCGTGCAGCCCATCGGGACGAACGTACTCAACCTGCAGTTCTGCTTCTTCGTGCAATACATCGCCTGGTTCGCAGCCGGCCTGCACGCCGCCCGCCACGGCTGGTTGCTGCCGCTGGCCGCGTCCTCCCGGGCGCGCACCGCCGGCTGGCTGGCGCTGGTCGGCGGACCCCTGGCGCTGCTCGCGCTGCTAGCGACGGGAATGCGAAACGCCCCGAAGGAGGCCTTCTTCGGCGGCTGGCACGGGCCGGCCTTCGGGCTCGCGGTGTGGGAACAGTTGACCGGCCTCGGGCTCGCGCTCGGCGCCCTGGCGCTGTTTTCCCGGCGGCTCAACGCCGACACGCCCGTGGGGCGCTGGCTGGGCGACCGCGCCTTCGCAGTATATGTGTTGCACGCCCCCGTGCTGGTGGCCCTAGCCATGCTTTTTCGGAAGCTGCCCTATCATCTCTATGGCCTGATGGCCTTGCTGACCCTCATCGGTCTGGCGATCAGCTATGTGTTCGCCGATCTCGCCCGCCGGATCCCCGGCCTGCGCGCCATTCTGTAAGGACCTCCTCAAACGGCCATGGGAGGGTCAGGCTTTGAGCCTTTCCGGCGCGCCGGAGCAGGCTCTTCGCACGATGCTCACCCGCCGAAGATCTGGTGCCAGACGACCGGGCCGTTCTCCCAGAAGATCAGCGCCACGCCCATCAGCGAGCCGCCCGCGATGACGCCGGACGCCACCGGGAAGTTGTAAAGCTCCGCCCGTTCCGGGTGCTTGCGCTCCATCAGCCAGCCGGCGAGCGCGCCGATGAAAAAGAGCAGGCCGTAGTACCAGTGGAACGTCCAGGACAGGCCGATGCCGGCCGCCGAGGGCATCCACTTCGCGTGCTTCGGGAACCACAGCGGCAGCAGCGTCAGCAGGATGCCGGTGAGCCCGCCGATGCCGATCGACCAGAGCTTGACCGGCTCGAGCGCCTCGAAGCCCTTGCTGAGCGCAAGGGCGACGACGCGCCACGTCTGCGCGGCCGGCGCCGGGAACTGGTCCGAGCCAAGCACACTGGCCGTGGGCACCATCACGCGGAAGGCGAGCACTGTGGCCACCGTGCCGATGAAGATGCCGCAGAACTGGGCGATGAACTGCTTGCGCGGGTTCGCCCCGAGCAGGTAGCCGCTCTTCAGGTCCGTCAGCAGGTCGGCCGAGGAGATGGCGGCGCTCGAGGTGATGTTCGCGCTCATCAGGTTGATGTTCATGTTGCCCGGGTTGAGCGCGCCGAAGACGAGCTGGGTGACCTTGCCCATCGCGCCGACGGGCGTCGTGTCCGTCTCGCCCGTCACGCGGCACGCGACGAGCGCGAGGAAGAACGACATCAGGACGGCGAGGACGCTCTGCCAGATCGGCATGTTGAAGCTCACCTTGGCCAGCCAGCTGAGGGCGATGAGCGAGATGACCTGGCCGATGACGAACCACGACATCGGCGTCTCGATCTCGTCCATGAGGCCGGCCGGTTTGGCCGGGCCGCCGAACAGGCTGCCCAGGCTGCGGAACGCCTTGGCGATCGCGCGCCACTGCATGAAGAACGACAGCAGCCCGGAGGTGACCATGCACGAAACGCCGCCCCAGAGCGTCCACTGGACGACCGCGCGGTAGCCCTCGCCGGTGATCACGCCGTGCGCCTGCATGACCGGCACGAACACCGCCCAGCAGAGCGTGCCGCCGAAGAGGATGCTCGCGGCGGGCCGGATGCCCATGAGCGTGCCGGCGGCGATGAAGATCGGGTCCCACACGAAGGTGATGGTGCGGCCGGTCCAGGCCGGGCTGAAGATGACCCGGTCCACCCGGTCCACCAGCGCGCCCAGCCCGAACGGCTCGAGCCGGGTGCTGATCAGGTGCAGCCCGTCGGACCAGAACTGGCTGATCGCCGCGATCACGCCGGCCCAAGTCAGCGCGCGGGCGGATTGGGCGGCGCGCTGGCCCTTCGAATACAGGGCGCGCAGCGTCTCAGCCGTCGCGATGCCGGTCGGGAAGCGCAGCTGCTCGACATTGATCATCTGGCGCTTCATCGGGATCGCCATCGTGACGCCGAGCACCGCGAGGAAGAACACCCACGCCAGCGTGAGCCCGAGCGGGAGCGCCACGTTGTTGATCATGAAGTAGGCGGCGAAAGCCGACACCAGTGTCGTGCCGGTGGAGTAGCCGGCGGCGCTCGACGTGGACTGCATGCAGTTGTTCTCGAGGATCGTCATCGGCGTCTTCGCGAGGCCGAAGCGCAGGAAAACCGACCAGACCGAGTAGGACACGATGCAGGCGGTGATTGTGACGCCGAAGCCCCAGCCGGACTTCAGGCCGATGTAGAGGTTGGTCAGCGAGAGGATGCCGCCGAGCACGGTGCCCATCAGCACCGCCCGCAGGGTGAGCTGCGGCATGGTGTCGCCCCGGCCCTTGTAAACCTCCTCGAACCACTGTCGCTCGATCTCCTCCGCGGTGCCTTTGAAACCATCCACGCGCAGTGGCTGGTCGTTGTTCGGGTCGCCGGCAGGAGTGCCGGACAGGGGGGCGTCGGGGTGGGACATGGGCGGGCCCTGGTCCGGAAACGTCCGGCAGGTAACCGCCGAGGAAACACTCCACCCCGCGGCTTGGGCAAGGGGAATTGCGGCGATTGTTACGGGGCGGGCGCCCAGCCGCCGAAGAGGTCGTCCCAGTGCGCCGCGATCGCCGCCTGCTCGCCGGCCGGGATCGTCGCGGCAAACGGCAGCTCCGCGGCCGTGGCCAGGTCCGCCGTGAATTCCGCCACGGCGCCGAGCAGCGCCGCCAGCGTCTGCGGGCACACGCGGCTAAGGTCATCGTCGGGCCGGTGGTGGAAGAACCGCCCTGCCGTGCAGTTCAGCCGCATGAGTGTCAGGCCCGGCACCCCCGCGGCCACGAACGGAAAATGGTCCGCGTACGGCAGTACGCCGTACTCGCGCTTCACCCGCTGCCCGTGCCGCTCGAAATACCCCGGCACCAGGTCGTCCAGTTCGCGCGGCCCGCTGCCCCAGAGCGTGTTCCAGCCGAGCAAGGAACCGAAGCTGTCGAGGTTGAACATGCACCGGCCGCGCTGCGCGAGTTCCGTGCGGTGCCGGCGCACGTACACCGAGCTACCGACCGACAGCTGCTCCTCCGCGCCGAAGGAGATCAGCCGGATCGTGCGCCGCCGCGGCAGCGGCGCCAGCACCCGCGCCAACTCGAGCAGTCCCGCCGTGGCGGAGCCGTTGTCGTCCGCGCCCACCGAGTCCGCCTGGGTGTCGTGATGCCCGCCGAGAAAGATGACACCGGCGCCCGGATCGGAGCCCGGCAGCTCGGCCACGATGTTCGCCGACTCCGCCGGCCGCGGTCCGCCGACCGCGCGCAGCCGCGCCCGCGTCGCCCCGCGCTCGCGCCAGCGCCACGCGTCGAGAAAAGCGACGCTGAGCGTGGGCACCACGCCGCAGGCCGACGCGTAGGCCGGGAAGATCGCGTCCGCCAGCGCCACCATCCCGGGATAACGCGTGTCCACCATCAGCACGCCCGCCGGCGCCGCCGCCATGAGCTTCCGGTAGTGCCCGCGCGACTCGATATGGCAGCCGAGGTGCAGCACGATGCTGCCACGCAGTTCGGCAGGCAGAACCGCCGGCTGGTAGCCCGTGACGCCCTCGAAAAACACCAGTGGCGCCTCGATCCAGGCGCCGGCCGTGCCGGGCGTGTTGGCCAGCAGCGAACAGGGCGCATCGTGCCACGCGCCGTCGTAAAACACCTGCACCTGCTGTTCGCGGACATCGCGCGCCTGCACGGGAAACGCCTCGCGGTGCACCCGCGCGCCTACCGCGGTGAACTCCCGCTCAAGGTATTCCGCCGCCGCCGCCTCGCCGGGCTGCCCGGCCAGCCGCACGCCGATTTGCTCGGTCAGGTGCCGCAAATGCCGGGTGAGGCGGTCGGGTTCGATCGGCTGCATGGGGAAGATGGCGTGCCCGCATCAACAGGCGGCCGGCGGGGAATGACAAGCCCGCGGACTCGCCCGGAAAACGGCCCGGCCAGGGCCGAATGGCGCCGCCATTTTCAAAGATTTTTCGCACTACAGAGTTCGCTCTCGGGCGTCCAAGTCAGTGTCGTATGACCATGCCAACCGTGAACACGCCCGTGCTGGACGCCCCCGCCGGTCCGTCTTCGGGCCGGCCCCTGCACATCCTCTACGCCGATGACATGCCGGAGTTGCGCAGCCTGATGAGCGACGTGTTTGTCCGCGAGGGCCACGCCGTCGAGACCGTGGGCAACGGCGACGCGGCGCTCGAAACCCTGAAGCATTCGGCCAGCCCGTTCGACCTGATCATCACCGACCACAACATGCCCGGAATCAGCGGGCTCGACCTGGTGCGCCAGACGCGCCAGCTGACCTACCCCGGCAAGATCGTGGTCTTCAGCTCGGAACTCAGCGAGACGGTGAAGGACGCGTACCGCGGTCTCGCGGTAGACGCCATCCTGACCAAGCCGATCTTTCCCCTCACGTTCCGTGACGTGCTGGAGAAATTGTTCAGCGAAAAAGCGCACCTAGCGACGGAGCCCGCCGTCCCGCCCTTCCCGGAGCCGCACGGCTGAGGGGCGACGGCCCGCCGCCCGCGGCCCCGGGCCAGCCCCGGACGGAGCGGCCGGATTGGCCGCGAAACCCCGCGGCCGGCCTTGTTAAGGCTGGCTGGGTTATGGCTTGCCAAGAGCCAAACCTCTGGTTGCCTCCGCCGGAACCCCGCCCCACCCCGCCCGGATGCTGTTCAATTCCCTCACCTTCGTTGTCTTTTTTGTCGTGGTGGTGAGCGCGTACTGGGCGCTCCGCTCGTGGCCGGCCCGCAAGAACCTGCTGCTGGTGGCGAGCTACATCTTCTACGGCGCGTGGAATCCGCCGTTCGCGCTGCTGCTGTTCGCAACGACCGCGCTGGACTTCTTCCTCGGCGCCCAGATCGCGTCGGCGTCGGAACCGCGGGCCCGCCGGGCCTGGATGGTCGCGAGCGTGACCTCGAACCTGAGCATGCTCGGCTTCTTCAAGTACGGGAATTTCCTGCTGGAGAACACCCAGTGGCTGCTCGCCCGGTGCGGCATCGCCTACGCGCCGCCGCACCTGGACGTCTTCCTGCCCATCGGCATCTCCTTCTACACGTTCCACTCCCTCTCCTACACCCTGGACGTCTACCGCGGCGTGTGCCAGCCGACCAAGTCGCTGCGCGATTTCGTCCTCGCCGTCTCCTTCTTCCCGCAGCTGGTCGCCGGCCCGATCGTGCGCGCGGCGGACTTCCTGCCGCAGCTGGTCTCGGCGCCGGCGCTGAAGCGCGGGCAGTTCCACTGGGGCCTCCTGCTGATGACGCTCGGCATGTTCGAGAAGATCGTCCTCGCCGACACGATGCTGTCGGGCGCGGCGGACGCCGTGTTCGGCTACGGCGGGCCGCTGCCGGCGCTCGACGCCTGGGCGGGAGTGCTGGCGTTTTCCGGCCAGATTTTCTTCGACTTCGCCGGCTACTCGACCTGCGCGATCGGCGCCGCGCTCTGCCTCGGCTTCCACCTGAAGGACAACTTCCGGTTCCCCTACGCCGCGATCGGGTTCTCGGACTTCTGGCGGCGCTGGCACATCTCGCTGTCCACGTTCCTGCGCGACTTCCTCTACATCCCGCTCGGCGGCAACCGCTCCGGTCCGGCGCGCGCCGCGATCAACCTGATGATCGTGATGTTCATCGGCGGCCTCTGGCACGGCGCCGCCTGGACCTTCGTCGTGTGGGGCCTGATCCACGGCGTGCTGCTCGTGATCGAGCGCCTCGCCCGCGCGATCGGGGGCGACGCCGCGTGGACCGAGACGCTGCCGGTGCAGCTGCTCCTCGGCCTCGCGACCTACGCCGGCGTCTGCCTCACCTGGGTGTTCTTCCGTGCCACGGATTTCGCCACGGCTTCCCGGCTCGTCCACGCCATGGTCGGCCTGCTGCCCCACGGTGACCCGCTCCTGACCACCCGGGCGCTCGTCAAGGTCGGCGGCGTGTCGGCCGGCCTGCTGCTGGCCCACTGGTCGCTGCGCGACACCTCGGTCGAGGCCGTCGTGGCGCGGATGCCCCGCGGGCTGGTGACCTCCCTCTGGGCGCTCATGCTCGGCGCCATCATTCTCACCCAAGGAAACGGCAATGCCTTCATCTACTTCCAGTTTTGATTTTGTCCGGCCGATCCCGGAACAGTCCTGGCGCGGCATCCTGCTGACCGTGGTGCTGGTGACGGCCGTGGCGGCAGTCGGCTGGGAAATCCGCGCCCGTGCCCTGGGCTACGCACCGACCCTGAACGACACCACCGACCTGTGGGCCCAGCGCCGCGAGGCCGTGCGACCGGACTCACTGGTCATCGTCGGCGACTCGCGGCCGCATTTCGACCTCGACCTCGATGTGCTCGAACAGGGCCTTGGTCGGCGGCCAATCCAGCTGGCGCGCGACGGCAGCTGCGCCTACCCGGTCCTGGCCGACCTGGCGAACGACGAGAGCTTCCACGGCACGATCATCTGCAGCCTGGTGCCCGGGATGATGATCGCCCCGGGCGGTCCGCTGATGGCCAACTCCGAGGAGATCCTGAAGCGCTATCACCACTGGACCCTCGCGCAGCGGTCCGGCCACGAGCTCGGCATGCTGCTCGAGGAGCGCATCGCCTTCCTCAAGGAGGGCGAACTCGATCTTGATGGCCTGCTCGCCAAGATCCCCCTGCCGCCCCGTGCCGGTACCGGCCATCCGCCGAGTCCCCCGTATTTCGGCTCGCTCGACCGCGAGCGCCGCGAGCGGATGATCGACCAGTGCGCGCAACCGGGCTGGCTGCAGGACCGGATCAAGCACGGCTGGCCGGCGCTCATGACCCCCCCGCCCGCGCCGAGCTACGTGCCGAAGGACGTCTTCCTGGCGAACATGGGCAAGGCCGTCGAGCAGCGCTTCCACGATATCGCCGCCGCCGTGGCCAAGCTCCGCGCGCGCGGCGGGAAGCTGGTCTTTGTCCGTTTTCCGATGGGCGGCGACCTGAAGAAGCTCGAGGATCTCGGCACGCCGCGGGCCGGAATCTGGACCCGCATTCTCAAGGACTCCGGCGCGCCCGGGATCTACTTTGAGGACTACCCGGAGCTTTCGTCCTTCACTCCCCCGGAGTGGTCGCACCTCTCGGCGCCGGATTCCGTGGTGTTCACGCAGCGGCTCGTGCCGCACCTGAAGCAGGCGCTGGCTAAATAACCGGACAGCGCCACCCTCAGGGTGCGTTCTGGTACTGGTTTACTTGACCGTAATCCGGTTCTCGACGTTCCGCACGCCCTTGACGCCGGAGGCGACTTCACCCGCGCGGGATTTTTGGGCGTGCGTGTCGACGAAGCCGCTCAGCTGCACCACGCCTTTGAAGGTCACGACCGAGACATCGAAGGCCTTGACCGTGGCATCATGGATGAACGCGGCCTTCACCTTCGCGGTGATGGTGCTGTCATCGACATATTCGCCGGTGCTTTCCTTCGTGGCGGTGGCCGCGCAGCCGGTCTGCAGGACCACCAAGCCAAGGCCGGAGCTGAACAGGGCGGCCAAGGCCAGGATTTTAAGGGAGGTTTTTTGTGGGTTCATCTGACATTAGTATCTCCAAACGGGCGGTGGTTCGCGGCGCGGGCCCGATTTCTTGCGGAAATCCCAGCGCCGGCCCACCGGAGGGCGACGCCCCCTGCCGCGGGCTTCCCAGCCTTGCCAAGGCCGCGCCATGGCCCAAGGGTTCCGGCCCTCCCACCGCCCAGTCTCAACGCTTCCCTCCCATGCCCCAGCCCTCGTTTCTCCCGCTTCTGTCCCGCACGTTCGTGACCCTCCTCGCCGCCGGGATGTGCCTCCGGGCCACCCTGCCCGCCGCCGAACCGGCCGCGCCCGCGCCTTCGCCCATGGCCGCCAATCCCCTGCTGACCGAAAGCACCCTGCTCTATCACCTCCCGCCCTTCGACCGGATCAAGGACGAGCACTATGCGCCCGCCTTCGAGCTGGGCATGACGGAGCATTTGCAGGAGGTCACGGCCATTGCCGATAATCCCGAGAAGCCGACCTTCGAGAACACCATCGTCGCCCTCGAGCGCTCCGGCCGGCTGCTGAACCGGGTCGAGACCGTGTTCTCCAATCTCGAGGCCGCCAACACCAACCCGGCCATGCAGGCCCTTGACGCCGAGATGTCGCCAAAACTCGCGGCGCACTCCGACGCCATCTACCTGAACAGCGCCCTGTTCACCCGCGTCCACACGCTTTACCAGGCGCGCGCGTCCCTCGGGCTCAACCGCGAGTCCCTCTGGCTGCTCGAGCGCTACCATCTGGATTTCGTCCGCGCGGGCGCGAACCTGGCGGAATTCGACAAGATCAAGCTCAAGGCGTTCAACGCCGAGATCGCCTCCCTGCAGACCAAGTTCGACCAGAACGTCCTGAAGGAAAAGAACGCCGACGCGCTCATCGTTGATTCGCCGGCCGGACTGGCCGGCCTGTCCGAGAGCGAGATCGCCGGCGCCGCCGCCAGGGCCGGGGGCCAACCCGGCAAGTTCGCCCTGCCCCTCCTCAACACCACCGGCCAGCCCGCCCTCGCCGAGCTCCAGGACCGCGGGGTGCGCGAGCGCCTGATGTCGGCCTCGCTCGCCCGCGGCAGCCACGGCGGACCCTACGACAACCGCGAGGTGGTGTCGCGCCTTGCGCGCCTGCGCGCCGAGCGCGCCGTCCTCCTCGGCTACGCCACCCATGCCGATTACCAGCTGGAGGACCAGACCGCGCGGACCGTCAAGACCGTCAACCAGCTCCTCGCCGACCTCGCCCCGGCCAGCGTCGCCAACGCCCGCCGCGAGGCCGCCGACATGCAGGCCATCATCGACCGGGAAAAGGGCGGCTTCCAGCTCAGCGCCGCCGACTGGGCATTCTATGCGGAAAAGGTCCGCGTCGCCAAGTACGCCTTCGATGAGTCGCAGCTCCGGCCCTATTTCGAGCTGAACCACGTGCTGCAGGACGGTGTGTTCTTCGCCGCGACCAAGCTGTACGGCCTCACCTTCAAGGAGCGCCACGACCTGCCGGTCTACCACCCGGACGTGCGCGTGTTCGAGGTCTTCGACGCCGACGGCTCGTCCCTCGCACTGTTCCTCGTCGACTATTACGCCCGCCCCTCCAAGCGCGGCGGCGCCTGGATGACCGCGTACGTCTCGCAGTCCCAGCTCCTCGGGCTCCAGCCCGTCATCGCCAATCACCTCAACATCCCGAAGCCGCCCGCCGGCCAGCCCACGCTGCTGACCGCCGACGAGGTCAAGACGGCGTTCCACGAGTTCGGCCACGCCCTGCACGGCATGTTCTCGCACGTGAAATACCCGCGCTTCAGCGGCACGCGCGTCCCGCGCGACTTCGTCGAGTATCCGTCCCAGGCGAATGAGATGTGGCGGTTCTGGCCCGAGGTGGTGCAGCACTATGCGAAGCACTACCAGACCGGCGCGCCGATCCCCCCCGCGCTGCTCGCCAAGCTGCTCACCACGCTGAAGTTCAACGAGGGCTTCGCCTCCACCGAGCAGCTCTCCGCCACGCTGCTCGACCAGGCCTGGCACCAGCTCAAGCCCGCCGCGGTGCCCGGCGCCGATGACGTGCTGGCCTTCGAGGCCGCGGCCTTGCGCAAGGCCGGCGTCGATTTCGCCCCCGTGCCGCCCCGCTACCGCAGCACCTACTTCTCCCACGTCTTCTCCAACGCCTACTCCGCGGGCTATTATTCCTACCTCTGGAGCGAGGTGCTGGCCGCCAACACCACCGATTGGTTTGAACGGCACGGCGGCCTGACCCGCGAGAACGGCGATCGCTTCCGGCAGGGCATCCTCTCCCGCGGCGGCAGCCAGGAAGCCATGACCCTGTTCCGCAACTTCACCGGCAGTGACCCGCAAATCGAGCCCTTGCTGAAGAAGCGCGGCCTCGAGCTGCCGGCGAACGCCAAGAAACCCGTCGAGGTCGACGGCTGATCCCCGCCCGCGCCCTCGTGACGAGCTGGTTCGAGTGAGGCCGGCCGCACGCATGGCGCAGGCGGGAAGACGGAACCCTTGGGCCCGAAGTGCAGTCTAGCCCAGGTAACGATGCCTCCCGCCGCCCGCACCCTCCGGATTCTCCCGCTGCTCGCGGTCGGGCTGCTGGGCCTGTGGGCCGCCCCGGCCGGCCGGGCGGAGGATGACGTGCGCTTCTCCGCCACGCTCACGCCGGCGCAGCGCGAGCGGACCGGGCTCAACCAGCTGACGGCGGACAATGTCGCGATCATTGACGGGCTGGTCCGGCAGGACCTGGCCGCCCTCAAGTACAAGAACAACGCGGTCGACCACACCCGGTTCTCCGAGCGGCGCACCCCCCGGGAGCGCGACATCGCCGGACTCGACCGCCTTTCGCCCGCACAGCTTACCGAACTCGATAATCTCACCGGCCAGCGGATCATGGGCACGTTGACCGTCCCCCATGCCGCCGTGGCCCACCACAGCGGCACGGCGGTGAAGCCCGCCGTTACCGGTCATCCGCTGGACAATATCCATGGCGAGATCGGGTTCACCTACGGCTGGGGCCGGGGCGGCACTTTCAGTGGCGGTGACATCGTCCTGACCTACGACGATCCCGCGGGCCGCTACTCCCTGCTCGTCGGGTACGCCGAGTATCGCGGCAAGGGCCTGCTGCCCTGTTACGATCCGGGCTACGGCACCTACCCGGTCCGCCCGGGAGTCATTCCGCTGTCCCGCTAGGCCCGGCGCGACGCGGCTCGACTCGGGCGCGACGGCGGCCACGCTTCGCGGTCCATGCCCTGGCGCTACGCGCTTCTTTTCCTCGGCGTCTTCTCCAGTTCGACCGCCGTCATCATGATCCGGATGAGCCACACTCACCCGGCGGTGATGGCGGCGCTGCGGCTGCTTATCGCCGCCGCGCTCCTGGCGCCGCTGTTCTGGCGCGAGCGGCGCCGGCACGCCGCGAGCTACACCCGCGCGCACCGGGGACGCACCCTCCTGCCGGCCGCCCTGCTGGCCGCGCACCTGATCTCGTGGGGCTACGGCTCGCGCCTGACCCCCGTGGCGTCCGCCAGCCTCATCGCCAACCTCGTGCCCATCGCCCTGCCATTCTTCCTGTATTTCCTGGCGAACGAGCGCATCAACCGCACCGAGGTCATCGGCACCGTCCTCGCCCTCGGCGGCGTGGTCGCCCTCACTGCCCCGGGGCTGCTGGCTGGCGGCGGGGCGGGTTTCTGGGGCAACGTCATCTGCTTTGGCGCCATGATCGCCGCCGCGGGCTACGTCGCGCTCGGCCGCCGCAACCGCGATTTCCCCTCTCTCTGGCTCTACGTCGTGCCCGTTTACTGGCAGGCCGGGCTGATCAGCCTGATCGCGGCCATCCCGTGGCTCGGCACCTTCGAGGCCACCTCGGCCCGCGAATGGTCGCTGATGCTCGGGCTGGCGTGCATCCCGACCATCCTCGGCCACACGATGATCAACCTCGGCGTGCGCCACCTCCGCGGGCAGATCGTGAGCCTGTGCAACGTCACCCAGTTTGTCTTCGCCGGCGTGATGGGGTTCCTCCTGTTTCGCGAGCAGCCGGCGCCGCTGTTCTACGCCGCGAGCGCGATCGTGGTCGCGGGCATCGCCCTGGTGGTCTTCTCCGCGCCGCCGGGCCCGCCCGCGGTCGTGGAGTGACCGCAGCGCGGGTTTGTAAGTCCGCCCGCGCGCCGTTAACCCTCTCCCATGCCCTCCCCCCGCCGCCAGTTTCTCCGCACCGGCCTTGGCCTTGGCGCCCTGCTCGCCCTGCGCGGCGCCGGATCGGCGGCAACCACCCTCGCGTCGGCCGGGGCAGCCGCGCCCCGCGGCCTGCTCTTTGATGCCGACGACCTGCCCCGGATCCGCGCCACCCTGGCGCGCCCGGAGTTTCGCGGGTTCCAGTCTTACCTCGCCGCGGTGGATTTCGCCGCCGACACCCAGTTCCTGAAGGCGGACCTGCGGTTCACCAACCATATCGTGCACCTGTCCCGCGCCCAGGGCATCATGATGCGGTCGGCCTTCCAGCACCTGCTCGCGCCGGATGGGCGGCACCTGGCCCTGGCGCGGCTGGCGCTCAGTCGCCTGCTGGCTTATCCGCGCTGGGACTGGCTGCGCGACAGCCAGCAGCGCCCCGTTGGCGTCATGCGCGGGGCCGGCACCTGCATCGCCCTCACGCTGGCGGCCGAGTGGCTCGCGGCCGACCTCACCGCGGCGGAGCAGGCGGCCATCACCCACGGCCTGGCCACAGAGGGTGCACCGCCGTGCTTCCGCGGACTGCATGACATGACGCACCACGACCAGGCCGGTCCGTGGGGCCTCAATCGCGATGAGGAGGGGCTGCCCCCGATGGCGGTCAACCACTGGCCCCGCATCCTCGACGAGACCAACCTGCGCATCATTGGCACCGCGGGGCTCGCGGCCGCGACCTGCCACCTGCACGGGCGGCACCCCGACGCGCCGCAGTGGCTGGCGATGACCCGCGACAGCCTGCAGCGCTACGCCGCGCGCCTGCCCAAGGATGGCTCGTTCAACGAGGGCATCGGCTACTGGGACTACACCTTCAGCCACTATATCTTCGCGCTCGAGATCCTGCGCCGGAAACTGGGCGTCGACGAGCGGGCGCTGGTGGACTTCCCCGCGCAGGCGCGCTTCGCGCTGGAAATGACGATGCCGACGGCGGGCCATCCCGACGACTGCATCAGCATCGGCGACGCGGCCACTGCCGCCGGCTGCGTGCCGCTGGCATGGATCGCGCGCGAGTTCCGCGACACGGGCGCGCAGCAGCTCGCGCTTCAGCCGGGCGCCGTCCGCCCGATCTGGACCAGCTGCTGGGGCGTCATCTGGTTCGACCCGACCGTGCCGGCCCGGCGTCCCGCCGACGCCCGGCTCGACCGCAACCAGGCCCTGGGCCTGGTGATTTCGCGCACCGGCTGGGAGGAGCAGGATGCGGTGGTCGTGCTGCGCAGCGGCGGGCCCGTCAACCACGAGCACGCCGACCGCAACAGCGTCATCTTCACCGCGCACGGCGAGCGGCTCCTCAACGATCCGGTCCACGCCAGCTACTCGACGAAGGACCCGAAATGGCTGCTGCGCCAGACCGAGGCGCACACCGCCGTGCTGATCGACGGCCAGGGCCATGTCTATCACGACGGGCGCGACGGCGTTAATTCCTCCTCCGCCGCCGCCACGATCCAGGATTACCGCACCGGCAACGGCTGGATGAGCGTCACCAGCGACGCCGCGGACGCCTACCGCCGCGCCGAGCTGCCCGCGCAGCTCGTGCAACGCACGCTCATCTACCTGAAGCCCGGTGTGCTCGTCATTTTTGACCGCGTCCTCCTCGACGAGGCGCGGCCCGTGCAGGCCCGGTTCCAGGTGTGCAACGAGGACGGCGCCGGCCATGTCACGGCCGACGGCCCGACCTTCACCATCGCGCGCCCGCAGGCCAGCCTGCACGCCCGGGTGACCAGCGCCGGTGCGAGCACGCTGGCGACCGGCCGGCTGGCGTTGCCGGAAAGCGGCGGCGTCTACCCGTACGCCGAGGTTTCCTCCGCCGCGGCGCCAGAGCATGCGTTTGTCACCGTCTGCACCGCCGCCCCCCACGGCGAGAGCCACGGTGGGATCAGCGTGACCCATGAACTGGGCGCGTGGCGGATCGCCGGGACCCACCGCGGCCAAAATGTGTCGGTGGCCATCGCGGCGGCGGCTGGGTTGACGGTGCCGGTCATCACGCTTTAGCCGGCGCTATCCGCGCCTTCCGCGCCGTTCATCGCATTCCCGTTGGCCCCGGGCTCGGAACGAATTGACTCTACCCCATGCAACCCTCCGTGGTCCAAATCGTGGTGCTGGCCGCGGCGCTCGCCCTCCCGGCGCACGCGGAGACTCCGCCTCCCCGTGACCCGTTCGAGGGGGTGTGGACCGGCACGGTGACCGCGCCCGACCAGAGCGCTGAAATCGGTTTCGCGTTCACGCGCGGCAAGCATGGCCTCAACGCCAGCTTCGCCATGCCGGCGATGTTTGTCCACGGGATGAATCTAGGTCCGGCCCAAATCTCCGGCGGCACCTACGCGCTGCCCGAGCTCGGCGTGAGACTGACCCTCGCCGGCGGCAAGCTCACCGGGACTTTCGCCAACCCGCTCCTGCGCGTTGAACTGCAGCGCGGCGACCGGTTGCCCGCCGAGCCGCCGGCCCCGGTATTTCCGGCCGGGCCCGCCCCGGCGTGGTCCCGCGCGCTGGGCGCCGAGACTTGGGCCTCGCCCGTCGCCCGCGACGGCATGCTCTACGTTGGCTGCGCCGATGGGAAGTTTCATGCCGTCCGGGCCGCGGATGGCACCGAGGCGTGGATCTGGTCGGGCCCGCACCCGCTGTACGGCGAGGCGCTCGTGACGGAGGACAGCGTCTGTTTTCTCGATGAGCGCACCGAACTGGTTTCGCTCCGCCGCGCCGACGGACACCTCCAGTGGCGGGTGCCGCTGCATGATGAAAAGCTCGCCGGCCAACCCGCCCCGGCCAACCCGACCTTCAACCGCCGGGTTGACGTGCCGGTCCTGGCCGACGGCGTGCTGTATGTCGGCTCCACCGACCACAGCCTCTATGCGCTCGAGGCGGCCACGGGAAAAATCCTCTGGCGCCATGACGTCGGGGCGCCGGTTTTCGCCGCCGTCGCGCGGGAGGGCGACGACTTGGTGGCCGGCTGCTACGATGGCAGCGTCGTGGTCCTGAACCGCCGCACCGGCGCCGAGTCCGCCCGGACCAAACTTGGCGGACCGATTGCCTCGGCCCCCGTGCTCGCGGGTGGCATGGTCATCGTCGGCTGCCGCGACTACCTGCTTTACGGCCTGCGCCGCGCCGATCTCGGCATCGCCTGGCGCGACTCGTACTGGTTTTCCTGGGTGGAGTCCGTCCCGCGACTGGTTGATGGCATCCTGTACATTGGCGGTTCCGACTACCGCCGGGTCAGTGCCCTTGACCCGGCTACCGGCCGCGCGCTCTGGGCCACGGATGTGCGCGGGCTGACCTGGGGCATGCCGCTCGTGACCGCCGACACCGTCTACGCCGGCACATCCGCGCAAAACCCTGCGGCCATCCGCCATGAAGGCGGCATTACCGCGCTCGACCGCCGCACCGGAGCCGTGAAGTGGCGCCACAGCGTGTCCCTGCCGGCCAATGCCGAGCGGGCGGGTTATCTCGGTTCGCTCGTATTGGCCGACGGCAAGATTATCGGCGCCGCCTTCGACGGCACGCTCACGGCCTACCCGAGGTAGGGCGCGTTATCCCTAACGCGCCGCTTCGGGCCCGACCGCGTCCAACCACGGCGGATTAGGGATAATCCGCCCTACCTTAAGCATTCCCTCCGCCGCTCCTGCGGCTAATCTGCCCACGTGCCCTCGGCCCCGGTTGTTAAGATCTGCTGCATCAAGTCCGTGGCCGAGGCGCGCACCGCCCTGGCCCACGGTGCCGCGGCGCTCGGACTCGTCTCCGCCATGCCCAGCGGGCCGGGCGTCATCGGCGAGGACCTGATCGCCGAGATCGCCGCGGCCGTGCCACCGGCCACCGCCACGTTTCTGCTCACCGCCCTCACCGACACCGAGGCCATCATCGCCCAGCACCGCCGCTGCCGGACCAGCACCGTGCAGCTCGTCGATGTCCTCACCCGTGGCACGCATCGCGACCTCCGCCGGGCACTGCCCGGCATCCGGCTCGTGCAGGTCATCCATGTGCGCGGCGAGGAGTCGGTCGTCGAGGCCGCCGCCGTCGCGTCAGAGGTGGATTTTCTCCTCCTGGACTCGGGCAACCCCAACCTCGCGGTCAAGGAGCTCGGCGGCACCGGGCGCACCCACAACTGGGCGTTCTCACGCCGCATCGTTGAGACCTGTGGCCGGCCCGTCTTCCTCGCCGGCGGGCTGCGCCCGGACAATCTCGCCGCCGCCCATGCCCAGGTCGGCCCGCACGGCTTCGATCTCTGCAGCAGCGTGCGCACGAACGATCTCCTGGACGAGGCCAAGCTCACGGCGTTTTTCGCCGCCGTGCGCGCGCTGAAATAATCGGCCGGGGCTCCCGATTTGCCTTCGCAAGATGCGGCGGGCGCGTTTGGCTCGCGGCGTTTTCCCCATGCACGTCTTCCACCTCTCACCCCGTGGACGCGACTCCGCTCCCGGGTCCGCCTCCCGTCCCTGGGCCACCCTCACCGGCGCCCGCGACAATCTCCGCCGGCTCCGGGCCGCCGGCCGGGCCACCGGTCCCGCCACCGTGCAGGTGCACGCCGGCTCCTACGAGCTGGCCGACACCGTGCGGTTCGACCACACGGACTCGCACACACGTTACGCCGCCGCGCCGGGGGCCAAGCCGGTGTTCGACGGCGGCGAACGGCTGACCGGCTGGAAGGTCGGCCGGCGCAACGGCCGCACCGAGTGGACCCTCGATCTCCCCGACGTCGCCGCCGGCAAGCGGTTCTTCCGCTCGCTCTTCGTCAACGGCCGGCGCGCCCCCCGCGCCCGGCTGCCGAAATTCACGCCCGATGCCGTGGGCGCCCAGAACATCCTGCGCGTCGGTGAAATGCTCGAGCCGGAGAAGACCGACATCTTTGCCGGCCGCGACACGTTCAAGCCCCGGCCCGGCGACGTCTCGCCCGCGTGGGAGTCGCTGCCCGACGCGGAGATTGTGCTCCTGCATTACTGGATCGAGGAGCGCCTGCCGAAACTCGCGCTCAACCCGCGCACCGGGTGGCTTAGTTTTGCCCGCCGCACCGCGTTCTGCCTGTACGAAGCCCACGTCAACTCCGCGGGCGTCCGCGACCACGCCCGCTACTACATCGACAACCTCTTCGAGGCGCTCACCGAGCCCGGCGAGTGGTACCTGAACCGCGAGACCGGCCGGCTCTATTACCTCCCCCGCCCCGGCGAGACGCCCGCCAACACCGAGATCCGCGCCCCCCGCCTCCATACGTTTGTGCGGGCCATCGGCACGGTCTTCGGCGAAACCGGCGACCGCCTCGACGTGCACGGCACGCTCCATGTCCGCGGCCTGGAATTTTCCGGCCTCACCTTCCGCCACGCCGACTGGTACTCCCCGCTGGCCGAGACCCACCTGCCCTCGCATTCCATCTACGAAAACCTCGACCTGCCCATCGGCGGCAGCCCGCAGGCCGCCATCGCCGTGGCCGGCTCCATCGTCTTCCGCGCCGCGCGCGATTGCGCGGTGCAGGACTGCACCATCGAGTACGCCGGGCTCTACGGCCTGGAGTTCGGCCCGGGCTGCCGCGCCTGCTCCGCCATCGGCAACCACCTGCACGACCTCGGGGCCGGCGGCATCCGCGCGGGTGGCGCCGACCTCGACGGCCTCGGCGAGCGCCGCACCGGCAACCTCCGGATCACCGACAATCACATCCACCATATCGGCCGCATCTTCCACCAGGGCATCGGCGTGCTGCTGGGCAACGCCGCCGATTGCGTCGTGGCCCACAACCACATCCACGACACGTGTTACAGCGCCATCTCGGTCGGCTGGATCTGGGGTTTCCGCGACACGATCACGTGCAACAACCGGATCGAAAACAACCTCATCCACGACATCGGCGCCGGCATCCTGAGCGACATGGGCGGAATCTACACCCTCGGCATCCAGCCCGGCACCGTGCTGCGCGGCAACCACCTGCACCACATCCGGTCGCACGACTACGGCGGCTGGGGCGTCTATCTCGACGAGGGCAGTTCCTACATCCTGGTCGAGCACAACCTCGTCCACGACACCAAGGACGCGCCGTTCAACATCCACTACGGCCACGAGAACATCGTCCGGAATAATATTTTCGCCCGCGGCCGGAACGCGCTCTGCTCCGTCTCGCGCAACGAGCCGGGTCATTTTGCCGCGGGTTTTTCCCAGAACATCCTGGTCGGCCCCAGCCGGTCATTGTTCAAGGGCGGCTACCGCGACGACATTTCCCGCGGGGCCCTGGTGAGCAACGCCAACTGTTTCTGGTTTCCCGGCGGCAAGCTCGCCCCGAGTCTCAACCCCGAGACGCACCTCAAGGAGGGCAACCGCCACAAGATCAGCTACGCCGCCTGGCGGAAGGCCGGCCACGACCAGCTCTCCCTCGTCGCCGACCCGCGGATCACCGAGGGCCGGAAGACCTGGCGGGTCGCGAAAAACTCCCCCGCGCTGAAGCTCGGCTTCGTGCCCCACGACTGGTCGAAGTGCGGCCCGCGGCCGAAGGGCCGGCGAACCTGATCCGCCGTCCCGAGTCCCACTTCCACCATGCATAACCTTCTCCTCACCCTCTTCATTGCCACCCTGTCGCTGCCCGCCCCGGCCCTGCTGGGCGGTGACACGCCCAAAATACCGGCGCTGCATTTTAAGAAGGACCTCGGCGTCCAGGAGACGACGTACGGCAAGCTGCATCTGTTCGAGGGCCTCAGGCCGGTGCACCTCGAGACACCGCCCTATCCCCACCAGGCCTACGTGGCCAACATCACCGGCACGGTCGTCATGGACGTCCTCATCGCCGGGGACGGCACTGTGGCCGACGTGCGCATCCGCAAGAGCAGTGGCAACGCCGAGCTCGACGCCGCAGGGCTCGCAGTCCTCAAGCGCTGGAGATATCCCGCCTCCCCGGACCAGCAGCGCTGCGTGAATATCGAAACCTACATATTCGAGATCGACGGCTGAGCTATTTGCCAGCCCATGAAACCACCGCCCCCGACAACGGGCCAGCCTCTGTTGCCCGGCTCGCCGGCCGCGCGCCGGCGGAAGCTCGGCTTCGGGCCCCACGGCAGGTCGAAGTGTGGCGTGCGGCCAAACGTTGAACGCGTCGAAGTCGTTTAGTCATTATCCACCCATGCGGTTCCTCCATCATCTGTCGCTGCCCTCGCGAGACCTGAAACGCTCCGCTGCGTTCTACGACCCGGTGATGAAGGCGCTGGGTTATAAGCGGGTTTACACCAACGAATGGGTCATCGGTTACGGGCTGGTCAAAAATCAGGACCAGTTCGCGCTTCGGCTGCGCAAGCGGGAGCGGAAGATGACCGGTGACGGCTTCCACATCGCCTTTGTCGCCCCCTCGCGGAGGGCCGTGGACGCCTTCTACCGGGCGGCGATGAAGCACGGCGGGAAGGACAACGGCGGCTCGGGCCTGAATCCGGAGTACGGCAGGAACTACTACGCCGCCTTCGTCTTCGATCCTGACGGCTACCGCATCGAGGCCGTCATCAACGGCCGGGTCTGACCCCTCACGTGACCCTCGAGCTTCCCCCTCTCCGCGACCGGCTGATCCGCTGGGCGAACCAGAACTCCGGCAGCGACCACCTCGCGGGCCTGGCCGCGATGCTCGCCCTGCTCGAGGCGGATTTTTCCGCCCTGCCCGGTGTGAAGACCGAGCGCGTACCGTGCGCGAACACCTCCGCGCAGGCCCTGCGGGTGCGCTACCGGCCGGAGGCGCCCCAGCAGGTGTTGCTGAGCGGGCATTACGACACGGTCTACGGCGCGGACAATCCCTTCCAGCGCTGCGAGTTGGTGGATGAGCACACGCTGCGCGGGCCCGGCGTGACCGACATGAAGGGCGGACTGGTCGTCATGCACGCCGCACTCGGCTCCTACCTGTCGTCGTCGCCGCCGCCCTCCCTCGGGTTCGAGGTGCTGCTCACGCCCGATGAGGAAATCGGCTCGTTCGGCAGCGCCGCGCTCTTTGCCGAGGCGGCGCCGCGTCACCGGCTGGGGCTGGTGTTCGAACCCGCCCGGCTCAACGGCAACCTCGTGCAGTCGCGCAAGGGCACCGGCAACTTCACCGTCAGCTGCCATGGCCGCGCCGGCCATGCCGCCAAGTTCCCCAGCGACGCGCGCAACGCCATCGCCGCACTTGCCGAGTTCCTCGTGGCCGCGCACCGCGTGCCCGCGGAAATGCCCGGCGTCATGCTCAGCGCCGGCCTGATCCGCGGCGGCAGCGAGGCCACCAATGTCGTGCCCGACTTCGCGCAGGCGCTGCTCGACGTGCGCATCACGCGCGTCGCCGACCGTCCCGCGGTGCTGGCGCGGCTCGACGAGCTCGCCGCACCGATCAATGCCCGCGAGGGCCTGCGGCTCGAGATCACCGGCAGCTTCAACCGCCCGCCCAAGGAGTGCGTCCCCGCCGAGGAGGCCGCCTTTGCCGCCTACCAGGCGTGCGGCCGGGAACTGGGCCTCGCGCCGTTTTCCTGGATCCACGCCGGCGGCGGCTCCGACGGCAATCTGCTCTCCGCCGCCGGGCTGCCCAACCTCGACGGGCTCGGCATCATCGGCGACCACCTGCACAGCGACCGCGAATACTGCGTGCTGCCCAGCCTCGTCGAGCGCGCGCAACTTTCCGCACTGTTCCTCCGGAAACTCGCCGGGGGCCGGATTGCCCTGCCGTAGGGACGCAACCTGATCGCGCCCTGCCGCTCAGTGCGACGCAAACGCGTGCTTGATCTCCTCGAGCCTGACGCCGAGCGCCGCGCGGGCGATGGCGTCGAGTTCCGGCTCCGCGCCCTGCAAATGGATGGTCTGGTGGACGTGCGTGGCGGCGGCGCCCGGCTGAAGCGCCAGCGCCGGCGACGAGGTCTCCAATTCAAAGAACCGGCCCAGTTGCTTCGCGCCCGGCTGCGGCGGGCCGTCGTTGTAGCTGTTCACCACGTCGCCGGCGAACGGATGCTCCTGCAGCTGCCACATCGAGTTCACATAGTCCGTGGCGCCGGCCGGCAGCGTGAAGTGCACGAGGGTCAGCGTGCGGCTGGCCGCGTCGTAGCTGCCGAGGAGCGACTTCGCCCGCCGCGGCGGAAAGCCGATCTTGCTGCGATAGTTCGCATCGGTGCGGAAGAACACGCGTCCGTCCTTCACGAGGAGGCGGTCTGCCGGCACCTTGCCGAAATACGTGTCGTTGACCACCGGCCCGCGGGCGGACTCCGGCCCGGCCTCGTAGGGCACGACCACGGTGGCGGCTGGCGAGGCGTTGAACATGCCGAGGATCCAGATCGAGAGCAGGCCGCTGTCCTTCGCCCAGGCCTGCCGGCCGGTGTTCCGGATGGTGTTCGCCGACTCGAAGGCCACCGCCGCGACTCCCTTCGGCAGCTTCAGCCCGAGGGTGGCCATCGCTTCCGCGGCATTCAGCAGCCGCAGCTCACGCCTCACCTCCAGCTCGAAGGCCGTGCCGGAGTAGTTGCTGAGCCGGATCGCCCGGCTGCACACCACCCGATCGGCGCTTTTGCTCACCACCTCGAACGGCTCGGTGTCGATGGACGCCGGCGTGAACCAGTGCGCGAGGTCAAAGGTCGCGCCCTTCGCGAAGAAAATGGAGAACTGCCCGCCCTCGGGCCCCAGCCAGAAGCGGTCCTCGCCGCCAAAGACGTTGATGTGTGGCACGGTCCGGCCCGTGGCGATCAGCTCGCGGTTGACCCAGCCGTAGCTGTCGCCGCCGCTCCCGCCCGCCGTGCTGGTCATGATGCGGCCCTGCCAAGCCGGCACCACGGCGACGCGTGCCTGGCCGGTGGCGTCGGCGAGCTCGATGACCTGCTGGTGCTGGCGCAGGAAGGCAACGTCGTCGCCGAAGGTGGCGGCCCGGGAGCCGGGGGTAAGGAGCACGGTCACGGTGACCGCGAAACAGGCAAGGCGGGATGATTTCATGGGGTAAATTACTTCGTCGGCACGGCGGTCCAGTTGTCGATCGGGAGCCGGTCGGCGGCCGGCGGCAGCGGCGGAAACTTCTGGTGGGGCTCGGCCTGGTACCAGTACGCGACGGACGAGTAGTCGTCGCCGCGGTTGTTGTTCGTGCCATGCTCGATGGAAACCCGGAGCGAACGGTCAAACGTCACCGGGTCCTCGAGGTGGAAGCGGTACATCGAGTGCCGGCCGGTGTAGTCCGGGTGCGGGTTGCCCTTCCGCGAGTAGCCGAAATACGGGAAATTATACTCGCGGTTGAGCGTGTTGAAGTTCCACGCCCCGAGAAAATAGTCCTCGAGGCCGGTGCCCGTCATCGTCGGCAGCGGGGCGCCGTCCACGGTGATCATGTCGTCGCCCTCGCCCCACCACCCCGTGGCGAGCGCCTGCACGTGGAGGACGACGCCGACGTAATGGCCGTGCCCGGTGGCCGCCATGATCAGGTAGTTGTGCTTGCCGTCGAGGTTGGGCGCACCGTCGGTGGCCTTGGTCAGCTCGCGGTTCCACCAGGCGTGGAATCGCCCCTGCCCCTCGGTCGCCCGGGCCAGGTCCGAGCCGGCGGCATACGCCTCGTAGTCGACGTGGTAGTAGAACGCGCCGATCGGCTGCTCGCCCTGGTTCTCGATCTCGATCCGCGCGCCGCGCGAGAACGGCATCGGGAAAAAACAATTCAGGGCGCGGTCGGCGACCGCGAGCGGCGCACTCGCCCAGTAATTGGGTTCGCCGAAGCCGAGGCCGAAAAAATCCCCGATCGGCGCCTCGATGCTTGGGTCCGCTTCGCCGTCCCAATAGGCGCGCAGCACGATCCGCCGCAGGTGGTAGCGCTCGGGCGAGCCGATCGTCACCCAAATATGGGTGATCGTGCCCGCCCCGGCGATCGCGGCGAGGGTGACCTTCTGGCCGGGGCGGATGTCCGGGAGGTAGTCGCGGTTGCCGCCGGTGCGGTCATAGCTGGAAATCCGCTCCCGCTTCACGCCCTCGCGCAGGTTGACGAGGTTGCGCAGCCCGCCCAACCCGGCGGCCGGCGACGGGGCCCCCTGTCCCCAGGCCAGGGCCGGAAACACGAGCAGCCAGGACAGGCGGGACATCCATGGTCTCATTGGCGCGAAGGGGTTGGGCGCAGCACCGCACAGCGTGAACCTCCGGTCCCGCGCGTCAATCCCGGCGCCGGCCGGGAAGGTAGGGCGCGTTATCCCTAACGCGCCGCC
>CAIQKV010000083.1 GCA_903872505.1 uncultured Opitutia bacterium
CGCGACGCCGCCGGCAAGGGCGGCGTCATCAAGCGCATCACCCAGCGGCTGAACCCGCGCGTGGCCCGGGTGGCGGCGCTGCCCGCCCCCTCCAGCCGCGAGAAAACCCAGTGGTATTTCCAGCGTTATGTGGCGCACCTGCCGGCCGCCGGCGAGATCGTGCTCTTCGACCGCAGCTGGTACAACCGGGCGGGCGTCGAGCGCGTGATGGGCTTCTGCACCGACGCGGAGTACGAGGAGTTCTTCCGCACCGTGCCCGAGTTCGAGAAGATGCTCGTGCGCTCCGGCATCCAGGTGATCAAGTACTGGTTTTCCATCCCGGATGAAGAGCAGGAATTCCGGTTCCGCTGCCGGATCAACGACCCGCTCAAGCAGTGGAAGCTCAGCCCGATGGACCTCGAGTCCCGCCGGCGCTGGGACATGTACACGAAGGCCAAGGAAATCATGTTCGAACGCACGCACATCCCCGAGGCCAAGTGGTGGGTGGTGCAGGGCGCGGACAAGAAAAAGGCCCGGCTCAACTGCATCCATCACCTGCTTTCGCAGCTCAAGTACACCGAGGTCGCCCACGTGCCGATCGAGCTTCCGCCGCGCGTCCATCACCCGGACTATCACCGCGAACCGCTCGACCCCAAGATGGTCGTCCCGGAGATTTATTGAGCGGCCGCCAGGCCGTCAGCTGGCCTGGCCCGCCTGGGAAATATCGATCGAAACCGGCGGGATGTCCACGGGCGCCGGCTCCAGCGGGGCCGGCTCCACCGGCGGCATCAGCGTGTCGGATTTGACCGCCGCGCGGACCCGTTTGGCGGCGGGCTTGGCGGCCGGGGGCCGGCGGCGGCGCGACTTCCCGGACAGCGCGGCCAGCTCGGCCTTGAGGGTTTTGACGGCCTTGCGGAGCTTCTTGGCGGCCTTCTTGGCGTCCTTGAATTTCTCCTTGGTGCGCCGGAATTCGAGTTTGGCCAGCTTGGCGGCCTTCTTGGCGGAGTCGGCCTGTTTCTGCACCGCAGCGATCTGGGAATGCAGTTTCTTTCTGGCAGCCGTGGTAGCGGGGGAAGTTTTCGTCGTCATGGCAGGGGTGGATTGGCAGGCGCAGACCACAGATATCCCCTTTGGTGTCGGCGGCAATGCCCCCAATGTTACATTTTTCCCGGGCGGGGCCGGGACCCGGCACCAGAATCTCCCCAAAATCAGGGCAAATCCGGCCCGTAATTGTCTGCTACGGAACGCGGAAAGTGGTGCACCTGAAGGGAGTCGAACCCCTAACCTCCAGATTCGTAGTCTGGCGCTCTATCCAGTTGAGCTACAGGTGCGCGAAGGGGCGCGAGAACAAGCAAACTTCCGCTCCCAAGTGCAAGCGAGAATTTAGACCTCCGCGCGCCGCCAGTCGATGAGTTCCAGCTGGAGGAGTTTGCGGTCGTTGAAATGGTTCCAGGTGATCTCGACTGCCAGGTCCAGCGGCACGCCCACCGGCGGCAGCCGGTCCGCGAGCTTCCACGCCACGCCGTGCAGGCGTCGGCCGCGGCCATTGTCGACCTGGAAGCGGAAATGCTGCCCCTTGAACACCTCGGGCGCCTGCCGGAACACCACCCCGCTCACGCCAAACACCGGCTCGGGATTTCCCTGGCCGAAGGGATGCAGGACCTCGAGCTCCGTCATGAGCTGCTCGCTCACCTGGTCCGCCTGCAGCCACGCCGAGAGGTCGAGCCGGCGCTCTGCGATATCACTGCCCGACTGCGCGCGGACCGCCTCGGCAAAGCGCATCCGGAACGCCTCCAGCCGCGTTTTTTGGATCGCGATCCCCACCGCCATCGGGTGGCCGCCCCAGCTCGCGAGCTGGTCGCCGCAGACGCCCAGGATGTCCACCAGGTTCAACCCGTCGATGCTGCGGCCCGAGCCCTTGGCCAGGTCGCCCTCGTTGCCGAGGACCACGCAGGGACGGTTGTATTTCCGCGACACCCGCCCGGCGACGATGCCCACGACCCCCGGGTGCCAGTTCTCGCTGAAGAGCACGATGCCCGGCGAGGCCGCATACTCGGTCTCGATGAGCCGCTCCGCCTCCTCGGTGATCTTGCGCTCGATGTCCTGTCGCTCGCGGTTGAAGGCATCGAGCTGCTGGGCGGTCTCGGCGCAAAACTGCGCGTCGGTGCTGAGGAGCAGTTCCACCGAGAGGGCGGCGTCCGCGAGCCGGCCGGAGGCGTTGATGCGCGGCCCGAGCCGGTAGGCGATGTCCACGGGATGAATGCCCTGCTCGGGTTTCACGCCCGCCACGCTCATCAGCGCGCGCAGGCCGGGGCGGGTGGTCGCCTGCAGCACCCGCAGGCCGTGCCGCGCGAGGATGCGGTTCTCGCCCAGCAGCGGCACCAGGTCGGCCACCGTGCCCAGCGCGACCAGGTCGAGGTGGTCCCGCAGCTTCAGCTCGAGCGCCACCGGGTGATTTTCCGCGCGGAGCTGCTTGAGCAGGCCGTGGGCGAGCTTGAACACCAGGCCCACCGTGCAGAGGTTCCGCCAGGGCGCGTCAGCCCCGGTTTCATCCGCGCTCACATGCGGGTTGATCAGCAGTCCCTGCTCCAGCGCCCGTTCCGTCGAGCGGTGGTGGTCGATGACCAGGACCTCGATGCCCTGCGCGCAGAGGTACGCGACCTCCTCGTGCGAATTCGTGCCGCAATCGAGCGCGATGAAGAGCGCCGGCTTGCCGGCCTCGAGCGCGCGGTCAATGGCGCTGCGCGACAGGCCGTAACCGTCCTCGGAGCGCCGCGGCACGACGAAATGCGGCTGGAGGCCGAAGGCGCGCAGCACCCCGACCAGGAGCGCCGTGCTGCTGACGCCGTCCACGTCGTAGTCGCCGAGCACCGTGACAGACTCGCGCCGCTCGATGGCGCCGCGCAGGCGCGTGGCCGCGGCCGACAGGCTGCGGAGCAGGAAGGGATCATGCAGCCCCGCCAAGGCGGGCGCCAGGAACCTGGCCGTGGCCTCGGGCTCGCGATGGCCGGCGCGCACCAGCAGCTCGGCCAGCACCCGGCTGACGCCGGTGCTGGCGCTCATCGCCTCCACCTCGGCGGCCGGGATCGGCGTGTAGGTCCAGCGCATCAGGTTCGAATGTTAAGATTCGAAACCCGGGGCCGGAAACTCGAGGACCGAGACCCGAAGTCCGCTGGTCGGAAGTCAGAGTGCGATGATCGAGAATCCTGCCGCGGGTCTCACCGCGTTACTGCGACGCCTTGCTGGAGCCGGTCCACTCGTATTTCGGGGCGACGTCGGCGTGGGCTTCCACGTGCTTCCGGTCGCCCTTGTGCCACCAGTAGAACACCTGCGCGGCGATGAAGATCGCCGAGAACGTGCTCGTGACGATGCCCACGAGGAAAGTGAACGAGATGCTGTGGAGGACGCCGCCGCCGAAGAGGAACAGGGCGAGCGCGGCCAGGAACGTGGTCGTCGCCGTCATGATCGTGCGGGCGAAGACCTTGTTGATGGCGCTGTTGATGATGTCGCGCAGCGCGCCGTTGGGATTGAGCTTCAGCTCCTCGCGGATGCGGTCGAACACGACGACCGTCTCGTTGATCGAGTAGCCGGCGATGCAGAGGATGGCCGCCACCATCGGGGCCGAGAACTGGTTGCCGAAGAGGACGAAGATGCCGATCGTCATCAGGATGTCGTGCAGCGTGGAGAACATCGCGCCGATGCCGAAGCCGAACTCAAACCGGAAGGCGATGTAGCCCAGGATGGTCAGCATCGAGACGCCGATCGCGAGCAGGGCGTTCAGCTCGATTTCCTTGCCGATGGAGGCGCCGATGTGGTTCTCGCCGACCTTCTCGAGGCCGGCCGACGGATAGGTGGCCTGGAGGGCCGCGAGCAGTGCGCCGGACTTGCCCTCGGGCGTCTCGATCTCGAGCACTTCCTTCGCGCCGCCGAGCGCGCTGGTGTAGGTCGGCTGGATCTCGCCGATCTTCGCCGAATTCGCCACCGCGCGGATCTTGGCGGTGTCGAGGCGCTCCTTGAACTGGACGCTGATGACGTCGCCGCCGGCAAAATCGATGCCGTAGATGCGGTCGCCCTTGTAAAACACCACCGCCAGGCCGACCACGACGAGCAGCACCGAGCCGATGGCCGCGGGCTTGCCGTACTTGATGAAGTCCACATTGAGGTTCTTCAGCATGCGGCGCATGGTGAATTTCTTCAGCACGCCGGACTCGATCAGGATCTCCATCAGCATGTGCGCCGTGATCAGCACGGAGATCAGGGTCGAGATCACGCCGATCAGCAGGGTGAAGCCGAAGCCCCGGATGGGGCCGGTCCCGAGCCAGATCATGATGGCGCAGATGATCAACTGCACCGCGTGGGCGTCGAGGATGGTCCAGAGCGCCTTCAGGAAACCGCTCTGGTTGGAGGTCATGAGCGTCTTGCCCGCGGCGATCTCCTCGCGCATGCGCTCGAAGATCAGGATGTTCGCGTCCACCGCCATGCCGATCGTCAGCACGATGCCGGCGAGGCCGGGCAGCGTCATGGTGGCGCCGAGGCTGGCCATGGCGCCGAAGATGATCACGATGTTGACGGCCAGCGTGATGACGGCGACGAGGCCGCCGGTCGTGTAGAAGGTGATCATGAACGCCGCCACCAGGGCGGTGCCGATGATCGAGGCCTTCACGCCGCTGGAGATGGCATCCTCGGCGAGCTGCGGGCCGACTTCCTTCTGCTCCCGGACAATGAGGGGCAGGTCGAGCGGGTTGTTGAGGACGTTGGCGAGGTTGATCGCCTCGCGGTCCGTCATGGACCCGCCGCTGATCTGCGCGTTACCGCCGGAAATCTCCTCCTTCACGGTCGGGGCGGAGTAGAGCTTGCCGTCGAGCACGATGGCGAGGCGGCCCAGGCGGCCGCTGGCCCGGCCGCCCTCGGCGATCTCGCGGGTGACATTGGCAAAGCGCTGCGCGCCGTCCTTGGTGAAACGCAACGAGACCTCGGGCCGGCCGTACATGTCGGGCTGCGCCCGGGACTCGGCCACGTCGCTGCCGCCCATCTCCGGGATGCGCTTGATGAAAAGCTCCTCGCTGTAGGCCTCGCCGCGCTGGCCTTCCTGCTCGAGCGTCATGACCTCATAGCCGGGCGGAATCTCGCCGGGCGGCACCGTGGCCGGGGTCAGCGTCGGGTGGACGATGCGGAAATCGAGCCGCGCGGGCTTCTTGATGTTCTCCACCACCTCCGGGTTGTCCTTGGTGTTGACGTTGGGGAGCTGGATCTCGATGCGGTTGTCGCCGATCGGGCGGATGATCGGCTCGGCGATGCCGAAGGAGTTGATGCGGGCGCCGATGATCTCGATGGCCTTGGAGAGCTTGTCGCGGCGGGCGTCCTCGGACAGCTTGGCGGCCGCCTTCGGGTCCACCTCGAGCGTGAAGGAGATGCCGCCCTTGAGGTCGAGGCCGAGCTGGAGCTTGCTGCGGGAGCGCCGGAGCAACTCGTTCAGCAGGATGTCGTTCCGCTTCTCGATGTTCTTCAGTTTGCTCTCGAGGCGGATGTCGGGGAAATAGTCGGTCAGGTCGAGTTTGCGCTCGCGGCCGATCTGCTTGAGGGCGACGAACTCGCTGGGGGCCGTGCCGGCTTTCTTGCGGGCGGCGGCTTCGTCCAGCAGCCGGGCAAAATCCGCCGGCTTGGCGCCGGCATGCGACCGGGCGTAGTCGGGGAAGGGCTGGTCTTTGAGGGGGTACAGGGTCGACACCGCCCAAACCACCAAGAGGAGGCTGAGCGAGATCTTCCAGAGGTTGCGACGGAACATGGTGGGTTTTGGTTTAAAAAGGGGTGGATCGACGGGCCCGGCGCACGCGGCGCGGTGCGGGGATTACTTCTTGTCGGCGCCGGCCTTGCTGACCACGGCGCTGATGAAGCTCTTGCCGACCTCGATCTTGGTGTTGTCGGCGATGCGCACGACAAAGCGGTCGTCCTTCACGTTCGTGATCGTGCCATAGATGCCGCCGTTGGTCACGACCTCGTCACCGGACCCGAGCGCGGCGAGCATCTTCTCGTGCTCCTTCTGCTTCTTGCGCTGCGGCGCGATCATCAGGAAATACATCGCGGCAAACAGCAGGCCGAAAAACAGCAGCTGGGTGACACCCGCGCCGGCGGCAGGGGCGGCTTGCTGGGCGAAAAGGGGCTGCGCGTTGGTCAGGAGGGACATTTTCATCATTGCGTTGAGGGTTTTGAAAAAAGAAAACATGCATCCTAACGGATTCTCCCGCAGCATTGGCAAGACCTAACTCCCCCACCACCCCGCGTTGAAAAGCAAATCCGCATCCGCTTGGTCCGCCGCCAAATCCGAGGAGCACTACGGCTTCAAGCGCTGGGGCGCCCCGCACATCTCGGTGGACGACGCGGGTTTCGTCAATGTGCAGCCCCGCGCCGACGGCCGCGGCATCCGCGTGCTCGACGTGGTGGACGAGGCGCTCGGCATGGGCCTCAAGGCCCCCATGGTCATCCGGTTCCAGGACCTGCTCCGCCACCGCGTCATCCAGCTCAACGAGTGCTTCGCCACGGCGATCAAGGAGGAGGGCTACAAGGGCAGCTACCGCGGGGTCTTCCCCATCAAGGTCAACCAGCTCCGCGAGGTCGTCGACGAGATCGTCGCCGCCGGCAAGGAGTTCAACTTCGGCCTCGAGGCTGGCTCCAAGCCCGAGCTTATGATCGCCCTGGCCATGCACGAGGGCGGGCAGCGCCTCATCGTCTGCAACGGCTACAAGGATCAGGACTACATCCGCCTCGCCCTCCTCGGCCGAAAGCTCGGCAAGCGCGTCATACTGGTGGTCGAGCAGCTCTCGGAGATAGACGACATCATCCGGATCTCGGCGGAGACGGGCGTGAAGCCCATGATCGGGTTCCGGGCCAAGCTCCAGACCCGCGGAGAG
>CAIQKV010000084.1 GCA_903872505.1 uncultured Opitutia bacterium
GCGAGCGTCGTGGACTTGCCGGAGCCGGTCGGCCCGGTGACGAGGATGAGGCCGCGCGGTCGGTAGAGCAGCTCACGAATCTTGTCCGGCAGGCCAATGTCGCGCAGGCCGAACATCTTGTAGGGAATCTGGCGCAGCACCAAGCCGTAGTTGCCCTTGGCCTTGAGCACCGAGACGCGGAAGCGGGCCTTGTCGCCGAAGGCGAAGCCGAAGTCCGAACCACCGTTGAGCTTCACGTTGCTGATGTGGCTGTCGGGGGTGATGGACTGCATCAGCTTCTCCGTGTCGAGCGGGCTGAGCGGAGGGCCGTCGATTGGCGTCATGGTACCACTGAGACGCAGCGTGGGCGGCTGGCCCACCTGCAGGTGCAGATCGGAGGCGTTTTGCTCGACGACCAGTTCAAGCAACTCGTTCATTTCATAGCTCATGGTGGGTCCGGGTGGTGGGTTTAACTGGCATCGCCAACCGTGATAGAGACGACTTCCTCGATGGTGGTCAAACCAGCGATTGCCTTGCAAATCCCGTCCTCGCGCAAGGTGCGGAGGCCCAGCGCGCGCGCCCGTTCCCGCAGGCGGGCCGCACTGGGCCGCGCGTGGATCATCTGCCGGATTTCCTCGTCCACGACGAACAACTCGAAAATCCCCGTGCGCCCGCGGTAGCCGGTGCCGGCGCAGTCCGGGCAACCGGCCCCGCGCACAAAAGCCGCCGCAGCCGCCTGCGCCGGACTGAGGTTCAGCAGGGCCCGGTTGGCGGCCGAGGGAGTGTACGGCTGGCGGCACTTGGGGCAGATCTTGCGCACGAGGCGCTGGGCTAGGACCGCGCGCAGCGAGGCCGAGAGCAGAAATGGTTTCACTCCGATATCCGCGAGGCGGACCGTCGCGCTCGTGGCATCGTTCGTGTGAAGCGTGCTGAAGACCATGTGCCCCGTCAGCGAGGCGTTGAGCGCCAGTTCGGCGGTTTCCCGGTCGCGGATTTCGCCAACCATCACCGTGTTGGGTGACTGCCGCAGCATCGCCCGCAGGGCCGAGCCGAACGTCATGCCCGTGTCATGCCGCACGGGCACTTGGTTGACCCCGCTCAGTTGGTACTCAATCGGGTCCTCCACCGTGATGATCTTCCGGTCGGGTTTGTTGAGGTGCTGCAGGCAGCTGTAGAGGGTGGTCGTCTTGCCCGAGCCGGTGGGCCCGGTGACCAGGACGAGGCCATCGGGCTGCAGGATCAGCCGTTCAACCGCCGCCCGGTCGTCTGCCTGCAGTCCCAGTTCGGCAAGGCCGGGCCGCAGACTATCCTGGTCGAGGAGGCGCATGACCACGCTCTCCCCGTGCACGGTGGGCAGCGAGGCCACCCGCAGGTCCAGCGAACGTCCACCCAGTGGGAACTGGATGCGCCCGTCCTGCGGCACTCGCTTCTCAGCAATGCTGATGTTCGCCATGAGCTTTACCCGGGAAATGATGGCGGGACGTAGCTGCTTGGGCGGGTTCTCCGTCTCCTGCAGCACGCCATCAACCCGATAGCGGACCCGGAAGCGGTCGGCGAGTGGCTCGAGATGGATATCCGACGCCCGGCGCTCGATGGCCCCAAGGATGATTTCATGAACCAGCTTGATGACCGGTACCTCGTCGTCCACGGCGATGATCGGCTCGGGGATCCCGGCAGTGTCCGGACCCGGTTCCGGGCCAGTCCCATCCGGTCCGGCGCCATCCTTGTAAATCCGGTCAATCGTCTCGGCTATCTCCTCCGCCGGCGCCACGCAGAGCCCGATGTCCAGGCCCAGCAGGTGCCGGAGATCATCGATCCCTGCCACGTCGAACGGGTCGCTGACGGCAATCTGGAGGGTGCGTCCGTTCCGGGCAAACGGCACCAGCCGGTGGCGCTCCGCCAGCGTGCGCGGCACCAGACGGCAAAGTTCACCGGGCACATCCACGGCCCTGAGATCCACCGTCGCCAAGCCCAGTTCTTCCGCCAGCAAAGCGGCCACCTGCCGCGGGGTCAGCAGCCGTTTCGCCACGAGCAGGTCGGCAAGCTTCCGTTCCCGCGCGCCTTCCCCACTCCCGGCCTCAACCGTCGCCCGGGCCGATTCGGCCTGTTCCGAGCTCAACCAACCCTTGGCGAGCGCCAGCTGCAGGACGGAATCGTCGGTCCGGATGGTCACATGAGGCCGAACCGCGCTAGCGGTTCAGGCTCATCAGGAACTCCGCGTTGGACTTCGTTTTTTTGAGGCGGGTGATGAGCATTTCCATGGACTCAATCGGCCCGAGGCCCTGCATGGCACGCCGCAGGCCGTAAATTCTCTGTAACTCATCCGGATGGTAGATCAGCTCCTCCTTGCGCGTGCCGGAGCGGTCGATGTTGATCGCGGGGAAGATGCGGCGCTCCACCAGCCCGCGGTCGAGGTGCAGCTCGCTGTTGCCGGTGCCCTTGAACTCCTCGAAGATGATCTCGTCCATCCGGCTGCCGGTGTCGATCAGCGCGCTGGCGATGATCGTGAGGCTGCCGCCGCCCTCGATGTTGCGCGCCGAGCCGAAGAAGCGCTTCGGTTTCTGCAGCGCATTGGACTCGAGGCCGCCGGACATGATCTTGCCCTGGTTGCCCGCGAGCGCGTTGTAGGCGCGCGCCAGCCGCGTAATTGAATCGAGCAGGATGATCACATGCTGCCCCTGCTCGACGAGCCGGCGGGCCTTTTCGATGACCATCTCGGCGCAGTGAATATGGCTCTCGGGGGTCTCGTCGAACGTGGACGACACGACCTCGCCCTTGGTGTGCCGCCGAAAGTCCGTCACTTCCTCGGGGCGCTCGTCGATCAGCAGGAGGATGAGCTTGGCCTCCGGGCTGTTCTCCGTGACCGAGTTCGCGATGTTCTGCAGCAGGACGGTCTTGCCGGTGCGGGGCGGGGCGACGATCAGGCCGCGCTGGCCGAAGCCGATCGGCGTGAGAATGTCGACCGCGCGCATGGAGACGTCCTTCTGCGGCTCCTGCGATTCCAGCAGGATCCGCTTGAGGGGGTAATACGGCACGAGTTCCTCGAACGGCGTGACCTTGGAGATGTCCTCCGGATTCCCGCCCATCACCTTGTCGACCCGCACTACCGCGGGGCAGCGGTCGCCGGCCAGCGGCGCCTGCACCAAGGTCTCAATGTGGTGGCCGCGCTTGAGGCCGTAGAGGCGGATCAGGCTTTCCGGCAGATAGGCATCGTCCGGATACAGCCGGTAGTTCACGTGCTCGTGCACGACAAAGGCCCCGCGATCCGTCATGTCGATGTAGCCCCGGTCGCGGATGGCCCGCTTGCTCTCGGCCGCGAGCGCGAACACCCCGGCCAGCAGCTGCTTGCGGTTCGGTGCGCCCTCGAACGCCACGCCGAATTTCCGCGCATAGGCGGTCAATTCGGCCAGCGGCAAGGCGTAGAGTTCATCGAGGTAAACCGGGTCGCCCTTTCCGGACGAGATCTCCCTGGCCAGCGCCGTGAGTACGGCGGGATCGGCAAAGCGCGACGGATTCGGCAGGTCGCCGTAGACCGGGGTGTTGCTCGGCGGCGGGGGTTGCTGCGGGTGCGGTGATTGCGGCTGTCCACCCTGCCCACCCTGCCCGCCTCCGCCGCCGGGTTGCCAGTGGCCGCCGCCATGCCGGCCACGCTTGCGCTTGTTGCGCTTCCAAAATCCCCGTTCCCCGCCGCGGTCCTGCCACTCGCCCTGACCACCCTGGCCGCCGCCTTGGTTGCCGCCCTGGTTCTCCGTTTGTGCTCCGCCGCCCTGTCTGTCATCGGGCGATTCCGAAGCCCGGGAAGTCGCCGCACGATCCGCGTCTCCCGCGGCGGAGGACGGGACTTCCGCGCGCTGCGGCTCAGGCGCCGCCACCGGAGCCGCTGCCGGCTCGGGGCTGGCATCGGGCTTGGGTTTGAGGGAGCGCGGGCGGCGGCGGGTCAGACGGGAAATTTTCTTCTCGGCGCCGGCCTCTGATTCAGAGGTGGAGCCGGAGGAGACGTCGTCGTTTTTCGGGGGGAGGTCCATGTTCGGTGTAAGAGTGACTGAAGCACGCCCGGCCAAGGTGGCAAAACTGGCAGCGAAGCTCTCAGCTCACAGTCCGCAGGGTGCGAATGAGCTCGCTAACTTGGTCTTGCAGGAATGGGGCGGAGCCTTCGTTCCACAAAACAAAATCAGCCAGCTCGATTTTGCGCGCCAGGGGCAGTTGCTTGGAAATTCGTTGCTCGGCGAGCGCGTGCGGGAGGCCACGCTGCTCCAGTCGGGCGAGTTGCTGGGCGGGAGCACACGCGACGCAGATGGTGAAATCAAACCAATTCTCCAGGTTCTTCTCAAACAGCAGCGGGACCTCGACCGCCCAGGGGCCGGCCGGGGCGGCGTGGAAGGCTTGCCGCCAAATCGCGAGCAGCGGCGGATGCGTCAGGTCCTCCAGCCAGACCCGCTCCCGGTCGTTGCTGAACACCCGCTCGGCGAGCCGGGTCCGGTCCACCGTGCCATCCGCGGCAAACACCCCGTCGCCATACCGCGCCCGCAGTTGCGCGCAGACCGGCGGCTGGGTAAGCACCTGCTCCCGCACCAGAGCGTCCGAGTCGATGCGCTGGAACCCCTTGCGCTCGAATTCGCGGGCTGCGGTGGACTTGCCGCAACCCATTCCCCCTGTGATGCCTAGGATCATCGTTACGTGTTTCCCTACCCGTTTTGAACTTGCTTGCGAATTCGGCAATTTCTTAATCGCCCTACTTTGCCACCCCTACGCCGGCAGGGAGTTCACCCCACTGTATTCGCCATCATGTTTCCCCCTGTCGACACAAAGAATTCCACCGCCGTGGCGACGCTGGTGACGCAGACCTTTTCCCGGCTCTTTCCGGGTGTGCCGCTCACCTTGGTGGACCGGGTTTTCGCGGAAGTCACCTTGCTCTTCCGGGGTGGGCATCCCGACTACCAGGCGCTCGACCTGCACTATCACAACCTCGAGCACACGCTGCAGGCGGTGGTCTGCCTGACCCTCCTGCTGGAGGGAGCTCAACAGTCCGGGGAAGTCGACGGGCTCACCCCCCGGCAGTTCGAACTCGCGATCGCCGCCGCGCTGTTGCACGATTCCGGCTACCTGAAGGCCCGCAACGACGAGGGCGGCACGGGCGCGAAGTATACCTTGACCCACGTCCTCCGCAGCTGCGCTTTCGCCGCTTCGTACCTGCCCACCCTCGGGGTCAACAAGAAGGAAATCGCCAGCATCCTCAGCGCCATCAACTGCACCGGCGCCAGCAACGAGATCAGCCGGCTGAAATTCGACAATCCCGTCGCCCATTTCCTGGGCTGCGCCCTCGCCACCGCCGATCTGCTCGGCCAGATGGCGGCGGCCGATTACCCGGACAAGCTGGAGACACTCTACGGCGAATTTCACGAATCGGACAATTTCGTCGACGTGCCGCTGGCGAAGCGCCGGTTCAAGTCGCCACAGGACCTGGTCGACAAGACGCCGCATTTTTGGGGCAAGGTCACCCGGCCCAAGCTCGAGGGGGATTTCCGCTCCGTCTACCGCTTTCTTGCCCGCCCCTATCCCGGCGGCCCGAACGCCTATCTCGAGCGCGTGGAGCACAACATCGAGGTTGTCCGTCAGCGCAACGCTGCCAAGGCCCGCCGGCCGGTGTAGAATTACCTCGCCCGCGCTGTCGCGACGGCGCGTACGGGTCGGCCTCTGCCGTCGACGGCAACATCGCCATCGTTCTCCGGCATACAGAAAAGTAACGGAATTAGTCTGGCGGTAACCTTACGCGGGCTTGGGGCTTCCCTCCCATGCTCGCCACCTGCACTTCCGCCGCCCTGCAAGGCATCGACGCAGCCCTGGTCCATGTGGAGGTCAACGCCGGCGAGGCCGGTGAGCCCAAGCTCTTCTTGGTCGGCCTGCCCGACGCCGCGGTGAAGGAGTCCGGGGACCGGGTTTTTGCCGCCCTCCACAACAGCGGCTTTCGCGCTCCGCGCACCCGCACGACCATCAACCTCGCACCCGGCGACCTGCGGAAGGAAGGACCTTTCTACGACCTGCCCATCGCGCTCGGCATTCTGGTCGCTACCGGACAGCTCAAGGCGCCCAACCTCGGCGACTGGTTCATCGCCGGCGAACTCAGCCTGTCCGGCGCCACCCGCCCTGTGCGCGGCGCGCTCGCGATGGCGCGACTGGCCCGCAAGCTGGGCAAGCGCGGGCTGCTGCTGCCGGCGGTGTCGGCCGAGGAGGCGGCGCTGGTCGAGGGGGTGGAAGTTTACCAGGTGGACTCGCTGGACGGGGCCGTGCGGTTTCTCGGCGGTGAGACCCCGCTGACCCGCATCTCCCCGGGCGCCGCGCGGTTGCGGGCCGTGCCGCCCGCCCCCGAGAACGCCGTGGATTTTTCCGAGATCAAGGGCCAGCAGGCGCTGCGCCGGGCCGTCGAGGTCGCCGTCGCCGGCTCGCACAACCTCCTCATGATCGGGCCGCCCGGCTCGGGAAAATCAATGGTCGCCAAGCGCATCCCCGCCGTCATGCCCGCCGCCACCCTCGACGAGCAGCTGGAGATTCTCGGCATTCACTCGGCCGCGGGCCGGACCATCAGCGGGGAAATGGTCTGGGGTTACCGTCCGTTTCGCAGCCCGCACCACACCATTTCCGACATCGGCCTGCTCGGCGGCGGCACGATTCCCGGCCCCGGCGAAATCTCCCTCGCCCACCACGGTGTCCTCTTTCTCGACGAGCTGCCCGAGTTCAAGCGGTCCGCCCTGGAGGTGCTCCGCCAGCCGCTCGAGGATGGCGAGGTCTCGATTTCCCGCAGCGCGGGCAAGATCACGCTGCCCTGCGCCTTCATGCTCGTGGCGGCGATGAATCCGTGTCCCTGCGGCTACCTCGGTGACGCCCGGCACGAGTGCCGCTGCACGCCCACCCAGATCCAGCGTTACCGCTCGCGCATCAGCGGCCCCCTGCTCGACCGCATCGACATCCATATCGACGCCCCCGCCCTGTCGCTGCTGGAACTTCGCTCCGAGCAGCCCGGGGAGGCCTCCGCCTCCATCCGCGCCCGGGTCGATGCCGCCCGCATCCGCCAGCAGGCGCGTTTTGCGGGCACCAAGGTGGCCTCCAACGCGCGCATGACCCACGCGCAAATCCGCCGCCATTGCCCGATCAACGCCACCCTGGGCGACCTGTTGCAGCAGGCGATGGAGCAACTCAGCCTCACGGCCCGTGCCTACGACCGCATTCTCAAGGTCGCCCGCACCATCGCCGACCTCGCGGCCGCCGAAAAGATCGAGGCGCCACACCTGCTGGAGGCCATCCAATACCGCAGCCTCGACCGGACGCTGTTTTATTGACGCAAACTCACACTTGACGCGCGGCCCGAAAACCGAACCCTATCCCCTCCGATTTTCGCCCTCATCGTCTATCGGTTAGGACAGGAGATTCTCAATCTTCAAAGCGGGGTTCGATTCCCCGTGGGGGCACCAATCTTACAGCGGGCCGCCTTTGGGCCCCGGATCCGGGCCGATGTCGTGCTTGCCCTCGTAGATGCCGATCGACCTCGCACTGTCGCTCCAGAGCGGCAGATCCTGGCCCCGTTCTCCGACGGCCTGGTCGATGCGCACGCGGCAGAATGCCTCCTTCACATGGCTCATTGAACAGCTGAGCGCGCCATAGGCCAATTGCTCAACCGTGACACCCAGTTCGCCCGCCCGCCGTTCAATGGCCGAGAATTCCTCCTGTTGGAGATGAACTTTGATAACTGGCATGTGGTAATGCTCCTTTCTTGATGAAGAATAGCTTAGACCAAGACCGGGGCGTTGTCTCCGCATCCCTTGGTATAAGTTTGTCAGCTATTGCCCTGCGCGTGACCCGAAGGCCGGCACTCCCGCCCCTGACTCAACCTTGCCCTAGTGCTCGACCGCCCCGTTGGGCTCGCCATCGCGCATGTCCCGCCAGCCCATCAACACGCCGTCCTTAAAGATCAGCGTACGGTCGGCACTGTTGCCATATTTGTCATGCCCGCGAGCCAGATAGAAAAACGTGTCACCTTTGTCATCGGGCGGCACCCCGAACGACTCCTTGACCTGCTCCTTGGTCATGCCCTTGACCAGATAGTGGGAAGACATCCCGTTCTTGATCTCCTCGGCCTTCGCCTCGGCCTGCTCCCTCGCGCGCGCCTCCTCGGCCTTCTGGGCCTCGGAATCACGGACGGAGGTATCCTGCGCACTCGCGCTTCGTGAATCCGCCTTGGCTTGCTGGGTCAAGGCCTCGTCCTTGCGGGCGGAGAAAATGGCGCGCTGCTCCGGGGAAATGTTTATGAACAGCACGAGCACGGTCCCGCCCTGGTAATCCACCAGCACGCCCTCCGGCTGCCACCGGACCACCCTCGACTGGTGCATCACGAAGCCATTGGTGAGCTTGATTTCGGTGGGGATCTCGACCGATGGAACTTGCGAGCCGGTACCCGCGGGTCCGGCGGTTGGCGGCGGCACCGGCGCGGCCGCCCGCTCGGGCGCCGCCGGGGCGAGGCCGGCCCGCAGCTCGTCGGGCAAGAGGGCCAGCCGGATGGATCCCTGACCACCGGTCCATTTGGCGATCACCGTGGTCGAACCCACCGCCACCACGGTGACCTCGTGCAGCGTCGTGCCGTTCTTCAGCCGCAATTCCGGTAGCAACTGACCTTTCGCCAACGGTGCCGCGCGCCCGGCCGGGCAGAGAATGGCGCAGCCGGACGCGAACAAAAGAACGCGGAATAAGACCGCGGAGATCGTCTTGGGCGCAAATTTCACGGGCCCAGCAATGTGAACGGCCGTCCCGATCGGCAATTTGATTCGCCCAAGCTCCGTGTTTTTACCCGCAATCTTACGACTGCGGCCGCCGAATCCCGCTCGTACCAGGCATTCGTAAATCCCTGGTCAAGAATGTCCGGACTTCTGCCCAACGCCTGCCGGCCCCGCAGGCAATCTACTACACCCGCCGCCGGCCGGCCGCTTCGTCAACCTTGTGGCGCTGTGCCTGGTGCGGGCGGTGCCAGTACCGCGTTGACCGCCTCGATGAGTTCCTTCGGCAGGAAAGGCTTGGCGAGGGTACTGGTCGCTCCGAGCCCTCCGGCCACATCCAAGTGGGGCTGGCCGGCGCCGGACATTGCAATAATTTTTAGGCCGGGATTCTCGTCCCGCAGCACGCGGATGGTGGGAAGCCCCCCGTACGGCATCATGATGTCCGTGATGATGAGATCGGCAGGTTCCGCGCGGAAAAGTTGCACGCCCTGGTAGCCATTGATCGCGGTGGCCACCGTGTGGCCGGCACCCTTGAGCACGCGGCTGAGCGTGTTACGGAGTCCTTCGTCGTCGTCGATAATGATGATCCGGGCCATGGAAACAGACGGCTGGTCGTTGGGATTGCCCAGAGTGGATAGAGGGCTATTCGCCCGGAAGCAAGGCCGCGTTCCCCGTCAATATTCGGCGGCGCCAGTGCCCTTTGGGGACGCAGGCGGGAGACCCGGCGGGATCCCGCCGCCAGTTTGAGTGTGTCGCGGATCCGGCGGATCTTCCGCCCCCGGCAACTCAGACCGCAAACAGCTCCTCCGGCTTGAAAAAGCGCGCCAACTCGGCCTTCGCGTTCTCGTCGCTGTCGGAGGCATGGACGACGTTTTTCATCATCTCCGTGCCAAAGTCGCCGCGGATGGTGCCCTTGGCGGCCTTGCGCGAATCGGTCGGACCGAGCAGGTCGCGCACCTTCTGGACGATGTTCTCCCCCTGCAGCGCCATCACGAGGACCGGGCGGGAACTCATGAACTGCTCGATCTCCGGATAAAACGGCTTGTCCGCGACATGGGCGTAGTGCTCGCGCAGCTTGGCGGGAGACAGCCGCTTCATCTTGCAGCCAATGATGGTGAAGCCGGCCTTCTCGAAACGGCCAAGCACGTCACCCACATGGCGTTGCTCAATGCAATCGGGCTTAAAAATGATGAAGGTTTTCTGCATAATCCCTCACAGAAACACCCGCCGCTCGACTTGGGAAGCCTAGAGTTTGAACCCGCCTCCCACCCGCGGCCCACCTTCAAGCCGGGTCTGCGCGCAGCTGCCGGAACGCCGCCAGTGCCGCGCCTCGCGCCGCGGCATGATCCACCACCGGACGCGGGTAGTTTTCGCCCAGCCTCACCCCGGCCTCGGCCAGCACTGCCGGTGGCGCCTGCCACGGGGCGTGGATGTGGGCGGCCGGCAGTCGCGCCAGCTCCGGCACCCAACGCCGGACATAGTCGCCGTGGGGATCGAATTTCCCGCCCTGCAGCACGGGGGCGAACACCCGGAAATACGGCGCGGCATCGGCGCCGCAGCCCGCCGACCATTGCCACCCGAGGGTGTTGCTCGCGAGATCGGCATCGACCAGGGTGTCCCAGAACCACGCCGCACCGTGCTCCCACGGGAGGCGCAGATGCTTCACGAGAAACGAGGCGGCGACCATCCGCACGCGGTTGTGCATCCAGCCGGTGTGCCAGAGCTGGCGCATGCCGGCATCAACCACCGGATAGCCCGTGAGTCCGCGCTGCCATGCCCGCAGCATCACGCTGCCCGGATCCTCCGCCCAGGGAAAGCGCGCAAACTCCCGGCGCAGCGGCTGCCCGGGTGTCTCTGGAAAATGAAACAGCAAGTGATGGGCGAACTCGCGCCAGCCCACCTCGCTCAGGAACACCCGTGCCCCGTTGCCGGGCGGAAACACGCCGCTCTCCCTGGACCGCGCCTTGATCGCCGCCCAGATCTGCCGCGGGCCGATTTCCCCGAAGTGCAGCCACGGTGACAGCAACGACGTGCCGTCGAGATCCGGCCGGTTGCGGTCGTCGGCGTAAGACTCCATCGCCTTGGCCACGAACTGCCGCAGGCGCTTCGCCCCCCCGGCCTCGCCGGGCTGCCAGGCTTCGGCCAGTCCGCCACCCCAGTCCTTCCGTGGCAGCAATTCCAGCTCCGCCAGTTCCAGCGATCGCGGCCAGCTGGCCGGCGCGGGGATCGCTTGCGGCGCGAACCGCAGTGGCGGTGCGACCGGCTCGGTCAGACAGGTCCGCCAGTAGGGCGTGAAGACCTGGAATGGCCGACCCTGCTTGTTCCTGATCGCATCCGGCTCGTTGAGCAGGGCGCTGTTGAAACACCGGGCGTCGAGCCCCCCGGCCGCGAACTCGGTCTGAATGGCGCCGTCCCGGGCCATGCTCGCGGGCTCGTAGCGCCGGTTCCAGTACACCGCCCCCGCCTCCAGCGTATTCACGAGCTCGCGCAGCACCGCGCGGGAATTTCCCCGTGCCAGCACCAGCCGCGAGCCGCCCGCCCGCAGCGAGGCATCGAGCGACGCCAGCGCGTGGTGCAGCCACCAGCGCGCCGCGCCGCCCGCCCGCCACTTTCCCTCCCCCTCATCGTCGAGGATGTAGACCGGGATCACCGGGCCGCCGCGCGCCAGCGCCGCCTGCAGCGCGGGATTATCCTGCAGGCGCAGGTCCTGGCGAAACCAAAGAAGTGTCGGCGTCAGGGGCACGCGTCCACTGAGTGTCCGCCGCCGGCCTTTGCAAGCCGGGGCTAGAGTGACTCCCGGTAGAGTTGCTCGTAACCGGCGGCCGCCGTCTTCCAGCCGAAGTCCTTCGCCATGCCCCGGCGTTGCACCGCCGCCATCCGTGGCGCATCCGCAAAAAGCCGCAGCGCCCGCTCCAGCGCATCCCGCAGGCCCTCCGCGGTGGGCTCGCCCATCAGGCCGGTGCCGATGGTCGGCCGCTCGTCCGCGTCGCTGACCGTGTCGATCAGCCCGCCCACGCGGCTGACGACGGGGATGGTGCCGTAGACCTGCGAATACATCTGGTTCAACCCGCAGGGCTCGAACAGCGACGGCATCAGGAAAAAATCGCTGCCGGCCTCGATCAGGTGGCTCATCGCCTCGTCGTGGGCGGCGCTGAGCACGATCTTGTGCGGCGCCTTCGCCGCCAGGGAGCCCAGTTCCACCTCCAGGCGTTTTTCACCGGCGCCCAGCACGACCAGCCGGCAGTCCTGCGTCAGGAAAAAATCCTGGTTCGCCAGCAGGTGATCGAGCCCTTTCTGCTCCGCGAACCGGCACACCATCCCGAAGATCGGGCCCTTGAAGTTCACTGCGAATCCGCACCGCTTGAGCAGTTCCACGCGGCAGAGTTGCTTGCCCGCGAGGTTGGCGGCGGAATACCGGGCGGGCAGCAGGGCGTCCACGGCGGGATTCCACACCGCCATGTCCACGCCGTTGAGCAGGCCGATGATGTCGTGCTCGCGCGTCTGCACGACGCCGTCCAGGCCGTTGCCGAACTCCGGGGTCTGGATCTCCCGGGCATACTGCGGGCTCACCGTCGTCACGCGATCGGCGAACAGGATGCCGCCCTTGAGCAGGTTTGTCTGCTCGTAGTATTCGAGCCCGTCCATGTTGTTGAGGTCCTCGGGCAGGTTCGTGCGCGCAAAGGTGCTGCGGGGAAAAAGACCCTGGTAGGCGATGTTGTGGATGGTGAAGACGGTCTTCACCGCGAGGGTCACGTTGTGCCGGCGTTCCGCGTCACGCAGGAGCAGCGGGAGGAGCGCCCCCTGCCAGTCGTGGCTGTGGACGACGTCGGCCGACAGGTCCGCCAGGCGCAGCGTCTCCACCACGCCCTTGCAGAAGAAGATGAAGCGATCGGCGTTGTCCTCGTAATCCCGCTCGCCGTTGCCGTAGGGATTCCGCCGGTCGAAAAACTCTTCCCGGCACACGAGATAGATCTTCAGGTTCTTGCGCGGCGAAAACACCCGCACATCGCCCGACAGGAACTGGTCCCCCATCTCGATCTTGAGCCGCAATTTTCGCTCCGCTTGGGCCGCATCCTTGTGCTCCAGCACCGCCCGGTAACCCGGCAGGAAGACCGAGACCTCATGGCCGCTTTCCGCGAGGGTCCCGGTGAGCGACGCGACGGCATCCGCCAGCCCACCGGTCTTCACGTACGGGTAAAATTCACTCGTCGCGTGGACGATTTTCATCGCCGCATGCTAGAGCGCGGCCCAGCCTGACGCCAACAACGAAAGCACGGCCTGCGCGCCCTGCCGCCATCCACACATGACTCTTCGTGATCGCCTCCTCGCCCTTTTGCGCGAGGCAAATTACTCGCCCGCCAACGAATTCGAACTCTCCCGCCGCCTCGGTTTGAACAAAAAACAGCGCACCATGCTCGCCCATGAGGTGCGGCTGGTGCTGAAGGAGGGAAAATTTGTCCGGTCGCAGAACGGTCGCATCGGTCCGCGCCACGCCGCCGACGAGCAGCCGCGCCAGCGCGTGGCGGCCCGGCCGATTTTTACTCCGACCCGGCGCGGTGCGACCATGCCGGCACCCGGAGAAACGCTGCCGCCAGTTCCCCGCGAGGCCCACCGCGAGTCCAAGCCAGCCTCCAAGCCGGCGGCCCACGCATCCAAGTCCGTCCACCATTCCGCCTATCAGCCACCCGCGCCCAAACCCCGCGAGGACGAACTCACCGGCCGCATCCAGTTCCGCGCCGGCGGCTCGGCCTTTGTCGTCCGTGACGACATCCCCGGCGGCAAGAGCGCCCCCGCCCTGCAGGTTTTCCCCGAGGACACCGGCGTCGCCCTCCCCGGCGACCGCGTGGTCGCCCGTATCTTTCCCGGCCGCAAGGGCCGCCGGCCGGGCGAGAAGATCGGCGGGGTCGTCCGCGTGCTCGAGCGCGAGAAGGACACCATCGTCGGCAACCTGCGCCGGGGGCGGCGCGAGTTTGTCGTGCAGCCCGACGACCCGCGGTTCAGCTACGAGATTTTTGTCGGCGACCCGGCGAAGAGCGGACTCACCCCCGTGCCCAAGGAGGGCGACAAGGTCGTCGTCAAGCTCGCGGAGTGGAAGCGCCGGCAGGATCCGCTCAGCGGCACGCTCACCGCCCGGCTCGGCCGGACGCACGAGCCGCGCGCCGAGCTCCTCGGTATCTTTCTCAAATACGACCTGGCGACCGAGTTTCCCGCCGACGTCGAGCGCGAGGCGGCCGCCATCCCCGCCACCGTGCAGCCGCGCGACCTCGCGCACCGGCTCGACTACCGCGAGCGCGCGGTCTTCACCATCGATCCCGACGACGCCAAGGATTTTGACGACGCGCTGTCCTACGAGGTGCTCGACGCCGGCGAGGTGCGCGTGGGCATCCACATCGCCGATGTCTCGCACTACGTCCTGCCCGGCACGCCGCTCGACCGCGAGGCGCAGCGCCGCGGCAATTCCACCTACCTGGTCGGCGTCGTCATCCCGATGCTGCCGGAGAAACTTTCCAACGGCCTCTGCTCCCTCGTCGAGGCCCAGGACCGGCTGTGCAAGGCCGTCTTCCTGACCTTTGACAAGAAGGGCCACATCAAGGCGACCACCTTCGCCAACACCGTCATCCGCAGCCGGAAGCGCCTCACCTACAAGCAGGCCTACGCGTTCATCTTCGAGAACGATCTCGACCGGATCCGCGCGCTGCCGCTGCCGCCCAAGCACCAGACTGGCTCCACCGGCCGGGCCTTGCGCGACCTGGGCGACGCGGAGCTGGTCGACCTCCAGTCCTGGGTCCGGGCGCTCTGGCGCATCGCCAGCCGGCTGCGCAAGGAGCGCATGACCGATGGCAGCCTCGATCTCGACATGCCCGAGACGAAGATCTTCGTCGACGAACAGGGCTACGCCGACCGCCTCGAGAAGATCGAGCATGACGAGAGCCACCAGCTCATCGAGGAGTTCATGCTCGCCGCCAACGAGGCGGTCGCCCGCCTGACCCGCTCGCACTCGCTCGCCTCGCTCTACCGCGTGCACGACGAGCCCGACATCGAGAAGCTCGAGGAGTACCGCTCGCTGCTCGCCACCTTTGGGATCGAGGTCGGCGACCTGACGATCCGCCGGGAGCTGGTGGGGCTGCTCGAGCAGCTGCGCACGCATCCGCAGGGCTACACCCTGCGCACCCAGCTGCTCCGGAGCCTGAAGAAGGCCGCCTACCGCGGGACGCCCGACGGGCATTTCGGGCTGAGCAAGAAGGACTACACCCACTTCACGTCGCCGATCCGGCGCTACTCCGACCTCGTGGTGCACCGCGTGTTCGAGCACTACCTCGTCAAGCACGGCGGGCACTCCGTCTCGGCCCGCGGCGCCGGCTACGACGTCGGCCGCATCGAGCGGCTGGGCGAGCATCTCAGCCTCACCGAGATCGCCAGCGCCGAGGCCGAGCGCGAGAGCGTGAAGATCAAGCTGCTCGAGTTCTTCGAGCGCGAGCTGGCCAAGAAGGTGAAAACCCACTTCGCGGCCGTCATCACCGACGTGCGCGCCAACGGGTTCTTCATCGAGCTGCTCGAGTCGATGACCTTCGGGTTTGTGTCGGTCGACACCCTGGCCGGCGACCACTACGCGCTGAACAACGCCGGCACGATGCTGGTCGGCCGCCGCACCAAGCAGCACTACGAGCTCAATGGTCGCCTCGATGTGGTCGTGGCGGACGTGGACCGCTTCAAGCGGCTGATCGACTTCCGCCCCGTCGGCTGAGTCCGGTTGCGGGCCGGCGTTTTCCCGTCCATCCTTCGGTCGAATGAAACACTACGACTTCCCGACCTCGTTTCACGCCGCCTACGACCATGCGGTTGCGCGCTATGCCGCGGGCCACCGCACGGCCGCCAGCCTCCTCACCGCCGGGCAGGCCGCCTTCCTCGACGCCAACGGCATCAGCGCGCAGCATCTCTATGACTACGCCGAGGATCACGTGGGCGGCGGCGAGCCGGGTTACGACCTGGCCCTCGCCATCGAGCTGGTGCGGCGGGACTATTTCCTCAACGCCCAGCACAGCCGCGCCTCCGCCCACGTCCTCGACGAGTCCAAAATGCCGGCCAAGGCGGACGCGATCCGCGGGATCGAGTGGCTGCCCCGCCTGATACCCAAGGCGAAGGCCAAGCTCCGCGGTGAATTGCCGGCCTCGCTCATGTATTGCTGCGGCGGTGACCGGCGGTTCTTCAAGGCCCACGACATCCTGCCCGCCGAGTTTCTGAGCCTCGTCTGGCGCCACGAGCACGACGATACCGCAATCGTCGACTGGGTGGTCAAGCGCAGCACCGCGAAATAACGGCGCCGCATTCGTCGCCCAACCATGCTCACCTCCCGGCGCGATTACATCCTGCGGATCATCGACGAAGTCGGCCTGCTGCTGACGCGCGTCCTGCAGCAGCGCACCGCCGGCCGGCCGGCCGAGGGGCTGCAATCGGTGGTGGCCGCGTGCGAGCGCCTCTTTCAGCTGGAGGCGCCGCGGCTGTTTCAGTTCACGCCGGACCAGCAGATCATGATGCTTGCGGAGGGCGAGCCGCCCGACATCGCGCGGGACAAAATTCTGCTCTACGCGGCGCTGAACGCGGAGGCCGGCCGGTGCTATCGCGCCCTCGGCAACTCCACCCTCTCCCGCCAGTCGTTCATCAACGCCCTGCGGCTGGTCGCGAAGGCGCGGCAGGCCGGTCCGGCCGACGGCTGGCCGGTGTTCGCGCCCCTGCCCGCCGACCTGCTCGGGGAACTGGGCGGCCAGCCGCTCGATGCCGACACCGCGGCGCTGCTCGCCGCCGCCGGGCTGGCGCCTCAGGCGCCGCCGAAAAGCTCGCCCTGAGGACCGGGCGCGGGCTTGGCGCCAAGGAAACTGCCGTAGCGCTCCAGCCAGTCGTCGAGCTTGCCCGCGTAGTAGTCCGGGTCGTAGGGGGCAGTGGCCGGGTCGTAGAGCGGGAGCGCCCGCGCCCGCTGCCAGTCGTTCGTTTTTCCCTTCGCCTTGGCCGTAATGTAATAACTCACCCGCTCGCCCATCCGCGGACGCGGCGACAGCTGCAGGGCGACCTCCGCCGACGCCCGGCGCGGCTTGCCGCCCTCGGCCATCAGCCGCTCGTAGACCTCGGGATTCTGGCTCAGGGTCTCGCTCTTCGCCAGCTCCGCCACAGGCAGCATGCGGTTGACCAGCCGCTGGCGGTAGTCTTCCAGCAGCACCAAGGGCGAGTCCTGCGAGACGCCGAGCAGGAACGTGATCAAGCCATCGCTCAGTTTCTTCAGAAACGGCTCGATCCCCCGCGAGCGAAGCGCACTGCCGCGCAGCGTGACCTTCTTCCCGTCGTAGAGCGCGTAGTTCTTCATCTTGTAGCAGAACATCGCCTCGTAGCGCCCGTCGTACTCAAGCTCAATGCCGGCGGGCAGGATCGGCGCGACCAGGGCGAGCAGTTCGTCAGGCGTCGCGTGAAATTTGTCCGACGACAGGTAGATGCCGTCGGTGTCGGCCTCGAGGATGGTGCAGCCCTGCTTTGTGAACTCCGCGATCAGCGCCTGCAGCAGCTCGCGCCCCCGGCGCGTGACTTCGGCGGCCAGCTCGCCGTCGCCGAAGCGGGCCCCGGAAAAACCCAGGTAGCCGTAGAACGAGTTGATGAGAATCTTGAAGCTGGCCTGCCGGGCCTGCGCCTCGGCGCGCTCCTCCTCGGTCGGCGCGGTCCGCGCCAGCTGCTTGTATTTCAGGCGGTAGTCCCGGAGCTGCCGCAGCAGCGGGATGAAGATCCCGAGGGTGTCGTTGCGGGGGTTTCGCGCCAGCACCAGCAGGAGGCTGGGATAAAGCGACGCCACGTCGAAGTGCAGCACGTGGCGGAAAACGCCCTCCTGGAAGCTGCGGGTGTAGCCGCCCTCGAACGGCTGCACCTCCGGCGGCAGTGGGCACGCCTGCCGGGCGTGGTAGTATTCCTCGAGAAAGAGCAGGTCGATCTTCGACGTGGCGCCCCGCAGCGTGGCCTCCTGCAGCAGCGTGGGGAACGTCCGCACCTGCTCGAAATAGGTCGGCAACAGCTGGTCGGCGAGGCCCGCCGTCTCGCGCAGGTCGTCCTCGAGGTAGGCGCAGAACCGGGCGCGGTCGTGCCGGTACGTGTCGAAGATCTTGCTGCCCTCGATATAGGTACGCTCGGCGCTGTCCTCGTCGGTGATCCCAAAAAAAACCGCTACTTCTTTCAGGCCGTAGGCGGTCAGCTCGCGCGTGGTGATGTCGTAGAGCTGTACGAGCAGGTAGGTGTCGACGACGGCGCGGCCCGGCAGGTCGCAACGCGGAAAATCGATCCAGCGCTCGGCAACCTTGAGCCGGCTATTTCGGAAGGACGCCTTCTGGCCGAAGCGTCCCCACGCACAGGGCACCTTGTGCCGGCGGCAGCGCTGCCGAAGGTAATCCAGGTCGAACTTGAAGAGGTTGTGCCCCTCGATCACGTCGGGATCGGCCTCGGCAAGCGCGGCATTCAGCGCTTCGAGCAGCGTTTTCTCGGCGGCATCGGTCATGGCCTCGAGCACCAGCAGCCGGTTGTGGCCACCGTGGCGCAATCCGATCGCCAGCACGCGGTCGCCGGGCTTGGCGGCATCGCTGAAGCTGCCGTCCTCGGAAGCCGTCTCGATGTCCAGCTGGCACCGGCGCAACTGCCCGAAGCTCATCTCGCCGTAAAGCCGCTGCCGGTGCTGCAGGAGAAACTGGCTCTCCAGCGGACGGATGGCATCCACGCCCACGCTCGCCTTCGCCTCCTTCAGGAACGCCTCGTAGACACCGAGGTCGTCCGCGTGCACCAGCCGGTCGTAGGCGCCCTCCCCGTTCAGCCGCTCCAGGGTCACGCCATGGAGATTGGCCTCCGCCGGCGTGTCGTTGAGCCAGGCAAAGGGGCGGAAGGACTCGATCCGCTCCGCGCGCCCGTCCCCGGGCGTCGCGACCGACACGTGGACCCGGCCGTCCTCGGCGACCCAGAGCCCGCAAATCGTGTCAGCCATGAACCCGCCGGGTTAGAACGGCTTCGCGAAAACCATCACCAGTGCCACCAGCAAGACCGTCAGTCCGACAAAACTCAGAGTGCCACGCAGTTCGGGTTTGCGGTAGGCCACCCCTGCCAGCGCACTGAAGGCCAGCCAGCACAGCAGCTTCACCACAACCCATCCGCTGCCAAACGAGAAGACCGGCTTCACCATGCCACAGCCGGAGACCACCAGTAACAGGGCTGCGATACCCGTGATTATCAGCGTACGCTTGCGGTTCTCGGGCGCGGGGTTCGCAAACGCCATGTAGGTGTGCGCCGTCAGGATGAGCAGGGAGAAAACGTGGAGGATGTGGAGATAGGGGGTGGTGATCATGGGCGCGGATGGAAAATTGACGCCCCGCCTGTGCCGTAGTCCCAAAGGCTCATGTCCTTTTTAATGATAGGTGGGCGCCTCCTCCGCAGCGTCTGCTTTCCGGTTTACGGCCTAGCATCTTCCGCGGCGGGTTCAGCTCCCGTAATGATTTCAAGGCAAAGAGCGGTTATTGAAAGACCCTCGAACACTGCAGGGTGTCGGCAGCAAGGTAGGTCGCCCGGTGCCGCCGTCAAATGCCAATCACGCGTCCAGGATGCTCCCGTCCATGTGCTGGATGATCAGCTCCTGGATCGTCGCCAGAAACAGGTAGCACATGAACGCCTTCCGCAGCGGCTCCTCCAGCCCCTCCAGCTCAACATTCCCGGTCTCGAGGGTTTCATCCCCGAGGACCCCGAGATACTGCGACCGCAGCCGCAGCCGCACCGCGGCGGTCGCGCGCACGATCTGCTCGGCGTTGTCCTCGTCGAGGGCAATCACCCCGTCCGCGAAAAACTCCTCGTTGAAGAGCCCCAGCAGCACCTGCAGGTCCACGCATTGCGCCGTGAGCAGTTCCCCGCTCCACACGGCGTCAAACTCCGGGTCGAGCCCGCTGGGCGCGTACGGCGAGGCCAGCTCGCTCCGCAGGCTGTCGGCCATACCCTTGATCAGGTCGAGGAGGGGCGCCACCACGTGCACCGCCAGCTTGACCTCAATGCGCTTCATCGGACTCGAGGACGGTCGTGAGGTGCCATTGCTGCAGGGTGAAGGCATACGCCTCGGCCTTTTCGCGCAACCCGCTCCAGACCACCGACCGGCCGCGCTCGTGGACCTCGAGCATGTGCCGGCGCGCCCGCGATTCGTCGAAACCGAGAACCTTTTTGAAGACCAGCACGACGTAGGACATGAGGTTGACCGGATCGTTCAGCACCACCACGCGCCAGCCGTGATCGAGCGCTAGCTCGGTCTCGCCCTGCTGCGCGGGGGCGCCGTGGGCCTTGTTCTGCCCGGTCGTCATGCCTTCGCCTGGGCCGCCTGCACCTCGGCGGTCACCCGTGCGGCGGCGTCGGCCAGGGAAATCTTGGCGACTTCCTTCTGGGTGCGCCACTTCAGCTCGATGATGCCTTCCTTCAGCCCCTTGCCGCCGATCGTGAGCCGCAGCGGGATGCCGATGAGGTCGGCATCCTTGAACTTCACGCCCGGCCGCTCGGCCCGATCGTCGATGAGCACATCCGCGCCGGCCTTTTCGGCGGCCGCGCCCAACTGCCGCGCAAGGTCCATCGCCTCGGGCAGTTGCGGATCCAGCACGCAGATCAGCACATGGAACGGGGCTGAGGCCCACGGCCAGACCACGCCGTCGGCATCATGGCCCTGCTCGATGATCGCCTGCATGGTCCGGCTGATGCCGATGCCGTAGCAGCCCATCACCACCGGGTGGTTCTGCTTCTGGTCGTCGGTGTAGACCGCGCCGTATTTGTCGGAGTATTTCGTGCCGAGCTTGAAGATGTGGCCGACCTCGATGCCGCGCCGGAGCTTGAGCGGCTGGCCGGAGGTGGGATCGGGCTCGCCGGGCTGCACCCGGCGGAAATCGCCGAAGCGCGTGACCGTGAGGTCGCGCGACACGTTGACGTGGCGCAGGTGAAACCCGTCCTTGTTGGCCCCGGTGGTGCCATTGCCCACCAGCCGGATGGCGTGGTCGGCAAAGATCCCCGCGAGGGCGTCCGGATTCTTGATCGTGCCCTTCACCGTGCCCAGGCTGCCGGGCTTCGCGCCCATGACCGGTTCGATTTCCTCGGGCGTGGCCGGGCGGAAAACACTGAAGCCGAGCGCGCCGAGCTTGGCCTCCTCGAGTTCATCGCAGCCGCGCAGCACAACGAGGAACGGCTTGCCGTCTCCCACGTACACGAGGGTCTTGAACTGCTTGTCGGCCGGAGCCGAGTACGGCGGTGCTGCAAGTGCCGCAATGGTCACGATGCCCGGGGTGGCAAACTCCTCCAGCGCCCCGGCCGGAGCCGCGTCGGCCAGTCCGGCCGGCACGAGCGCACTCGTGGCCTTTTCCCGGTTCGCCGCGTAGCCGCTCTCCTCGTTGTAGAGGATGTCGTTGTCGCCAATCTCGGCGGGGATCATGAATTCGTGGGAGTAACTCCCACCCATCACGCCGGTGTCGGCCTCGACGGCGATGGCATGCGCCCCGACGCGGCGGAAGAAATTCTCATACGCCGTCTTCATGGCGTGGTAGCTCTTGATCGCCGCCTCGTCGTTGGCGTCGAACGAGTACGCATCCATCATCACGAACTCGCGGGCCCGCATCAGCCCGAAGCGCGGCCGGATCTCGTTGCGGAACTTCGTCGTGATCTGGAACAGGTTCTTCGGCAGGTCGCGGTAGCTCGTGATCTCGGCCCGGACGAGCGGAGTGATGACTTCCTCGTGGGTCGGCCCCAGCACGTACTCCGGTTCCCGGGGACCGCGCTTGCCGTCCCCGGCGCCGTCGACCCGGAACATCACCTCGCGGATAGCCGCCCAGCGGGGTCCCTGCTGCCAGTTTTCGGCGGGATGCAGGTGCGGCATCTGCAGCTCGATCCCGCCCCCGCGCTCGATCTCCTCCCGGCAGATCTGGGTCAGCTTCTGCATCACGCGCAGGCCGAGCGGCAGGTAGGTGTACAGACCGCCGCCCAGCTTGCGGACGAGGCCCGCGCGGATGAGCAGCTTGTGCGAGGGAATCTCGGCGTCGGCCGGGCTTTCCTTCAATGTGGGGATAAAATACTGGGACCAGAACTTCATGGAGTTCGGCAACGAATCAGCCCCCGCCCGCCGGCGCAAATTTATTTGCGACCGCGCCCCGGGCCGGAGTTACTTCCCACCCGTCCATGCCCGTCCCCTCCCGCACCCGCCAGCCCTGGCCCATGAAGTGGGTGGTCCTCGTGATCATCCTCAGCATCGGCGTGTACACCGTCCTCACCCTGCGGTATCGGAGGCCGGAACGCGCGTTCCAGCCCTACCAGGACCTGCGGGACCGGGCTAACACCCATCGGCTGCTCGATGCCGGCTTCCAGCGCATCACGCTCACGGCCGAACTGCCCGCGGACCCGCAATCCGTCGGCACGGCGGCCCGGGCGGTCGCCGCCGCGGCCGGCTTGCCATCCGCGCTGAAGGAAACCCTGGTCGTGCCGCCGCAGCTGCCGGCGGAAATCCTCTCCGTCACCGCCGCACCGAGCGTCAACGCGCTGTTCGCCTACCCCATCGGCGTCCGCTGCACCCTCACCGACAACAAGCAGCAGCTCGCCGGCGCGCAGCTGTATGTCCGGGGCGACGAGCTCATCATCGCCCCCGACTTCGAGCGCATCACCGGCAGCCTGCTCGCCCGCACGCGCGAAAACGTCATCCGCCTGACCGTGCCCGCCGGCGCCCTGAAGCCGGGCAGCTACCGCGTCACCCTCGTCGGCACGCGCGGCTCCAAGGCCTGGACGCTGCAAGTGCATTGACGAGCCGCGCCGCATCGTCGAGAACTGCGGCCCCCACTTTTCATGAGCAACGGCACCGGACCCACCACGCCCCCGCCCGCCTCGGCGGCCATCGCGACCGAGATCAAGCCCACGGACCTCCGCGGGATCCTGAAGTACGTTCCGCGTTTCCAGGGCCAGATCTTTGTGATCGCGATCGACGGCGCGATCGTGGCGGACGAGAACATCGGCAACCTCTTCGTCGACATCGCCGTCCTCCGCAGCCTCGGCATCAAGCTCGTGCTCGTGCACGGCATCGGGCAGCAGCTGGTGGAGCTGGCCGCGCTGCGCAACGTCGCCATCTCCGACGCCTACGGCACCGGCGTGACCGACGCCGCCACGCTCGACCTCGCCATCCGCGCCTCCTCGCGCGTCTCGCACGTCATCCTCGAGTGCCTCACGCAGAACAGCCTGAAGTGCGCCCTGACCAACTCCATCCGCGCGCTGCCGATCGGCATCATCAAGGGCGTCGACCAGCAGTTCACCGGCCGCGTCGAGCGCATCGACAAGGACTTCCTCAGCGAGCTCATCGACCAGCAGGTCGTGCCCGTCGTCTCCCCGCTGGCGTTCGGCCCCGACGGCAAGTCCCTCCGCGTCAACTCGGACCTGCTCGCCGCCGAGCTGGCCGAGGCGCTCCACGCGACGAAGATCATCTACCTCACGCCCCACGGCGGCCTGGAAATCAACGGCGAGGTCCGCCGCGAGATCTCCGTGGACGCCCTCCGCACGCTGATCAACGACAAGCCCGAGCAGCTCGCCGAGGATTCCCGCAGCAAGGCCGCCCACGCGGTCAAGGCCATCGAGTCCGGCACGCCCCGCGTCCACATCGTCGACGGCCGGATCTTTGACGGCCTCATCAACGAGATCTTCTCCAGCGAGGGCGTCGGGTCGCTCGTCTACGGCAACGACTACCAGCAGATCCGCAAGGCCCGCCGCAGCGACGTGCGGTTCATCTACAGCCTCACCCGCCACGCGGTCCGCCGCGAGGAGCTGATCCACCGCACCCAGCAGGCCATCGAGAAAAACATCGACCAGTTCTTCGTGTTCGAGATCGACGAGAACATCATCGCCTGCGTCACGCTCTATTTCTACCCCGACATGCCGGAGCTGGCCGAGATCGGCTCGCTCTACGTGCTGCCCTTCTACCACCACCGCGGCATCGGCAAGAAGATGGTCGAGTACGCCTGCCTCATGGCCAAGGAACGCGGCGCCACGCGCGTCATCGCCCTCTCGACCCAGAGCTTCGGCTTCTTCACCGCCGTCTGCGGCTTCGAGGAGGCGACCAAGGAGATCCTGCCCGAGGCGCGCCTGAAATCGTACGACGAAAGCGGCCGCAACGCCAAGATCCTCGTCAAGCAGCTCGCCTGAGCCGGTCCCGGCGGGTCAGGCGTTCTTCGCCTGCCGCAGCCGGTCGAGGAACACCGCGGCGATGATCACCACGCCGATGATGATTTCCTGGAAATAGGTCGGCCAGCCCATCTGCTGCGAGCCGTTGCGCAGCACCGCCATGATGAGCGCGCCGATCATCGAGCCGAGCACGGTGCCGACGCCGCCGCTCAGGCTCGCGCCGCCGATGATCACCGCCGCGATGATGTCGAGTTCCAGCCCGACCGCCACGGTCGGGTCGCCCTGCCGGAGGCGCGAGAGCTGCATCAGCCCGGCCAGTCCGAAGAAGCAGCCGGCCACGGTGTAGATGAGGATCTTGGTCCGGACCGTGGGCACGCCGCAGAGCCGCGCCGTCGCCTCGTTGGAGCCGATGGCAAAGACATGCCGGCCAAACACGGTCTGGCGCAGCATCGCCGCCGTCCCGAGCGCCGCCACCAGCGCGACCCACGCGCCCGCCGGCAACGACCGCCCGAACGGATCCGGGGTCGTCATCCAGCCGTTGATCGCCGAGGCGTCGTAGTTGACCGTCTCATTGTTCGCGAGCCACTTGGACGCACCCCGCACCACGCCGAGGGTGCCGAGGGTGATGATGAAGGGCATCATCCGCAGGCCTGCGATCGCCGCGCCGTTGAGCAGCCCAATACCCCCTCCCGCGGCGACGACCGCCACGACGACGGCCGCGGCCGGCCAGCCGCGCTGGATGAGCAGCGCCCCCACGACACTGGTGAACGCGATGGCAGAGCCGACGCTTAGGTCGATCCCGCCGCTGACGATGATCAGGGTCATGCCCAGCGCCCCGATGGCGACGATCACGGTCTGGGTCAGGATGATCTTGAAATTCGGGTAGGTGAGAAAATAGCCGCGCACCTCGGTTGGGATGGAGAAGAGCGCGATGACGAGCAGCAGCCCGAGAAAGGGTCCGAGCCGGGTAAGAAGGTTTTTGGCATTCATGGTCTTGTTTCCCTCAGGCCGCGGTGCCGATGGCTGCCGCCATGAGCGTGGGCTCCGTCCATTCCGTGCGCGCGCGGCAGTCCACCAGCTCCCCGCGCCGCATCACCGCGATGCGGTCGCACATCCCGAAAAGTTCCGGGAGGTACGAACTGACCAGCACCACAGCCCGGCCCTCGCGTGCCAGGCCGGCGATCAGCTCATAAATCTGCGCCTTGCTGCCCACGTCGATGCCGCGCGTGGGCTCGTCGAGCAGGAAGATCCGGGCGGGATGCTCGAGCAACCGCGCGAGCGCGACCTTCTGCTGGTTGCCGCCCGACAGCTGACACACCGGCTGACGCGGCCCGCGCGCCTTGATGCCCAGGCGCCCGATCCATTTCGCCCCGGCCGTGTCGATCTCCCGGCGGTTCAACCAGCCGAACCGCCCAAACC
>CAIQKV010000085.1 GCA_903872505.1 uncultured Opitutia bacterium
CGCCGGGCCGGGCCCTTACTCCGGCCGCTTCATGCGAAACCTGTTACAGGCGCTTCGACTTACCGCCGCGCACGATCTCTGAATCGCCGCCTAGCGGTCGATCGTGCGTCCATCTGTTGGGTTTCCGCCGCCGTCTGGCTGGCGTTTTGTCCGTCCCCCCTTCTTCATCTTTCCTGCTCGTTTCGCTGCCATGCAACCCGCTCCCGTCACCAAGTACCGCCCCTTCCCGCCCGTCGACCTCCCCCACCGCCAGTGGCCCGGCCGCACGCTCAGCCGCGCCCCCCTGTGGTGCAGCGTCGACCTCCGCGACGGCAACCAGGCCCTCGCCCAGCCGATGAGCGTCGAGGAGAAGCTCGAGTACTTCGACCTGCTGGTGAAGATCGGCTTCAAGGAGATCGAGGTGGGCTTCCCCTCGGCCTCGTCGATCGAGTTCGATTTCTGCCGCCGCCTGATCGAGGAAAAGCACATCCCGGATGACGTCGCGATCCAGGTGCTCTGCCAGTGCCGCGAGGACCTCATCACGCGCTCGCTCGAGGCGCTCCGCGGCGCGAAGCACGCGATCTTCCACCTCTACAACTCCACGTCGCCGAAGCAGCGCGAGTACGTCTTCAACGCCAGCCGCGCCGACGTCGTGGGCATCGCCACGCGTGCCGTCGCCTTCCTCAAGGCCTCGATGCAGCCGCTGGTCGCCGCCGGCACGCAGCTGCGGCTGGAGTATTCGCCCGAGAGCTTCACCAGCACCGAGTTGGAGTTCGCCCTCGAGATCTGCGAGGCCGTCACCGACGTCTGGGCGCCGACCGTCGCCAACAAGATCATCCTCAACCTCCCCGCCACCGTCGAGTACGCCACGCCCAACGTCCACGCCGACCAGATCGAGTGGATGTGCACCCACCTCACCCGCCGCGACCGCACCCTCGTCTCGCTCCACACCCACAACGACCGCGGCACCGGCGTCGCCGCCACGGAGCTGGCGCTCCTCGCCGGCGCCGACCGCGTCGAGGGCACCCTCTTCGGCAACGGCGAGCGCACCGGCAACCTCGACCTCGTCACCGTCGCGCTGAACCTCTACACGCACGGCATCCACCCCGGGCTCGACTTCAGCGACATCAACGGCATCCGCGAGGTCTACGAGCGCTGCACCAAGCTCGAGGTGCCCGCGCGCCTGCCCTACGCCGGCGAGCTCGTCTTTACCGCCTTCAGCGGCTCCCACCAGGACGCGATCAAGAAGTCGCTGCCGCACCAGCAGCCCGGCCACCCGTGGGACGTCCTCTACATCCCCATCGACCCCGCCGACATCGGCCGCAGCTACAAGGCGATCATCCGCATCAACAGCCAGTCGGGCAAGGGCGGCGTCGCCTACGTGCTCGAGAACGCCTTCGGCTTCACCCTGCCGAAGCCCATGCACAAGGAGATCGGCAAGATCATCAACGACCTCGCCGACGCCACCGGCCGCGAGCTCACCCCCGCGGAAATCCACGCCGCGTTCCGGCGCGAGTACCTCGAGCGCACCGCCCCCGTCGCGCTGGAGCATTTCAAGACCACCGAGCGCGACAGCGCGGTGAAGTGCGAGGCGCGCCTCGTGCATGACGGCGTGACGCACAAGCTCGCCGCCGAGGGCAACGGCCCGATCGACGCCTTTGTCCGCGCCCTCGCCGCGACGAACCTGCCGAAGTTCGAGGTGCTCTCCTACGCCGAGCACTCACTCGGCAAGGGCGCCGAGGCGCGCGCCGTCAGCTACATCCAGGTCAAGACCGACCGCGGCCTCTCGCTCTTCGGCGCGGGCATCGACACCAACATCGAGCTCGCCTCGATCAAGGCTGTCGTCAGCGCCCTCAACCGCGCGCTGGCGAAACACTGAGATATTTTCGAATCTCGATTTTCGAGTTTCGATTCTTCCATCCCTTCAGACGTAGGCCGCGAGCTTGCTCGCCCTTGAGTCCCAGCGACAATCGCAATTCGCCTCTCTCCGAGCTCTGCCAATCGAAATTCGAAACTCGAAATTCGAAATTCTCCATGAAGTTTTCCCCACCCAAGCCGCCGCTCACCGGCGAGACCCTCGAGACGCTCACCGCGCGGCTCGCAGAGCGTGGCGAGCCGGTGTTCCGCGCGCCCCAGATCCTCGAGTGGGTCTACAAGAAACGCGTCACCTCGTGGGACGCCATGACCAACCTCTCCAAGCCGCTCCGCGCGTGGCTCGAAACGACGTTCGACTTCATGCCCGCCGAGCTCGTGCTCAACAAGCACTCGGAGGACGTCACCGACAAGCTGCTGCTCGAGCTCCGCGACCAGTCGCTGATCGAGACCGTGATCATCCGCGCGCCGCAGGACGGCGTCGGGCTCGACCACTCGCGCAAGACCATCTGCATCTCCACCCAGGTCGGCTGCGCGATGGGCTGCGTGTTCTGCGCCAGCGGCCTCGCCGGCCTTAAGCGCGACCTCTCCGCCGGCGAGATCGTCGCCCAGCTGCTGCAGGTCTGCCGCAGCGAGGACGCCCGCACCCCCCGCGCCCGCATGGAGCTGGCCTCGTTCGACAACATCGTCGTCATGGGCATGGGCGAGCCGCTCGCGAACTACGACGCGCTCCTCCGCGCGCTCACCATCGTCAACGCCGAGTGGGGCCTCGGCTTCGGCGCCCGCCGCATCACCATCTCCACCAGCGGCCTCGTCCCGAAGATCCTCCAACTCGCGGAGGAGCCGCTCGGCTTCCGCCTCGCCATCTCGCTCCACGGCGCGACCGACGCCGTGCGCGAGCAGATCATGCCGGTGAACAAGGCCTACCCGCTCGCCAAGCTGCTGCCCGCGGTGAAGGCCTTCTCCGAGAAACACGGCCGGATGATCACGCTCGAGTTCATTCTCATCGCGGACATCAACGACTCGCTCGAGCAGGCGAAGCTCCTGCGCAACATCGCCCTCGACCTGCACGCCCACGTGAACCTCATCCCGTACAACACGGTCGAGGGCCTGCCGTGGAAACGCCCGTCCATCACCCGCCAGGAGCGCTTCGCCGACGTCCTCCGCGCCGCCAGCATCTCGGTCACGCTCCGCCGTGAGAAGGGCCACGACATCGACGCCGCATGCGGCCAGCTCCGGCTCAAGACCGAAAAGAAGCGCGAGCTGGCGGCCATCTGACGAGAGCAGCGCGTCATCCCACCCGCGCGCTGCAATGCTGTCCGCGGGTCCCGGAGATTGCATCCGCGCGGCCCGTTCGCTCGTATGGAGTTCGTGAAGTTCCTCCGCCTCTCCGCCTTCCTCGCCTTGATCTTCGCCGTGGCCTGCGGGCTGCGCGGCCAGCCGGCCAGCGCGACGTTTCGGCCGACGCTCGCGGATGAGTTTTCCGCCGGGTTCACCTACTCCGGAAAGGGCGACCTCAGCCGGGGTGACGCGGCGGCGGGCGAGGTGTCCATCAGCCGTTTCGACCTGAGCGTCGCGGGCCGTGTGCCCCTCAGCGAGGCCATGGTCTTCATCCCCGGCCTCGCCTACTCCCACACGACGCTCGACGCCTCGGCGGGAACATTCCTCCCCGGATCGCTGCAGGAGCTCACGCTCTCCCTCGGGCTGCGCGGCTTCGTTTCCAAGGAATGGGGCTATCTCGCCGCGCTCCGGCCCGGCTTCTACGGCGACTCCAGCCACCTCGACGGCAAGAGCTTCAACGCCCCGCTCTTCCTCGCCGCACTCTACGCCCCCAGTCCCGACCTCGCTTGGACCCTCGGCGTCACCGCCAACGCCTTCAACAACCACCCGGTGCTGCCGGTCGTCGGGGTGCGCTGGAAGTTCGCGACCGACTGGCAGCTCGATGTCGGGTTTCCGCGGACCGCGGTGAGCCACCGGATTGACGACCAGCTGACCGTGCGCACCGGGCTCAGCGTGCTCGGCGGCAACTACCGCGTCAGCGAAAACCTCGGCGTCCCCGCCCCCGGGATCAACCGCCTCGCCAACACGTTTCTCGACGTCACCGAGGTCCGCGCGGGCGTCGGCGCCGTCTACCAGTTCACCGGCGGCCCCGAACTCGAGGCCGACCTGGGCCTCACGACCCTGCGCCGCTTCGACTATCCCGACCGCAACTACCGCCTCAGCGGCGACAACGTCGGCTGGCTCAGCCTCGCACTCCGGCAGAAATTCTGAAGGAGCGCCGCGGGCAGGGCCACGACATCGACACCGCCTGCGGCCAGCTCCGCCTCAAGACCGAAAAGAAGCGCGAGCTGTCGGCGGTCTGAATCCCTCCTCGCGCGGGAAAATCACCCGCCCGCCATCACCGGCCGGAATCCCGCCTCGGTCAGGATTCGCGCCACGGTCGCGCGCTGGTCGCCCTGGATCTCGATCGCGCCGTCCTTGATCGTCCCGCCGCAGCCGCAGGCCGCGCGCATCTTTTTCGCCAGCTGCTCCTTTTCGGGCAGCCCGATCCCGGTAAAGCCGTCGATCACCGTCACGGTTTTGCCGCCGCGGTTGCCAGTCTCGCGCCGGACGTCCACGCGACCGCGGTTTTTTGCCGGTGCGACAACGGGTTGATGGAGATGCGGCGCCCCCGCCGCGTC
>CAIQKV010000086.1 GCA_903872505.1 uncultured Opitutia bacterium
AATTGGTGAAGTTTTTGCACAAGATTACTATGTCAAGATTTTTCTGAAGATCGTGGAATCTAAGAATTCTACAGTTGAGAAGATTTTGGTACTAGATAATGCAGATGAAATCTGTACGTTCTGGAATGATTTCTGGTTTGGAATCACGGGTCGGGAGACCCGTGCCACGACGAGCCGCCGGGGTCAGCGACCCCGCCCTGCAATTTACACCCCATCACGGCGCGGGCTTCGCCCCGCCCTGCCCCGCCAGCCGCTGGCGCACGGCGTACTGGCGCGCATCGCGCGGATACTCGGTGAGGAACTTCTGGTAGTAGCGCGCCGCCCGCTCCGGATCGCCCGCCAGCCGCAGGAGTTCGCCGGTCTGCACCAGCACATCGCCCCGGGTCGCGGCATCCAGCACGGCGGATTGCTCGGCCGCGAGCAGGTGCGGTAGCGCCTCCGTGTCCGGCAGCCGGTAGTGAAAGATGGCGTCGGCGATGATCAGGTGCAGCTCCACCGCCACCGCCGGCTGCCGGGCCGACCCGAGCAGTTGCTCCGCGGCGGCCACCCTTTTTGCCGGGTCGGCCGGACCCGCGGGGGTGTAGAGCAGCAGGACGACCAGCCGCGGCAGCGCCGCCTGGGCCCAGGCTGACGCCGGTTGCTCCGCGATCAGCTGCCGGAAAATTTCCGCGGCCAGCACCGAATCCGGCGGGTTGGATTGAAACTCCGCCAGCCGGGCGAGCTGGAAACGCGCGCCCAGGGCCGCGTCGTCGGTGCCGTCGGCAGCCAGCGCCGCCAGCAGGGTCCGGGCCCGGGCGACGCGGTTCGGCAGGTCCGTCGGCTGGGCCAGCAGGCTGAGGGCGGTGCCGAACCGCACGGCGCGCGGGTCGCCTCGGCCTTGGGCGGTCAGCCGCTCAAACTGCGGCAGCGCGAGGTCCGGCCGGTTGTTGGCCAGTGCCTGCCAGGCCTCCGCCAGCGCGCCGGAGGGTCGCGCCGGCTCCGCCGCCGGGGCCGCCCCGGCCGGCAACAGGCAAAGCAGGATGAGCATCGCCGGTTTCATGCGGTCAGTGCGGACGCGCGCCTTTCGCTTCGCGCAGGATATCGAGCATCTGCAGGGTCCGCCCCTCGAGGCGCGCCGGCAGCAGGAGCAGCGGGGCGGCGACCGGCCCGGGGTCCGCCAGCAGGTGCTGCGCGATGGCGGCCGCGTCATCCCGCGTGATCGCTTCCAGGCGGGTCTTGGTTTCACGGGTCAGGTCCGCGATCACGCTCTCCCGCATCCGGGCGTCGATCCCCGCGGCGTACTTCTCCGGGCCGCCGTCCGGCCCCCACATCAGGTAGTAGCTGCGGCGGAGCAGCGTGATCGCATCGTTGCCCGAGAGGTTGAAGAATCCCCCGTCGAGGCTCCAGATGTAGCCGTCGTAGGACGGCAGGAACTGGCGCGAGTAGGCCGACGCCTTCACGCCGGCGATCGCCGGCAGCCAGGTGCTGACATCGGTGAAGATCTGGCTGCCTTCCACGCTCGTGACGAAGTGCAGGAAATCGAGCGCCTCGCGGCGGTGCCGCGTGGCCCGGTTGAGATAGAGGCCGAGCGTGGTCCCGAGCCGGCCGTCGGAGTACGGGCCGAGCATGAGCCGGCCGTAAACCGGATCGTCCTGCAGCGGCACCGGGTAGCGGAACGCCCCCAGCTCGAACGGGCACAGCTCCTTGAGGCTGCTCGCCTCCCAGCTCGGCGCGACGATCATCAGCGCGCGCTGGCGCACAAAATCCATCAGCGGGGATTCGCGGGTCAGCTGGAGGAAACCGGGCACGCTGTTGTCGCCGAGGTCCCGGAGCAGCTCGAAGCCCGGGCGCAGCTCGGGGGCGCGGTAATTCCACTCGCCGCGCAGGTAGAGGAGCCCCAGCTCCTGACTGGTGAAGCCGAAGGTGTGCCGGTGGTCGAGCCGGGCGGACAGGCCGCTGGCCGCCGACTCGAAGATGTAGTTGGCGAGCCCGATGACCGTTTCCCCGGAGTTGGCGACCGGGGCGAGCGCGAGCTGATGCGCGCGGGCGTACTCGCGGACCTGCGCGCAGAGGGCGAGGAACTCGCGGTAGTTGCGCGGCGGCTCGTCCCCGCCGGTGATCGCGCGCAGCAGGGGCCGGTTGAACATCAGGCGCATGCTGACCTGGGTCATGGTCGGCGCGTAATACTGGTTCAGCTGGGGGTGGAAGCCGTCGGGGTTGGCCATCGCGTCGAGGAAGGTGTCGCGCCACGGCACGTGTTCGAGTGGCGTGCCGCGGTTGTAGGGGTTGGGCCTCGCGACCTCGTCCGTGATCGGCGAGAAAAAGCGGTCCACCCCGAGAAAATCCTTGTTGTACTCGATGATGTCGGGGGCGGTGCCGCCGATCAGCTGGGTGCGCGCCCACTGCCGGTAGATCGTGTCGGGCACCGAAATGGGAATGACGTGCACCCGCGGGTTGAGCTCCTCGTAGCGGCGGATCAGCGCGGCGAAGGCCTGGCGGACACCGCCCTCCAGCTGCCACTGGCTCAGCCGGATCGTCACGCGGTCCGCCCGCTGCTCGTCCGCGGCGTGGCGGAGCATCAGCCCGACCGAGACGGCATAGGCCGTGCCCATCAGGAGGAAACCCATGAATTTCCCGGAAAGCTTCACGAACGCCCTGCGGTGTAACCGAAGCCGGCCGGTTCGCCAAGCAGCGGCTGGAGGAATTTCCGCGGCGCAGCGGGGCCGGCTCAGTCCCAGATATTGCGCCAGTTCATCGGGTAGCTGGTGAGCTCGTTGAGCGCCGCCATTTCGGCCGCATCGAGGCGGTAGCCGGCGGCGCCCAGCGCATCGCCCAGCTGCGCCGGGGTGTTCGCGCCGATGATAGCCGACGTGACGACCGGATTCGTCAGCAGCCACGCGAGCGCGGTCTGGGCGACCGTCTTGCCGCGGGCGCGGCCGATGGCCTCGAGTTTTTCGATCACCGCGAACCCGCGGTCGTGGCAGTATTTCTTCCCGATGTCGGTTGCGCGGACGCTCTCGACCGTCGCGCCGCGCCGGTATTTGCCGGTGAGGAACCCGCCGGCGAGCGGCGAATAGGGAATGACACCCAGCCCGTAGTTCCGGCAGAGCGGGCGCGGCTCGATCTCGAAGAGCGACCGCTCCATCAGCGAGTACTCGGGCTGGTAGGAGTTGAACCGCGCGTAGCCGCGCTGCTCGCTCGCCCCCAGCGCCTCCATCAGCCGCCACGCCGGGTAGTTCGACGCCCCGATCGCGCGCACCTTGCCGGCCCGCACCAGCTGGTCGAGCGCCCCGAGCGTCTCCGCGATCGGCACGGCGAGATCCGCCGAGTGGGTCTGGTAAAGGTCGAGGCAGTCCGTCTGCAGGCGGCGCAGCGAATCCTCGCAGCAGCGGATCACGCGGTCGCGCGCCAGGCCCTCGCCGCCGGGACCCTCCGTCATGCGCCCGCGAACCTTGGTCGCGATGATGAGGCTCTTCCGGTTGCCGCGCGCCTTCATCCAGCGGCCGATGATCTCCTCGGACCGGCCGCCGCCCGCCAGGCCGTCCGGACCCCACGTCGTGTAGATGTCCGCCGTGTCGATGAAGTTGCCGCCGGCCGCCACGAACGCGTCCATGATCGCGAACGACGCGGCCTCGTCCGCCGTCCAGCCAAACTGCATCGAGCCGAGGCAGAGCTCGGAGACCTTCAGATCACTGCGGCCCAGTTGGCGGAGGTGCATGGCGGGATACGAAGGGCGCCCGGCGCGCAAAACTCAACCGGGTTCTGCGCACCGGGGCGGGCCCCGGCCGGATCACCGCTGCAGCAGCACCACGCAGGCGGACCATTCGCCCGCGGGCCGCCAGCGGAGTTCGCCGGCCGCCAGCACGGCTCCCCGGGGATCCGTGTGCAGTTCGCCAGCCACGCGCCAGCGGCCCGGCGGCAGCGGTACGCGGATGGTGGTGACGCCGGGTTTGGCAAACGCATGGCCGACCACCAGCGCCTGCTGGCCGGTGGCGCCGACACGCACCACGGCCTGCCAGCCCTGCGGGTGCCGGTAGGCCAGGACCTCGGGCCCGTAACGGCGCGACCGGCCGCGGCGGATGACCGGCACCGCCTGCGCATAGAGCGCGAGCGCCCGGTCGACCAGCGCGCGTTGCTCCGGCCGCAGCGTCGGAAAGTCCCCCGAGAGGCACAGCCGCCCGAGAAAGCCGGCCGCGAGGAGGTAAACAATCCGCCGCACGTCCGACGCGGCGCGCAGCACCGCCCACACCTGGCACTGCCGCGGCAGGATCAGCCGCTGGAGATTGGCCGCGATGACCGGGATCTCCCGGCACTCGTGCGCGTCCGAGAAGCTGCTCATCGCCGTCAGGCCGATCATCGACGGCTCGAGCCGGTGCCCGCCCGACGAGCAGCACTCCATGACCAGGTCCGGCAGCTCGGCCCGGATTTTCCGGAAAAACGCCTGCACGCCCGCGAGGTGCTGCCGCAGCCCCTCGCCCGGCGATTCCGCCCCGTCCACGCCCGGGCCGATGTTCTCGTTGTAGTCCACCTTCAGGTAGCCGAAATTCGCCGCCCGGAGCAGGCCGATGACGCGCTTCGTGAGGTGCGCCACGACTTTCGGTTTGCGCAGGTCGAGGAACCGCCGGCCGCCCGCCGTGATCACGCGGCCGTCGCGATGCAGCAGCAGGTCCGTCCGGTCGTAGAACGAGGACGCCGAGCCGACGACCTCGAGCTCGAACCAGAGGCCCGGAATCAAGCCGCAGGCGCGGATCGCATCGGCCGTGGCCCGCAGGCCCTGCGGATACATCGCCGCGTTCGGCTGCCAGTCGCCCTGGGCGCTGGACCATTGGCCGCCGTCGGGCTTGTACCAGCCCGCATCCATCACGAGGTACTTGATGGCCGTCCCGCGCAGTGCCTGCGCGAGCGCCGTCATGTTGTCGTGGCTGGGGTGGCCCCAGCTCGTGGTCCACTCATTGAACATCACGGGCAGCGCCGCCTCGCTCCGGGGCAGGGCCGCCAGGGGCGTTTCCTGCGCGGCCGTCAGCGCGGTGCACAAGTCGTCGAGGTCGCCGGCCACGCAGCCGAGGGTCGCCACGGGCGAGGTGAAGCTCACGCCCGGAGTGAGGGTCTTCATCCAGTGCCCGAACTCGCGGTCCGCGAGTCCGCCGGAAATCGCGCCGAGGTCGTCCCGGCGGTAAACCTCCATCTGCCACGAGCCGGGATGCGCGAGCTGCGCGCCCCAGGTGACGCCCGCTGCGGTGTCCTCCACCGCGACGAAGGGGAAGAAGCCGTTCGCCGGCAGCGAGCCCACGCCGCCGAACCGCTCGTTGCGCACGGCGTAGCCGGACCAGGAGGGCTCCAGCTGCAGGTCCTCGAACGGGCGCGTCTCCCGCCGGCCCTCCATGCTCCAGACGCCGCGGAACCGGTGCAGCCGCAGCCGGCCCGGGGCGTCATCCGCCGCGAACGGCGTGAGGCCGCCGAGCGAGAAGCTGGCGAGAAACTCCAGCGTGACCGGCCGGGCCGAGGTGTTCGCCGCCGTCACGGAGCTCTCGAGCCAGCTCGCGCCCCGCCGCCAGACCAGGTCGTGGTGCGCCCGCCAGCCGTCGGGGTGCGTGAAACGGGTGCGCACCGTCGTGCGCCCGCGCGCGCGGATGACCTGCTGCGACGTGAACTTCATCCGGTCCGCGGTCGGGCTGTTGCGCATCGTGCGGCCCTGCGAAAAGCCCGCCACCGCCTCGTCGCTTTGCACCTTCAGCTGCAGCAACGGCTCGATCGCCCAGGCCCGCAGGCCCTCCGGCATGATGCGCTTGATGTTGTCGATTTCCACGCCGCTCAGGAACTCGCGGCGCGGCGCGAGCGCGCGGCGCCTGGCCGCCGGCACCAGCCAGAGGCCGAGCCGGCCGGTGGCGGGATCCTGGACGTAGAGTGCGACGATGGCCCCGCAGCGGACCTCGCGGTGAATCTTGGGAAGCAGGCCGGATTTCATGGGAGTAAAAGGTTGTCGGGAGGCTGGGCTCAGGAGCTGTAATGCTGGCTGGGACTGTTGGCCGGCGGCGCCATCTTCTCCGCCACGAGCAGCAGGTGGCTCACAAAGTTCTCCCGGTCGTGCTCCAGCATCCGCAGGAATGCGCGCAGGCCTTCCAGCTCCGCCGGCGTCATGTCGGCCGGGGCTTTGGTCTCCAGCCAGTAACGCAGCCAATCCTCCCAGAAGACCCGGCTCTCCGGGTGGCAGATCGATTTCAGCACCCGGACAATCCGGATCTTTTCAAAATGGCGGCGCCACCATGCCGGGGAGTGCACCGCCAGGCAGTCGGGAAACTCGACCAGCCACTCCTCCGGCGCATCCGGCGGCAGCTCCTCCCGGTAACACGGGCTGCCCACGCAAATCCTGCCCCCCAGCGCCACAAACTTCATCAGGTAGGGCAAATAAAGGTCGTCCGTGCCAAAGTAGAAATAGGAGTTCAGGCAAAACACCGCGTCGAAGAAATCCGGCGCGAACGGCAGTGACCGCGCATCGGCTTTGACGGGCATGACCCGCTCGCCCACGCCCGCTGCCGCGGCCCGGGCCAGGAGCTTGGGCGCATCGAGTTCGTTCTTGTCCACGGCATACACCTGCACCCCGTAACGCCGCGCGAGGAACACCGCCGTCGTGCCCGCCCCGCACGCGAGGTCCAGGACCTTCATACCGGGCTGCAACTTCAGTTCATCCGCCATGTCCGCGGCCAGGAACAGGCCGCCCTGCCCGTGAATCTCCCGGTAGATTTCCGCCCGGCTGTAACCCGCCAAGGCGGGCTGCCGGCCGGCCGCCTCGAGCCGCGGCAGCGAGGCTAGCAGTTCCGCCCAATCCATCTTCGGCCATTGTGTACTAAAGGGTTTCATCGCGAAGTGCGCTGTGCCGTCACGGCCAGCTCAATGCTAGTCACAGTAACCGGCTCCGACGCCTGTACGATGATTTCGTTGGCCCCATAGTTCAACGCGCCGCACTCGACGGTAAAATCCCGGCACTGATCCAGCTCCGGAGGTTTCTGGTCGTACGGCTCCGGGAAGAGATGGGGCGAGCGCGCCGGGCGTGACGCGCCCAGCGCGCGGCCGTTCACCCGCACCGTCAGGACCGCGCCCGGCACGGACTCCTGGGTGACAACTCGCAGCGTGCAGGTTTTTCCCGCGGCGGTACGCTCGCCGACATTCAGGGTGACACCCAGCGGGGTCGGCGGCGTGCACGCTGCCGGCAGGGCCGCCGGAGCGTCGAACAACGGCCGGGCGAACAGCCTGAACGTTGAATCGACGAGATAAAGCTTGTCCGTGTTCTCCAGCGTCGCCGGATCACCGATCTCGCGCAGCACCTCCCGCGGCTCCTCATGGTTCCAATCGCGGCCCCGCGGATCGACGCCGTTGGCCTGGGCGGCAAACATGTTGAACAGGGTCAACCCCGCTGCGCCCTGGGCGGAGAGCGCCGCAGCGGCGCCGCGATAAATCTCCGCCGTGCCGTCGCGCGGATAGAAATAGCCGGCGAGCAGCGGCCCGCCGACGACGTAGTCGATGCTGGCGCAGATGGGCAATCCCGGCATCGCCCGTTGGTATTCCGCAATGGGCAGCCCCTGCACCAGCTGGAGGAATTTCCCCACCGTCAGGAAATCGAGGCAGCCGTGTTGATGCCAGGCGACGGGATCGAGCCCGATCCGGCGGCAACCCGCCAGGCTCGAGGGCACGCGGACGCAGAGCTCGATGCGTCGACCCAGGTCGCGGCCCACGCGCTCGGTCATGCGGCGCACTTCCACGACGAATTCCGTCATGGCCGGCACCTGCGCCTCGGCGTTGTCGCGCGAAAAATCCGCCGCCGCCGGATCGGGCTCCGTCCATCGCGCCGCTTCCTTGCCCGTTCTTTCGTCCCGCTTCGGCAGCGGGCGCGCGGAGGAATTCGGCGGGAAATAAGGCGGACTGCGCAGGAAATCCAGCTCGAGCCCGGTGAAGGGATAACGCCGCAGGAGTTCCTCCATGATCGCCAGCCGGTGAGCCCGGACCTCCGGGATGCCGTAGTTCAGGCCGCCTTCCGGCAGCCGCCACTCCGGATGCCGGCGGTAAAACGCGTCGGTATAGGGCCCGTCGCCGTTCTCCAGGGTCACCATGTGCACATCGTTCATGCGCAGGGTCACAAACGCCTCCCGCCCGCTTTGGCGGACCGCGTCGACCAGCACGCCGAAGCCGTCGAATCCCGTGCGCCGGCCAAGGGCCGCCACCTGCTCCACCCCGCCCGCCGCGGTTCCGCCCATCACATGGTAGAGTTCCTCGCGGGCCGTGGGCGTCATTGTGCGCCAGTGACACAGCTCGGACACCTGGCTGGGATAATTCACGCTTTGGCCGAGACTCGGGCTGAGCATGACCGTGGTCACCTGGGTGCCGGCCAGCCGGTCAATGGCCCGGCGGATGTCCGCCGGCGCAGGTCCCTTGTAGAACGGGGACCAGCCATCGTAATTGAAACACAGCCGGCGCACAGGGGATGGGGGCATGGGGTTCGGCGGAGATGCGCTTGCCCCGGCAAACCCTGCGGGGCAAGTGCTGAAAGCCAGCAGGCCCAATCCGAACCGCCATGGCCAACGGGACGTCATCGTGTTCCGGGCGTCGCCATCGCCTGCCCGGCCAGCCAGCCCGTGGTCCAGGCCGCCTGGAAATTGTAGCCGCCGGTGATGCCGTCGAGGTCAAGGATTTCGCCGGCAAAATGCAGCCCGGGGCAGAGCTTGCTCTCCATCGTCTGGAACTCGACCTCGCGCAGCCGCACGCCGCCGCAGGTGACAAACTCCTCCTTGTTCATGCTCTTGCCCACGACGGTGAATTCCGCGCCGGTGAGCTGCGCCGCGAGGGCGCCGAGCGCGGCGCCGGCCACGCCGGCCCACTGCACGGCCGGCGCGATGCCCGCCGTCGCCAGCATCCGCTCCCAGAACCGCTGCGGCAGGCCCAGCGGGTTCCAGGTGGCCAGCTGTTTCTTCGCCTGCGCCGTGCGCACGGCGGCAAATTCCTTCGCCAGCGACTCGCGCGTGTGGCCGGGCGTGAAATTCACCGCGAGCTTGAACTCGTAGTGGCACGCCGCGAGCTCGCGGGCGCCCCACGCGGAGAGCTTGAGGATCGCGGGCCCGCTCAGCCCCCAGTGGGTGATCAGCAGCGGGCCGTCCGTCCGGAGCTTCGTGCCGGGCACGCTGGCGGCGACGTTCTCCACCGACACGCCCGACAGCCCGATCAGCCGCGCGTCGTCGATGTGAAACGTGAACAGCGAAGGCACCGGCGGCTCGATCGCGTGGCCCAGCGCCTGCGCGATGACCAGGCCGGCGGAGGACTTGTTGCCGCCGGTCGCGAGCAGCAGCCGGTCGCACCGCTGGGTCGAGGCGTCGGTCAGGGTCAGCCAGAAATCCGGAGCCGCGCCGGCGCGGCCGAGCCGCTCGGCCTTGCGCACGCCGAGGCTGGTCCGCACCGTCACGCCCGCCGACTCCGCCGCCCGGGTCAGGCAGTCGACGATGGTCGCCGAGTCGTCGGTCACGGGAAACATCCGCCCGTCCGCCTCGGTCTTGGTCTCCACCCCGCGGGCCGCGAACCACTCGACGGTGTCACGCGGCTGCCAGCGGTGGAACGCGCCGAGCAGCTCGCGCCCGCCGCGCGGGTAGGCCTTCACGAGCTCGCGCGGCTCGAAGCAGGCGTGGGTGACGTTGCAGCGGCCGCCGCCCGAGACGCGCACCTTGGCCAGCGGGTGCGCCGTGGCCTCGAACAGCGTGACCTCGCCGGCCGGCCCGAGCTTTTCCGCGCAGGCGATGGCCGCAAAGAAACCCGCGGCCCCTCCGCCCACCACCGCCACGCGTGTCTTGTCCGCCATGCCCGCACGCTGCGAAGCCGCGCGCGCCGAGTCGAAGCGAAACCGTCCGGGCACAAAAAAGCCGCCGGGGCACCCCTGCCACGGCGGCTCGCCAACCCTGAAATTATTTACGGTTTGCCCGGCGCGGAATCGGCGGGCGGCGGGCCCGCGGGCCGGTCGCCCTCACCCCGGCCCGGACCGTGACGCCCGCGCCCCGGGGGCGGCATGGCGTCGAAAATCTTCTGCTGTTCCGGCGTGAGGAGCGCCCGCACCTGGTCGTGCGTGGCCTTCATGACTTCCTTGCCCTTGGCCCGGAGCTCGGCGCCTTGCGCGCGCAGGTCGTCGCCTTGGGCGCGGAGGGCCTTGCCCTGGACCTCGGCCTGGTCCCAGATCGCCTTGATCTGGGCCTGCTGGGCGGGCGTGAGCGAAAGTTTTTCGGTGAGCTCCTTGAGCCGATGTTCGCGCCGCTGGGCGGGATCCATGCGGGGATGATCACCGTTGGCCGCGGGCGGCGCCGGCGGCGGGGAGGCGGACGGCTCGTCGGCGCGAACGAGCGGGGCGGCGGCCAGGGCCGTGAGACTGAGCAGCGAAAGCAGGCGGTAGATGGTTTTCATGGTTAACACAGCCCAAGACGCGACCCGCTCCGGCAGGTTACACGGAATTGGCGTCGGACTTGCCGCGGGCGCCCGGCGCCCCCAGGGTTCCGGCCATGATCGAAGTCAGCGGCCTGACCAAGCGCTACGGCAACTTCACCGCGGTGAGGGACTTGGCCTTCGCCGTGCGGGTGATCCTCCTGGCCGAAATCGGGTGCGGACTCTGGTGGCTGGGCGGGCGGTTTGAAAAATTCGACCTCTCCGCGGAGCTCCGGCCATGAAATCCTCGCGCCTGACCGAGATCGCCGCCGCCACCGTGGGCGCAACCCAGCGCCGGCTCCCGGCAGACATCCGCCCGCTCGCCCGCGCCGTGCCGGTGCATTACCGGGCCGGGCCGGATGCCAGCGTGCTGGCCGAGGGCTTCGAGCCGGACCTGCTCGGGCTGTTTACCGGCAATCCCCATGGCACCGAATACTCCCACGACCAGCCCGCCCCGCCGCAGATCCTGCTCTACGTCGGGAACCTCTGGGACCTGGCGGAGGAGGACGTGGAGATTTTCCGCGAGGAGGTGCGCCTGACCTACCTCCATGAGCTCGGCCACTACCTGGGCTGGGACGAGGACGACCTGGCCGCCCGGGGGCTGGACTGAACCTCGGAGGAACCGCCCGCACTCCGCGCTTTCCAAGTCCGCGCCGCCATGCATACACTCCGCGCAAATCCACTTCCCCGCCTCGCCATGAAGAAATTCCTCCTGCTCTCCCTGCTCGCGCTCTTTGGTGCGGCCTCCGCCCGCGCCGACTCTCGCGCCGAATACGTCACGCGCATCGAAACCTGCGAGGCCATCCTGCAGCAATTCATGGCCAACCCCGCCACCGCCATCCCGGCGCAGGTGCTGGAGCGCGCGCGCGCCCTGGTGATCGTGAACCAGATCCGGGCCGGCTTCTTCTTTGGCGTGAAGGACGGCTACGGCGTCATCCTGATCAAGAAGGCCGACGGCCGCTGGAGCCTGCCCGTGCTGGTGGGCGCCGGCGAAATCAGCCTCGGCCTGCAGGTCGGCGTCAACGCCAGCGAGACGGTCATGGTGATCACGAACGACGCCACGCCGCGCATGCTCTTCAACGACCGGTTCCACGTCGGGGTGGATGCCAACGCGATCGCCGGCCCCAACGCCGCCGAGGCCGAGAAGTTCAACAAGGACCTGCTCGAGACCCCCGTGCTCGTCTACACCAAGAGCCGCGGCCTCTACGCCGGCGCCACGGTGAAGACCGGCTGGCTGCAGCGGTCCGACGCGGCCAACTTCACCCTCTACGGCACCCAGTACACCATGCCCGAGCTGCTTTACGGCGACTGGGTGCAGCCCGTGCCCGAGGTGGTGCCGTTGATGGAGTACGTGAAGAAGCTCGCGCCGTAAGCCGGTCCGCGCCGCCCGCATGGCCACGAACCCGGTGCTCGGCGGCGGCGGCTTTCACCACGCCTGCGTGAAGACGCGGGACTGGGACGCCACGATGCGGTTCTACCGGGACACGCTCGGCTGCACCGAGAAGATCGCCTGGCGCGCCGCCCCGCAGCGCGCGGTCATGCTCGACGCCGGCGACGGCAACTACCTCGAGGTGTTCGAGGACCTCGCCTACACGGGTGCGCCCAACGGCGCGATCCTCCACTTCGCGCTGCGCACCACGCGGCTCGACGCGGTCGCCGACCGCGTCCGCGCCGCCGGCTTCAAGATCACGGTGGAACCGCGCGACGTGACGATCCCGACGACCAACGGCCCCGGGCCCGTGCCGGTCCGGCTCTTTTTCTGCGACGGCCCCAACGGCGAGAGCATCGAGTTCCTGCAGAACACGCTGACCTGAGGCCGGGCGGAGTCGTTGGGTAGCCCCGCCCTACCCGCGCAGCTCCCGCAGGTACTTCACCAGCTCCTCCACCACCGCCTCGGCAACTTTTTCCTGCACCTGCACGCGCCCGGCGCCCGGGCAATCCACCCGGCCGCTCCGCACGACGGTTTTTCCGCCTGCCGGGTCATGCGCCAGCGCCCACCAGGCGAACGGCTGCGGTGCGTCCTTGGTCGATTCGGCATAGCCCGTGGTGGCCAGCCCCAGCTCGCTGCCAAAGAGCCGGATTACGCCACAGGCCATCTGCTCCGCCACGGCCGCGGACACGCTGTTGACCCTTTGCGCCGCCACCCAGTCCACGCCGAGGTGCTTCACCTTCTGGTCCAGCGAATAGGCGGTGAGGCCGCCGAGAAAAAACTCCGATGCCCCCGAGATCGACCCGATGCGGGCCTGCACCCGGCCGCACGTCAGGCTCTCCGCCACGGCGAGCGTGCGCCGTTTCGGCCGGAGCATCAGTTCCTTGAGTTCGATCAGCACGGGCGGATCCTGCACGGGCGCGGCGCAAAGGTCACGCGAATCACGCCAGCTCCAGCCCCACCGGGCAATGGTCGCTGCCCAGCACCTCGGGGGCGATCCAGGCGCGCCTCAGCGCGGGGCGCAGGCTCTCCGCCGCCACGAAATAATCGACGCGCCACCCGATGTTCCGGGCGCGGCAGTTCATCATCTGGCTCCACCACGTGTAATGCCCCGGGCCCGGCTCGAAGGCGCGGAATGTGTCCACGAACCCCCGCGCGAGCAGTGTGGAGAAGTTGCCGCGCTCCTCGTCGGTGAACCCGGCGTTGCGCCGGTTGGTCTTCGGGTTGGTGAGGTCGAGCTCCGCATGCGCGACGTTGAGGTCGCCGCAGAACACCACCGGCTTCCCCTTCTTCCCGAGTTTCTTCAGGTAGGCCAGGAACGCCGGGTCCCATTCCTCCGTGCGGTACGCCAGCCGCGTCAGCCCGCGCTGGGAGTTGGGCTGGTAGACGTTGACGAGGTAAAAATCCGGAAACTCCGCCGTGATCACGCGCCCTTCCTTGTCATGGTCCGCGGCCCCGAGCCCGTACGTCACGCCGAGCGGCTTCACCCGGGTGAGCACCACGGTGCCGCTGTAGCCCTTCTTGTCCGCGCTGTTCCAGAACGCCTCGTAGCCGTGCGGCCAGGCGACGTGCTGCACGTCGCCGGGGTGCGCCTTCGTCTCCTGCAGGCAGATCACGTCGGCGGCCGCCGCCGTGAAATAGTCCATCGCGCCCTTGCGCAGGGCGGCGCGGATGCCGTTGACGTTCCAGGAGACGAGTTTCATGCGCGCCCGTTCAAGGCGGGCGCGGCGTCGGGCGCAAACCGTTTCGGACCGGAACTGATAGAGCCGGAAGCCAGAAAACTAGGAGCTATCCTCCGGAATACCTTCATGGATTCCTGGCTTCCGGCTTAACCCTAAACGGGCGTTCTATCTCCAGACCGCCAAAATCGCCCCCTGCACGGCAAACAGCGCCAGCTCGTACCCGAGGTTGATGGCCTGCAGCTTCAGCGTGCGCTGTTCCCACACGGCGGCGTTGAGCAGCCGCGCGCCGATCAGGATGAGCCCCACGAAGGCCCCGAACTCCGCGCCCTTGACCCAGCTGGTGGGGCCATGCGCCCGGAGGAGTACCGCGAGCCCGAAGGTGCCGAGCAGGGTGTAGAGGAAACCGAGGAGGAAAAATTTCGCCATGCCCTGCTCGGCACACTCCTTCATTTTTTCCGGGGTGTACTTCATTTCGGCCATCCAAGGCTTGGCGAACAGGACGGGCGAATACCAGAGCCAGCCGAGGAGAAACCCGGCCACGGCGGTGCCGAGCACCGCGAGATAGTTGAGTTGGGTGAGGGCGAGATGCATGGGGTTTGGGGTGATGGGACTGGGATCGGCGCCCGTGCGCCGACCGCCGCAACCTAACTGCGCCCGCGGGGAAAAACAGCCAATTTCGGGCGCCGGCCATGACGCACCTTCCTGTTGCCAACCCCCGGGGGTGAGGCCGACACTCGCCGCCCGTCCCGCCATGTCCGCCTTTGCCCCGCTCCCCCTCGGCCAGCGCATCCCGGCCAGCCTGCATGCCGTCTCGTGCAGCCTGCCCACGATGCGCGACGTGCGGGGGTACGAGGAGAAGGATCCCGCCGTCACCCGGCACATGACCTCGGGCTATCCCCGGTTTGTCGTCCATCCCCTGCTGTCGCAGCTCGCCGCGAATTTCGCACGTCCGCCGGGGCTCGCCGGCCACCCGCTCTGGCTCGTTTCCTCGGCGGCGATGGCCGGCCGGCTGGCCGCGCACCTCGGCGCCGCGGCGGTGCGCGTGCACGACCACGGCGTGCACGGCGTCGCGCATCCGCCGTCGCCGGAGCTGGCGGCGCGGGCCAAGGTGTTTCTCCAGAACGTCGGCGGGTTCCTGTCCTCCCGCGCCGCCGAGGACGAGCTCGTCCGCCGCGGACTGCGCCCCGCCGCGGAGCCGGAAGAGCTGTTCGCCGGCGACGCGCGGGCGGAGGTGCGCCGGCACCTGCAGCCGGCCTTTCCCGGTGTCGCCGACGCCGACCTCCTCCTCGCGAACTGCGGCATGAACGCCGTCGACAGCGCCTTCCGCGCCGTCAGCGAACTCCAGGCCGCCCGCGGGCGCACCGTGTGGATCCAGCTCGGCTGGCTCTACCTCGACACCATCGCCCTGCTGCAGAAATTCACCGCCGCGCCGGCCGATTACGTTTACGTGCGCGATGTGTTCGACCTGGCCGCGTTGGAGCAAGTGTTCGCCGCGCATGCCGGCCGCGTGGCCGGCATCGTCGCCGAGGTGCCGACCAATCCGCTGATCCAGACGCCCGATGTCGCCGCCATCGCCGCTTTGGCCCGGAAGCATGGCGCCCGCGTCGTGCTCGATCCCACCATCGCCTCGGCCTTCAACCTCGAGGTGCTCCCGCAGGCCGACGTGGTGGTGACCAGCCTCACCAAATACGCCGCCAGCGCCGGCGACCTGACCGCGGGCCTGGTGGTCGTGAACCCGGCCTCACCCGATGCCGCCCCCCTGCGCCGGATCATCGCCAGCCACCTCGAGCCCCTCCCGGCCCGCGATCTCGCCCGGCTCGCGGTGGAGATCGGCCGCGTCAGCGGCGTGCTCGCCCGCATCCACGCCAGTGTGCCGCCGGTGGTCGCCTTCCTGGAACGGCACCCGGCCGTGCACGAGGTGTACTGGGCGCTGCACCCGGCCTCGCGCGCGAACTACCTGCGCGTCGCCCGGAACCCCGGCGCCGTCGGCGGCATGATCACGTTCACCCTCCGCGGACCGCTGGAGGAATTCTACGACCGGCTGCGGCTGCCCAAGGGGCCGAGCTTCGGCATGACGACCACGCTCATCTGCCCGTTCATGTACCTGGCCCACTACGACCTCGTCTCCACGGCCGCCGGCCGCGCCGAGCTCGCCGCCAGCGGGCTCAACCCCGACCTCCTCCGCCTCTCGCTCGGCACCGAGCCCGTCGCCGACATCATCGCCGCGCTGGCCGAGGCGCTCGGTTGAACATGCCGGCGACGCACTGCCTGCTCCCGGTCAAGGCCATCCCCAACGCCCCGTCGAACGCGGTGGCCGGCTGGCACGGGGACGCGCTCAAGGTGAAGGTGCACGCGCCGGCGCTGGAAGGCCGCGCCAACGCGGAGCTCTGCGAATTCCTCGCCGACCGGCTCGGGCTCGCCCGGCGGGCGGTCACCGTGGCCCAGGGACTCAAGTCGCCCCGGAAGCTGGTCCGCCTCGCCGGCCTGACCTTGGACGAGGCCAAGGCCCGGCTCCGCGCGTGAATCCGGGCCTTCGCGGGCGCGTTAGTAATGTAATACGTTACCACCGGGCGCGGAACCGAGGAGCACCCGGCCGTGATTGTGCTGGCATCGGGAGGAATTCACCGCTTTCAAGCGACCCAAGGCCCTCCGTCCCGCCGCATGACCCCGACCCCATCACCCGGAGTGCCCTTTGCGGCCACGCCCGCCACCGCGGCCAGCGGGGGGCGGGGCGAACGCCGGGCGTTGTGGTTGATACTGGGCGTGTTTGTCGCGGTGGGGCTGCACCACATTCACAGCAACACGCTCTTCGGCCAGGATTTTGACCTCCATTCCCGGGCCACCGAGCTGCTGATGCAGGATTCCGGCAATTGGTTTCCCCTGGATTTCACGAACCGGCCGTTGATCTACGTGCTGGGCGCCGCGGGTCACTGGCTCACCCACGGGAAGGCGCCCTTTGAGCTGGCCGCGGTGATTTGCGTGCTGCTGAACGCGCTCGCCCTGTATTTCGCGCACGACAGCACGCGGCGCTTCATCGCGTCGCCGTGGCTGCGGATCGGCGCCGTCGCCTTCATCGCCTTTCTTCCCGCGACCCAGGTGGCCGCGGTGGTCTATGCCGAGGATGCGGTCGGCCCGCTGCCCTTCGCCCTCGCGGCCTGGGGCCTGTTGCGCAGCCTCGAGTCCGTCTCCATTCGCGCGAGTTTGGGTTACGCGGTGCTGGCCGGGCTGGCGCTTTGCGCCGGAGATTTCGCCAAGTTTTTGTTTATCGTGCAGCCGCTGGCGGGGGCGGTGGCAATCGCCCTGGCGTGGCGCGGGCAGCGGATCTCGTGGCGCCGGGGGGTGGCGATCGGTGCCCTGGCCCTGCTCGCGCCGATCCTCACGGGGGGCTGGATCCAGCTCCGGGCCGAGCGTCATTTCGCGGGCGTGCCCAAGCATCACAGCTTTGCCTGGCAGGGCACGGGCGAGATGACCTGGGCCGACCTGCTGCTGGTCAAGCCCTCGGACCGCCGCATCCTGGCCGCGCCGGGCTACTGGGACATCGTGATGATCAATGGGCAGGACGAATACGCCCTGTCCCAGAACCATGACTACAGCTACCCGGCGCTGCTCCACCTGGGCATCTACACCGACGTCCTGGACTATGCCGGCGGCGGCCAGCTCAAGGACCTGCCGCCGCGGCCCGAGCCGCAAAAAAGCTGGTCGCGCTGGGCGGTGAGGCTGGGGGTACTGTCCTCGGTCAGCATCTTCCTCGCCGTGCTGGCGTTTGTGGCCCGGATGGCGGCCGCGCTGGTCAAACCGCGGCTGACTCCGGCCAACGGCGTGCTCGTCTGGGGGCTGATGGCGCTCGCCTGGTACCTGCCGCTGTTCCTGTCCTTCCCCTACCTGCACCATGTCTACGAATGGGGCTACTGGCTCCCGCGCCTGGTCATCCCGGCGCTGTGGGGTTTCGGCCTGCTGTTTTTCGCCGCCGCGGACGGTCGGCTCGCGCCGCACCGCCGGCTCCCGGCGCTCCTGGCCTGCCTGGTCCTTCTCCAGGCGGTGCTGCACATCCGCAGCCTGTGGTACTAGCCCGCCGCCCGGCGCTCCGCCGCGGGCGCGTTAGTAATATAATGCGTTACCAACGGGCGCGGAGCGCGCGACGAAGTCAAACCGCGGAGCAGGAGACCTACTACGGGGTCTCGCGCACGCGGATGGTGTACTTCTTGGCGAGGGAGTCCTTCGCGGTGAAGCGCACCGCCTCGGTGGCGTTCGCGGCGAGGTCGACCGCCTGGAACGGCGTCTCGTCGCCAGTGGAGAAGCCCGACACGTCCTTGAAGACGCAGTTGACCTGGACCCGGAGCGGGCGGTTCTCGCGGTTTTTCACGCTGGCCACCACCTCCAGGCGGCCGTCGGGAAGCACGCGGGGCTGCAGGCCGGTGCAGGCCACGGAATTCTCGATCGCCTTGCCGAGCAGCTCGAAGTTGTCGGTGTTCTCGAGCGTGTACTTGGTGGTGTCCTGCGGCGCGGTCGAGACGGGATGGGACGCGCAACCGGCGAACAGCGCGAGGCCGGCGGCGGTCGCGGCGAGGACGAGGAAAGGCTTGGTCTTCATGGTCGGGAGGGGGTGAGACTGCAGGTTGGGGGTAAGGTTCACCCTGAAATTGCAGCCCGGGCCGAGGGTATTGGATGACACCGGGGTCAGTCCAGCAGGCTATTTGGCCGGTGCAAGTTCGCCTCGCGCCGGGACCGGGGCCCGGTGCCGCCGCCGCAGCCAGGTGGTGAACTGGTCCATGTAGACAAAGATCACCGGCGTGATGTAGAGGGTCAGCATCTGCGAGACCACGAGCCCGCCCACCACCGCCAGCCCCAGCGGCCGGCGCGAGGCGGCGCCGGTGCCGAGCCCGACCGCGATGGGGAACGCCCCCGCCAGCGCGGCGAATGTCGTCATCATGATCGGCCGGAAGCGCACCAGGCACGCCTCGACGATGGCCCGCTCGGCGTTGAAGGCCGCGCCCTGCTCGCGCTCCTTCGCCAGCGCGAAGTCCACCATCATGATGGCGTTCTTCTTCACGATGCCGATCAGCAGGATCACGCCCACGTAGCCCATGATGTTCAGCTCCTGGCGGAACGCCCAGAGCGTGACCAGCGCCCCGAAGCTCGCGGCCGGCAGGCCGGACAGGATCGTCAGCGGGTGGATGAAGTCCTCGTAGAGGATGCCGAGCACGATGTAGATGACGACGACCGCCATGATGAGCAGCAGGCCCATGCCCACCAGCGACGAGGCGAACGCCTGGGCCGTGCCGGCAAAACTATAGCTCACCGTCTTCGGCAGCTCCTGGCGGGCGATCTTCTCGATGGCCGTGGTGGCGTCGCCCAGCGAAACCCCGGACTTGAGATTGAAGGAAAGCGTGACCGACGGGACCTGCCCGAGGTGGTTGACCGTCAGCGGGCCGACCTCGCGCCGCAGCGTGGCGACGGTGTCGAGCGAGACGAGCTTGCCGCTGCGCGAGCGCAGGTAGATGAGCGAGAGCGCCGAGGTGTCACGCTGGAATTCCGGCGCCACCTCCATGATGACAAAATACTGGTTGGTTGGCGTGTAGATCGTGGACACCTGCCGCGTGCCAAACGCGCTGTAGAGCGCGTCCTCGATCTGTTGCGGGGTGACGCCGAGCGTGGCCGCCCGGTCCCGCTGGATGTCCACGCGGAGCTGCGGGCTGGTGATCAGCAGGTCGGAATTGACGTCCACGAGCAGCTGGTCGAGGTCGCGGAGTTTTATCTCCATGGCGGCCGAGACCGCGTACAGTTCCTTCAGGTCGCCGCCGCTGAGCGTGAACTGGTAAAGCGCCTTCGTCTGCTGGCCGCCGATGGGGATGGCGGGCGGCACCTGCGGATAGGTCTTCAGCCCCGGGACCGCGGCCAGCCGGCGGCGCAAATCATTGATGATCGTCTCCATCGAGGGCCGCTCGTTGCGCGGCTTGAGCCGCATGAAGATGCGGCCCTGATTCCCGGTGCCATTGGGGCCGCCCGCGCCCATGGCGGACATCATGGCGTCGACGTACGGCTGCTGCGCGACGATGGCGGCGGCCGCCTGCTGGTGCCGGACCATTTCCTCGAAGGAGATGTCCTGCGCCGCCTCCGTGCCGATCCGCAGGATCCCGGTGTCATCCGTCGGGATGAATCCCCGGGGCAACACGATCACCAGCCCGACGGTCAGCAGGGCCATCAGGCCGGCGATGCCGATCACCAGCAGCCGGTGCCGCAGGCTGACGTGCAGCGTGCGCTCGTAGAACCCGCGCAGGCGGTTGAACGCGCGTTCGCTCCACGCGTAAAGCCGGTTGTGCTCCGGCGAGCCCGCCTTCGTCGGTTTGTGCGGCTTGAGGAACCGGCTGCACAGCATCGGGGTGAGCGTCAGCGAGACCAGGCCCGAAACCAGGATCGCCGCCGTGATGGTGATGGCAAACTCGTGCAGCAGGCGGCCGAGGATGCCGCCCATGAACATCAGCGGGATGAACACCGCCACCAGCGACAGGGTCATCGAAATGATCGTGAACCCGATCTCGCCCGAGCCCTTGAAGGCGGCCTCGCGCACGCCCATGCCGCCCTCGATGTAGCGGACGATGTTCTCCAGCATGACGATCGCGTCATCGACCACGAAGCCCACCGACAGCGTCAGCGCCAGCAGCGAGAGGTTGTCGAGCGAGTAGTCGCAAAAATACATCGTCACGAACGTGCCCAGCAGCGCCATCGGGATGGCCACGCTGGGGATCACCGTCGCCCAGACCGAGCGCAGGAAGATGAAGATCACGAGGACCACCAGCGCGACCGACAGCATCAGGGTGAACTCGACGTCGTGCACCGAGGCGCGCACGGCCTCGGAGTTGTCCCGCAGGATGCGGAGGCTAACCGACTCGGGCAGTTGCTTGGCGAAGATCGGCAGCAGGGCCCGCACGCGGCTCACCACCTCGACGGTGTTGACGCCGGGCTGCTTTTGCACCGCGAGCACGATCGCCCGGGAGAGATCCAACCGGCCCGCCGCGCGCTCGCCATACCAATTGGCCACGCGCGCGTCCTGCACGCTGTCGATCACCTGGGCGAGTTCGCCGAGCCGCACCGGCGCGCCGTTGCGATAGGCGACCACGATCCCGGTGAATTCCGCCGCGTTGGCCAGCTGCCCGCTCGCGAGGATCTGCACCGACTGGCGGTAACCGTCGAGCAGGCCGGTGGGCTGGTTGACGTTGTGCGCGGCCAGCGCCGTCCGCACCTCGTCCAGCGTGATGCCGCGGCTGGCGAGCAGCCGTGGGTCGAGCCGGACCCGCAGCGCGTATTTCTGCGCGCCGTACACCTGCACCTGCGAGACGCCGTCCACGCTCGAAATCCGCTGCGACATCATCGTCTCGGCGTATTCGTCGACGACGGACAGGGGCAGCGTGGGCGAGCTGAGCGCCAGGTAGAGCACGGGCTGGTCCGCGGGGTTCGTCTTGCGCAGCGACGGCGGCGTGGGCATGTCCGACGGCAGGCGGCGCTGCACCGCGGCGATGGCGGCCTGCACGTCCTGCGCGGCGGCGTCGATGTTGCGGTCGAGGGTGAACTGCAGGGTGATGGACGTGGAGCCGGTGCCGCTCGTCGAGGTCATCGAGTCGATGCCCGAGATGGTGGAAAACTGCTGCTCCAGCACCGTCGCCACCGCGCTGGCCATTGTCTCCGGCGTCGCGCCCGGCAGGCTCGCGCCCACCACGATCGTCGGAAAATCGACGGTGGGCAGGTCGCTCACCGGCAGGAGCCGGAAGGCCATGACGCCGAAGAGGCACAGCGCCGCGGTGAGCAGCGTGGTCATCACCGGCCGGCGGATGCAGAGTTCCGGGAGATTCATCGCGCGGCGCCGGCGGTCAGGATTTTTTCGGCGCGACGGGGGCGCCGGAGAGCGCCCGCGCCTCGACCTTCGCGCCCGGCAGCAGCCGGAGCTGGCCGTCGGTCACGACCGTCTCGCCCGCCCTGAGGCCGTCGGCGAGCAGCGTGTTGTCGCCGGCCGTGCGGGTCACCTTCACGGGGCGCAACTCGACGGTCGAGTCGGCCCTGACCACATAGACGGTGGAGCCGCCCTGGCTGTTTTGCACGGCGGTCGACGGGACGACGATGGCGCCGGCGTCGACGCCGACCTGCGTGACCACATAGACAAAGCGCCCGGGCCAGAGCGCGGCGTCGCTGTTTGGGAAGACCGCCTTGAGCGTGACCATGCCGGTGGTCGGATCGACGGTGTTGTCGATGAACTCCAGCCCGCCGTTCTCGTGCGTGATGCCGGAATTGCGCTCGGTGACCATGACCGTGGCGTGGCCGGCCGCGTAGGCCGCGCGGATCTCATCCAGTGACCGCTCGGGCACGGCGTAGGTGACGGCGATGGGCGCGAGCTGGTTGATGGTGACGAGGGTGAAGCTGTTGTCGTTGGCCTTCACGAGCGCCCCTTCGTGGAGCAGGCGCTGGCCGGTCCGCCCGCCAATGGGGGCGCGGATCTCGGTATAGCCGAGCAGCAGCTCCGCGTTGCTCACGGCGGCCTCCTTGGCCTGCAGCTGGGCCTTCGCGGTCTCGGCCTTGGTGACATACTGGATGTATTCCTCCTTCGAGACCACGGCCTGGCGGTCGAGCTGCTGGTAGCGGTCGAGGTCGGCCTGGGCCTGGTCGGCCATGGCCTTCGCGTTCGCGAGGTCGGCCCGGGCGATCCGCAGGCTGTTCTCCAGCGGGCGGCGGTCGAGCGTGATGAGCAGGTCGCCCGCCTTCACCCCGTCGCCTTCCTTGAAATTCACCTGCGCAATGATGCCGTCCACCTGCGACTTCACGCTCACGGTGCGCAGGGCCGAGACGGTGCCAATCGACTCGACCCGGCGGGGCACATCCTGCTGCACGGCCACGGCCGTCTGCACCGGCACCGCCGGCGCCGGGGCCCCGCCGGTGGCGGGGCGGCCGCAGCCGGCGGCCACCAGCAGCGCCAGGGCGCCCAGCAGCGGCGCGGCAAAATTCCTCAGGCAGACTCGGGGGTCAGTTTTCATCGGGGCAGTGGCGGGCTTTCGCCTCCATCTGGAGGAGGTTGGCTTTGACGTGCAACAGATCGTGGACCAGCGCCGCCCGCCGCGGGGCGGGGAGCCCGCTCAGGTAGTCCTCGCGCAACCGGCCGGCGAGGCTGCTCAGGCGCAGGGTGAGGCGCTCGGCCTTGGGCGTCAGGTGGAGGTGATAGGCCCGGCCGTCCCGCCGGTGGTCGCGCCGCTCGATCCAGCCGGCCTTTTCGAGCCGGCCCGCCTGCCGGCTGACCGAGATGCGCTCCATCTGCAGGCTCTCCGCCAGCTCGCTCTGGGTGCAGCCGGGCTGCCGGGCGAGGTGGTAGAGAAAGAGCCACTGGGACCGCGTCAGCTGCAACCCGCGGACGCGCCGGTCAAACTCCCGGCGCGCCAGCCGGCTGATGTCGCCGAGGATGAAGCCCAGGCTGCGGTCGAAGGTGGTCGGGCGGAGCGCCATGAAGGGCGAGTTGGTAAGCTAGCTTACATTCCGTGGCAAGCCCGCGCTGCAAGATTCCCCCTTCCCCGCACTTGCCGCCGCCGCCGCGCCGCGCGAGTCTCCGCGCCACCCCACCATGAGCCGGAACTTCATCCTCGCGCTCGACCAGGGCACGACCTCGTCGCGGGCCCTCGTGTTTGACCGGCGCGGGCGCGTGCGCGGCGCCGCGCAGCAGGAGTTCCCGTCGCACTTCCCCCGGCCCGGCTGGGTCGAGCACGACCCCGCCGACCTCTGGGCCACCACCCGCCGCACCGCGCTCGCCGCCGTCGCCGAGGCCAACCTCACCGCGCGCGACCTCGCCGCCATCGGCCTCACCAACCAGCGCGAGACCACCCTCCTCTGGGACCGGCGCACGGGCCGGCCGCTCGCGCCGGCGATCGTCTGGCAGGACCGCCGGACGGAGGCGCTGTGCGCACGGCTGAAGCGGCGCGGACTCGAGCCGTGGTTCCGCGCGCGCACCGGCCTCCTCCTCGACCCGTATTTCAGCGGCACCAAGCTGGCCTGGCTGCTGGACCGCCTGCCCGGGGCCCGCCACCGCGCCGCGCGGGGCGAACTCGCCTTCGGCACGGTCGACACCTGGCTCCTGTGGCAGCTCACCGGCGGCCGGGTCCACGCCACCGACGTCTCCAACGCCTCGCGCACCCTTCTGCTCAACCTGCGCACCGGCGAATGGGACGACGAGCTGCTCCGGCTCCTCCGCATCCCGCGGGCCGTGCTGCCCGCCGTGCGCGCGAGCAGCGAGGTCTACGGCCACGTGTCGGCCATCCCCGCGCTGCGCGGCGTGCCGATCAGCGGCGTCGCCGGCGACCAGCAGGCCGCGCTGTTCGGCCAGGCGTGCTTCCGGCCCGGCATGGCCAAGAACACCTACGGCACCGGCTGCTTCCTGCTCCTGCATACGGGCGCCAAACCGGTCCGGTCAAAACACCAGCTGCTCACGACCGTCGCATGGCGGCTCGGCGCGGACGGCCCGCTCGAGTATGCCCTCGAGGGTAGCGTGTTTGTCGGCGGCGCCGTCGTGCAGTGGCTCCGCGACGGCCTCGGCCTCATCGCGACCTCCGCGGACATCGAAAAACTCGCCGCCGGGGTGAAGGACAACGGCGGCGTCTACTTCGTGCCCGCGTTTGCCGGCCTCGGCGCCCCGCACTGGGACGCGTCGGCGCGCGGCGCGATCACCGGGCTCACGCGCGGCTCCACCGCCGGCCACGTCGCCCGGGCCGCGCTCGAGAGCATCGCCTACCAGAGCGCCGACCTGCTCCGGGCGATGGCGGCCGACTGCGGCCGGAAACTGCGCGAGCTGCGCGTGGACGGCGGCGCCACCGTGAACAACGCGCTCATGCAATTCCAGGCCGACCTGCTGCGCGTGCCGGTGGTGCGGCCGCGCCTGACCGAGACCACCGCGCTCGGCGCGGCCTACCTGGCCGGCCTCGCGGTGGGCTTCTGGCAAAGCCGCGCCGAGATCACCCGGCTCTGGCGGGCCGACCGCACGTTCCGCGCCCGCGCCCCGGCCACCGCGACCCGCCAGCTGCTGGCCGGCTGGCACCGCGCGGTCGCGCGCGTGAAAAACGCCGGCCAGTGAGCGCTCCATTGCAGTCGGCTTGCACCGGCGCGTAAAATAATTGTCAGCCACGCCCCCGGAAAGATTCGCGCATTGTCTCCATGGGAAAAGCGCTTAGGTTGGTTTTCCCATGTCTAAGTCCGCCCGACTTGCGCTGCTGGTCCTGCTGACACTGGGTTTTGCGCGCCTCTTCGCCGCCGAGCCCGAGGAAATCGCCGCGCTCCGCCTCAAGGCCGAGAAGGGCAACGCCCTCGCGCAATACAACCTCGGCCTCGCCTATTCCCAGGGCCACCTGGTGCCCGCCGACCTCGCCGAGGCGTTTGCCTGGCTTTCGCTCGCCTCCGAGAGCGGCGCCACCGGCAAGGCGCTCGACAGCCTGCTCGGCAGCATCACCGATCAGCAACTCACCGAGGGCCGCACCCGGCTCGGAACCTACCGCGCCGCCCTCGCCGCCAAGAACGCCACCGCCACTCCCAGTCGCAGCGGCACCGCCAAGCTTCCCTCGCGCGGTTTCAGTTTTGAGCCGCCCCCGACGACCGTGCCGCCCACCAGCGAGACCTCCACCCCTGTCACCAAGGCCCCCGAGGCGCCCGCCACGCCCGCGACGAGCCCGGGCGACGGATCGGACCGGACCGAACTGGCCCAGTCGCGGAAGGACCTCGAGAAAGCCCGCGCCGACCTCGTGGCCGCCGGCAATGAACTCACCGCCCTGCGCGCCAGCGTGACCCGGCTGACCGGGGAATTGCAGGCCGCGCGCCAGGAACTGGACGCGCTCAAGGCCGCCCCCCCTCTCACCCCCACCGAAACCACCAAGGCAGAGCCCGTTGCCCCCAAAAAACCATGAACCTCCCCCGGGCCCGGATTCTTTCACTGCTGGCCGTGGCGTTCATCGCCACGGTCGCCCTGCACGCCGAGCCGGCGGAAATCACCTCGCTCCGGGCCAAGGCCGAAAAGGGCAACGCCATCGCCCAGTACAACCTCGGCCTCGCCTATGCCCAGGGCCGCGACGACCTGCCGGTCGATCTGACCCAGGCGTTTGTCTGGCTTTCCCTCTCCGGCGACAGCGGCAGCACCCGGAAGGCGCTCGAGGCCGTGAACAGCAAGATCACGCCCGGGCAACTCGCCGAGGGCCGGCGCCTGCTCGCGGTCTATCGCGCCACCCTTCCGCCCAGCAACCCTGCGCCCGCCCCCAATCGCAGCAGCGCCCCGAAGGTCGTCGCACCGGCCGCACCCGCCGTCCCGCCCGCCAAGGCGCCGGAGGCCGCCGGCCCCATCATTGCCAGCCCGGCCGCGGCCCCCGACCCGGGTGAACTCGCCGGCTTGCGCAGCGACAAGCGCCAGCTCAGCGAGGAGCTCGCCCTCGCCTGGCGGGAAAACGACAAGCTGAAGGCCAGCCTCGCCGCGGCGCAGAAGACCGCGGCCCGCACCCAGCAGCTGAATGAACTCGTGACGCGGCGCGGCCAGGATCTCGCCACCGCCCAGGCCGAACTGGCGCAGTCGCGGGCGCGTCTCGACGAGCTGGCCGAAACCGCGGGCAAGCTTCAGCTCGAGGTTGCCGCCAAGGCCGCCAGCGCCGCCGCGGCCGAGTCGGCCCGCGAGATCGCCTCGGAAACTGCCGTCAACCAGTCGCGCGAAATTTCCGCGTTGAACCAGAAGCTCTTGGCCGCGAACCAGGCCGCGGAAGAGGCTTCCCGCACCACCAGTGGCGCGGCCGACGCCCAGCGGGCCGCGCTGCAGGCCTCGATCTCGGAGCTCAAATCCCAGCTCACCGCCACGGAATCGGCCCGCGCCGGCGCCGAAACGACGGCCAAGGAATCCGCCGCTCGGGTCGCCAAGCTCTCGGCCGATCTCGATGCGGCTCACCGGGAGGCGGAAAGCGCCAAGGCGCTCGCCGCCACCGCTACGCTCTCCGCCGAGCAGGCCCGTCGCGCCGCGGAACGCGAAGACCCCACGGCCGAGTCCCTCCGCCGCCAGCTGGCCGCCGAACAGGTTGCCAAGACCGGACTCGCCACCGAGCTGGAGCAGGCGCGGCATGAACTGGCCGGAGCCCGCACCGCGCTCGCCGACTCTTCGCAGCAGCTCGGCGCCAGCGCGGCCGCCCGCGCCAGCGCCGACGATTCCGTGCGTCGCGCGGAAACCGCCGCCAAGGTTTCCGCCGGGCAGATCGCCAAGCTCTCGGCCGAGCTCGATGCAGCCCACCGGGAAGTTGAAGGCGCGAAGTCGCTGGCCGCCGCCGCCACCGGGGAAAAATCCCGCACCGATGCCGCCCTGATTGCCGAAGGTAAAAAACTCGCTTCCGCCCGCGATGACGCCGAGTCGGCCCGCGCCGCACTCGCCGCCCATAACGCCGCTCTCGCCGGCGAACAGTCGCGCACCGCCGGTCAAGCGACCAAACTTTCGACGGATCTCGCGGCCGCGCGCAAGGATGCCGAGGCCGCGAAGGCGCTGGCCGCCGCCACCACCGCGGAAAAAACCCGGACTGAGGCCGCCTTGGCCGCGGAAAACAAGCAACTCATTGCGGCCCGCAACGCCGCCGAATCCGCCCGCGCCGCGCTCGCCACCGAAAAGGAAACGCTCACCGCCCAGTTGGCCGCCGCCGGCAAAGCAGACCCCCGGCTGGCTGATCTCCAAGCCCAGGTCACTGAGCTTAAATCGCGTCTCGCCACCGTCGAATCGGCCCGCGCCGCGCTCGCCACCAAGAACGACGCCCTCGCCGCCCAGTTGTCCCAGGCCAGCGTCGCCGCACGGGTTGCCGCCGCCGCCGAGGCCAAGAATCAGGAGATGGCCGCCGAGCACACCCGCGCGCTGGCCAAGCTGACCGCCGAGACCGCCACCACCCAGTCGGCCTTTGAAAAAGAGCGACTGGCCCGCTCGGATGCCCAGTCCGCGCTCACCCAGGCCCGGACCCACCTCGAGGAACTCTACGCCGCCAACCATCGGCTGGAGGCCGAGGTCGCGGCCAAGTCCGCCACTCCGGCGTCGTCCCCCAAGGCCGTCGACGACCTCGCCGCCACCCGGAAGGATCTGGCGGCCGCGCAGGAAAAACTGGCGGCGCTCACCGCCGCGGTCGCCGCCAAGTCCGCGGCGCTGGAGACGGCCCTCCAGGACGCGGAGAAGAACCGCGCCCAGACCGCCGCCCTCGAGTCCTCGCTCCAGAATTCGGAAAAAGCCCGCGCCCAGCTGGGCGAAAAACTGCAGGCCGCGGGCCAGCCCACGCCCGCCGAGGTGCAGGCCCGGGCCGAGGCCACGAAGGCGGCCGCCGCCGCCGGCCAGTTGCAGGAGCAACTCGCCTCCCTGCGCACCGACCGTGAGCGCCTCGGCGCCGAGCTCGCCCAAGCGCGGCAGGACGGCGAAAAGACCCGCGCCGAACTTGGCGCCGCCACCACCCAGCTCGCCAGCTTGCGCGAAACCGCCACCCGTCTCGAGGCCGGGCGCACCAGCGCGGCCGCAGCCGCGGACACGACCGCCCGTCAACTGGCCTCGGCCCGCGAGCTGCAGGCCCAGCTCACCGAGGCGAACTCCCGGCTGGCCGCCAGCGAGGCCGGCCGGAACGAACTCGCGGCCAAGTTGGCCACCGCCACTGATTCTGGAAAGACTTCCGCCGGCCAACTCTCCGACCTTGGCGCCAAGCTGGCCGCGAGCGAGGCCGGCCGGAGCGAGCTCGCCGCCAAGTTGGCCGCCGCCGCCGATTCCGACAAAAATGTGGCCACCGAGCTCGCCGTCCTGCGCACGCAGGTGGACGCGCTCAAGGCCGAGCGGGACGCGCTCCAGCCGCAGGTCGTGCAAGCCAAGGCCACCACCGCCGCCCATGCCGAGGCGGAGGCCAAGCTCGCCGTGGCCCTGCGCAGCTACAGCCAGCTCGAGGGGGAAAACGCCTCGCTCAAGGCCGGCAGCGAAAAACTTGCCGCCGACAAGGCCGCGCTGGAAGCCCGCGTGGCCGAGCTGCGCCCCGCCGCCGACCAGGCCGAAACCAACCGTGCGCAGCTCCGCCAATTGCAGGCCCAGTCCGCGACGCTCACCACGGAAAATGCCCGGCTGAAAACGCAGCTGGCCGCCGTCCCGCCGCCCGCGGCCGCGGCCACGACTCCCGTCCGCACCGCCGCAGCGACACCCGGGCAGCTCTCCTCCCCGACCCGCCCGTCCAGCCCCGTTCACGCGGTCGCCGCGCCCCCGCCCCCGCCGCCCGCCCCCGTCACCCGCAGCCATATCATCGTTCCCGGCGACACCCTCGGGAAAATCTCCCGCCTGTACTACGGCACCGCCAACCGCTGGCCCGAGATCCTCGCCGCCAACCGCAATGTGCTGGTGGACGAAAAGAGCCTCGTTGTCGGGCGAACCTTGGTCATCCCCTGATGTCTTAGCCCGGGCTCCGCCCTGCGGTTCGCCGCGAAAGATTGCCTCACACGTCATTCCACCTCTTGCTTCCTCCCATGCGCTCTTCCCCTCTCCGTCTTGCGCTCAGCCTCACCGCGCTGCTGCTCTCGCTGTCCTCTCGCTGCCTGGCGGCGGCCGACGCCGCCCCCGCCAAGGATGCCCCCGCCGCGGTCACGCCCGCTCCGACGCCTGCGCCCGCTCCTGCCGTTGCTCCCGCGGCCGTCGACGCTCCTGCAGCCAGCGTTCCCACTCCCGCTCCCGCTCCTGAACCCACTCCCGCCGCCACGCCGGCACCGGTGGCCGCCCCCGCCGCGGTTCCGGACCAGGACACCGCCGAGGCCAAGCTCGCGGTGGTGCTGCGCAGCTACAGCTTGATGCAGGAGGAAAACGACCAGCTGAAGGCCGCCCAGGAGAAATTGACCGCCGAGAAGTCCGCGCTGGAGGCCCAGCTCGCCGTGGCCAAGGACGCCCTGCCCCTCGCCAACCAGGCGGCCGGGCTGCGCGAACAGCTCCGCCAGACGCAGGACCAGCTCGCCGCGCTCTCGCTCGAGAATAACGAGCTCAAGACCCGGCTCTCCCTCGGCGGTCCCGCCGCGGGCGCCGGCCAGCCGGAATCACTCCATCCCGCCAGCGTGGCCACGACCCCGGCGCCCGTCGCCCTGCCCGCCCCCGCGGCGCGCATCCATGTCGTCGCCGCCGGTGAGACGCTCGGCAAGATTGCCCGCCAGTATTACGGCAACGCCAACCGCTGGCCGGAAATCCTCGCCGCCAACAAGGATGTGCTGAAGGACGAGAAAAGCCTGTTCGTCGGAACGAAGCTGAAGATCCCGTAAGCCCACGCGGTTTTCGCGGCCGGCTAGGTGCGCGGGTTCTGTTCGCGATACTCGCGCAGGATCTTCCAAATGTCGTTCAGCACCGCGTGCGGCCCGACGTAGTTGCCGTGGCGATAGCTGTCGGACAGCACCCGGCCGTTTTCATCCACCAGCACCAGGTCCGGGATCCCGTCGCCGCCATAGCTGTTGATTTCCGAGGCACTCGCGATGGCATGCCAGTTCAGGGCGGGCCACCTCATCGCGTCGCCGCGCATGTAAGCCTCCATGTCCTCCGGCGACTGGTCGTGATTCACCAGCACCACCTCGAATTCCGGATATTGTTCGCGGATCTTCCCGTAGGCCTCGACGAGGCGGGGCGTAAACGACCGGCACGGCGGACACCAGCTCGCGGAAAAATACAGCGCGTAAAATTTCACCCCGGCCAGGTGGTTCCGGTCGAACGGACGCAGCGACCCGCCTTCGAGATGGACCAGCTTGCCCGCCAGGGCCCGCTCCATCGGATTCGCCGTGCGCCCCGCGGACGGCCGCGGTTCCCCGGACTTCGCTTGCCCCATCTCTTCGTCCATCGCCTGCGACGGCAGGTTGGTGTTCGCCGGTAACACGCGACCGTTGGCATTGCGGTAGCGCACGAGCAGATAGTCGTCCACCAGGTCGACCACCTCCAGCTTCATGCCCGGGGTAAGGCTGAAGGAACCGCTCACAATCCCCTCCCGCAGAATTTCAAACTTGGTCGGCTTGGTGACGGTGACCTCCTGCGGCAACGCCGCCCGCAAGGACATCACGGGCACGAACGCGAGCAGCAGGACGTACAGCAGCTTCATCCCCGGGAGGATGGCTAGCCATAAGGCTGGAGCAAAGCCGTTTTTTGCCTCAGGCCGCCGGCTTCAGCCGGAAGGGCGCGGCCTCGGCGCGGCATTGCTCGACCGCCGCGCGATACGCCGGGTTTTTCCGCAGCGCCGCCACGACCGCCTGCGCCACGATCCGGCCGCCCGCGTCGTCGCTCGGAAAATGCACGCCCCCGAGGATGCGGCCCCAGGCCACGCGGTGCGCGCGCGCCTCGAGCGCGGCCTGCTGGTCGGGAAAAATATCCCCCAGCACCGCGGCCCAGACGAAGGCCCGCAGTGAATGTCCGCTGGGGTAGGAATTGGACTTGGGGATCTCCACGCAGGGCTGGACCGCGGCGTCGACCACCGGCGGGCGCCGGCGCGGGTAAAGGTCTTTCACGCTCCGGCTCACCTGCTGGACATCGGCCGCCACCTGGTGGAGCAGCCCGGCGAGGAGGGGCAGGTTCTTTTCCGCGAACCACGGCCCGAGCACGTCCCCGTAATCGGCAAAAATATTGTCCTTCTCGATCAGCTTCGCCCACGCGACGTCGGCGGGTGTGCGGGCGGCCTGCACCTGCAGCACCGTCTCCAGGTCGCCCAGGGCGGCGACCGAACCGGGGGCCGGCGGTGGCGGCAGAACGGCTTTCCAATCGATGGAACCGGGCGGAAAAAAATTCGCGGCCGGGACCGGGGCCGCCATTTTTTCCGGCGCGCCCGCGGCCACGCTCGCCGGCAGCACCAGGGCCAGGCCAAGGAACAGCCGGAGTCCGGGAAAATTTCGTTTCACGCGGCGCACCGTGGCAGATTCGGGGCCGGCGCGAAACAGATTTTTTGCCTCAGCCCGGGAGGCCGCCCCGCGCGAGTTTCGTTGTGAGCCCCCCGCTTTCTGTCCACCGTCGCACCCCATGAAAACTCGCCTGGCCCTCCTTGTCCTGCTGGCCGCCGGTTGGTCCGCCCGTGCCGGGGACCCATCCAGTCCGGCCGCCCGTCCGGCGGCCCCGCTCCCCGACGGGCTCTACGCCGAGATCGTCACGCCGCGCGGCACCGTCACCGCCGAGCTTTTCTTTCAAAAGGCGCCGCTCACCGTCGCCAACTTCGTGGGCCTCGCCGAGGGCACGCTCGGCCCGAAAAAAGGCACGCCCTTCTTCGCTGGCCTGAAGTTTCACCGCGTCGTGCCCAATTTCGTCGTGCAGGGCGGCGACCCGCTCGGCACCGGCGAGGGCGGCCCCGGCTACAGTTTTGCCGACGAGTTCGCGCCGGGCCTGCACCACAACGCGGCCGGGGTCCTCTCCATGGCCAATGACGGCCCCGACACGAACGGCTCGCAGTTCTTCATCACGCTCCGCGACGTTTCCCGGCTCAACTACCTCCACAGCGTCTTCGGCCGGGTCGTCCGCGGGCTCGAGGTGCTGCCGCGGATCCAGCAAAATGATGTGATCTCCGCGGTGCACATCCGCCGGATCGGTCCCGCCGCCCAGGCTTTCCGCGCCGACCAAGCCGCGTTTGACCGGCTGGCGGCGGCGGCGAAAAAATACACCGCCGCCCCGGCACCCGGCCCGGCCGCGAACTTCGACGACCCCGGCAAGCTCCTGCCCGCCGAGCCGCCCCGCGCCCTCGGTTTCCAGCGCAAGCTCGCCAACTTCGAGCGCGCCACCGGCGTGAAAATCTGCGCCCGCGTCGTCGCCAAGTTCACGCCCGAAACGCCGAACCAGCGGCCCGGCAACCTTGCCGGCACGATGGCCAAACAACTCGGCCTCACGACCGAGGGCGTGCTCGCCGTCTATTTTGCCGACATCGGGAAGTGGGGCCTCTGGGTCAGCGACGGGTACCTGCCCCGGTTCACCGGCCGGACCGGCACCGTGCAGGCATTGATGAAGGACGGCGCCCTGCACCAGGCGAAGCAGGATTTCCTGACCGCCGCCCAGGCGCAGGCCGATCTCTACACGGCCGAGGCCGCCAAGGCCGCGCCGCCCGGCAAGCCCCTCACCGACGGCCAGAAGATCAAATACCAGGTCGACGCCGTGCTCGACGGACTCATCCTGAAGTTCGAACCCCCCTCCTGACCCCATGAAATTTCTCCCGGCCCTCCTCCTCGCCACCCTCGCCACGCCGCTGCTCGGCGCCACCGAGTCCCCGCTCCACGCCGTCGTCAGCCAGCAGGTCGCCGCGGATTACCCCGCCCTCCTTGCGTTCTACACCGACCTCCATCTCCACCCCGAGCTCTCGCTGATGGAGGAAAAAACCTCCGCCAAGGTCGCCGCCTCGCTCCGCGCCTCCGGTTACGAGGTCACGGAAAAATTCGGCGGCTACGGCGTCGTGGGCGTGCTGAAGAACGGCCCCGGCCCCGTGCTGCTCATCCGCACGGACCTCGATGCGCTGCCGGTGGAGGAGCAGACCGGTCTGCCCTACGCCAGCCACGTCCGCGTCACCGACCTCTCCGGCCACGACGTGCCGGCCATGCATGCGTGCGGCCACGATCTGCACATGACAGTGTTCACCGGCACGGCCCGCCAGCTGGCGTCGCTCCGCGACCACTGGTCCGGCACCCTCGTGCTCATCGGCCAGCCCGCCGAGGAGCGCGGCATCGGCGCCCGCGCCATGCTGGCCGGGGGACTCTACCGGAAATTTCCCCAGCCCGACTACGCCATCGCCCTCCATGACAGCGCCACGCTGCCCGCCGGCACGCTCGGCACGGTGGAGGGCTACATCATGGCGAATGTCGACACCGTCGAGATCACCGTGCGCGGCATCGGCGGCCATGGGGCGTATCCCCAGGCGACGAAAGACCCCGTCGTGCTCGCCGCGCGCATCGTCGTCGCGCTCCAGACGATCGTGAGCCGGGAAACCCGGCCCATCGACCCGGCCGTCGTCACGGTCGGCTCCATCCACGGCGGCACCAAATCCAACGTCATCCCGAACGAGGTGAAGCTCCAGCTCACCCTGCGCTCCTACTCCGACGCCGTGCGCGCCCACACCATCGAGGCGGTGCGCCGCATCTGCCGCGGCGAAGCCATCGCGACCGGCCTGCCGGACGAGCTTATGCCCATCGTCACCCTCGTTGAGGAGGAGTTCACTCCAGCCGCGTACAACGATCCCCTCCTGACCCGTCGCGTGCACGGCGCCTTGGCGGGCTGGTTTGGCGCCGACCGCGTGGAGACCGTTCCGCCGGAGATGGGCGGCGAGGATTTCAGCGAGTTCGGCCGGACGGTCGAGCACGTGCCGCTCTGCCTGTTCCGGCTCGGCGCCGTCGATCCCGCCAAGGTCGCCGATAGCCAGCGCACCGGGGTGGCTCTGCCTTCGCTGCATTCGAGTCGGTTCGCCCCGGTACCCGAGCCGACCATCAAGACCGGCGTGGCGGCGATGACCGCGGTCGCGCTCGATCTCCTGAAGAAATAACCCGCGGGCAGCCGGCCAAAGTCCATTTTTACAAGCACCATGGCGGCCGCTTGAAATTCACCTCCGACCGCCACCTGCGCACGCTCCGCAGGACTGCTGCAGATCGATTGCATAATTTGGATATTCTTGGTCCTCGCCACCTTCTTGGCATTTTCTAATAGCCATCCCATGGTGTTGCGATGCAACAAGACATCGTTACAATAATTGCCAGTCTCCCAAATGCCCTTGCCTGCCAGCTGCGTAGTATTACGCATGTTAAAAATATTTGCGGGCTTTCTCCCGTGAAGTGTGACTGATTCCGCTCGAATTTCCGCCCCTGCCTGCCCGATGAAAACCCGCCACCCCACCGGCTTCACGCTCGTCGAGATCATGATCGTCGTGGTCATCATCGGCTTGCTCGCCGCGCTGGCCATTCCGGCGTTCCAAAAGATTCGCAGCGCCTCGCAGGACAAGGCCGTTCTGAGCAACGCCCGCCAGCTGGCCGCCGCCACCGACCAGTACATGATGGAGCACGGCCGGTCCACGGTGTCGATCGGCATGCTCGTCGGCCTGACCAATTACGTGAAGAGCCTCGATACGGTCGCCGGTGAAACCTACCCGACCATGTTCACCGCCGGCACGCCCATCACGGTCACCGGCGTCGGCGGCGCCCGCACGATCACCTACGCCCTCTAAGGGCTGGGACCGTGGCCTGAGATTTTCCTGCCGGGCATGATTGCGTCCCCCTTTTGCCGCGTCGTCGCCCTGGCCGTGGCGCTGGCCGCCGGCTCCGTCCGGGCCGCGGACGCCCCGCCGGCCCGCCCGGCGGCGAAGGCGGAGATCCTGCAGATCCTCCAGGCGCAGGCGGCGGCGTGGAATCGCGGCGACCTCGACGCCTTCATGCAGACCTACGCGCCGGTCAGCGACCTGCGGTTCGCCTCGGGCGGCAGCGTCACCTACGGCTGGCAGCCCACGCTCGAGCGCTACAAACAACGCTACCCGGACCGCGCGGCGATGGGCGTGCTCGCGTTCAGCGACCTCGCCGTCACCGTGCTCTCCCCTGACGCCGCCCTCGTGTTCGGTCGCTGGCAGCTCACGCGCGCGGCCGATGCCCCGCACGGCCTGTTCACGCTGCTCGTGCGCCGCACGCCGGCCGGCTGGCGGATTTTTGCGGACCACACTTCCGTGGCGGCCCCGTAAGCCGGGCCGCGCTTGCACCGCCCGCGCAACCGGGCACGCTGCCGGGTTGTCCCATGCGCAATACGCTCTACCTGCTGCTCCTCGGTTTCGCGCTCCTCACCCTCGCCCTGGTCGTGCGCTCCGGCATCTTCGCCCGCCGGGAGCCCGGCCGCCCGATCAACCGCGCCATGCGCGAGGCGCTCGCCGAGGAGGCGCCGCAGCTCAGCGAGGCCGACGCGACCCTGATCCGCCAAAAATACGCCAGCGCCCACCGCCTGCATTCGGGGCTGCTCTACGTCGTGCGCGACCCGGGCACCGGCAATTCCACCCCGCGGTCGGGCCAGGAGGTCGTCGTCAACTACGACGGCTGGCTGCTCGACGGCACGCCGATTGACAGCACCCGCCAGCGCGGCGCGCCGTACACCTTCCGCCTCGGCGCCGGGGCCGTCATCCAGGGCTGGGACGACGCGTTGCTCACGATGAAGAAGGGCGAGAAGCGCACCCTCATCATCCCGTACTGGCTCGGCTATGGCCTCAGCGGCCGGCCGCCGGTCATCCCGCCGCGCGCCACGCTGATCTTCGATGTGGAACTGATCGATTTCCGGTAAGAAACGCCGGGCGGGTCAAAGACCCGCCCTGCTCCGAAAATTGCGCCCGGTGCCATGTCACCTATTAGGTGACATTGGGCCGGTCACGCATGCGGCGGTGACATCGGGTTCGGAGCGGGCACCGCGGCGGCCCGCGGACGGCGGTAGCTGACCCCCAGCCGGTCGAGCCGCGCGAGCAGCCAGCCGAGCCGCGCGCGGAAATCCGCATAATTCTTCCGCCCAACCGGCGACCACACCACCTCGGCCAGCGCGCTCAGGCGCGGGAAGGCCCGGTGCTCGACCACGGGCAGGCTCGGCATGCGCTCGCGCCACAGCTGGCCCTGCGCCCCCAGCACGCGCCCGTGGTGCGCCGGCTCGAGTTCCGCCGGGATGGGATCGAAGGAGTACACCTTCTCGAGCGATGTCTGCGCCCCGATGGCGCCGCCTTCCTCCTCCGCCGTGCCCTCCGTGTAGTCGAAATAGGTGTGCGACGTCGGCGCCATCACCACGTCGTGCCCGAGCCGCGCGGCCTCGATCGCCCACTTCACGTCGCGCCACGCCATCATCGCCGCGCCGGGGGCGAGGCCGCCCTCCTGAATCTCGTCCCAGCCGATCAGCCGGCGGCCGTGCTGCGCCAGAAAATTCTCCGTGCGGCGGATGAACCAGCTCTGCAGCTCGTGGCCGTCCTTGAGGCCGTTCGCGTGCATGAACGCCCGGGTCGTCGGCGACGCCTCCCACTGGTCCTTCATCGCCTCGTCGCCGCCGATGTGGACGAACTTGCTCGGGAACAGCGCGAGCACCTCGCGGAACACGTCGTCCAGGAACGCCAGCGTCTCCGGCTTCGGCGCGTAGGTCTCGGGAAAAATCGCCCAGCGCGACTGTACCTTCGGCGCGTAGCCGGGCGCGTCGGTGTTGCCGAACTGCGGATACGCCGTCAGCGCCGCGGAGCTGTGGCCCGGCAGCTCGATCTCCGGCACCACCGTGATGAACCGCTCCGCCGCGTAGGCCACGACCTCGCGGATCTCGTCCTGGGTGTAGAACCCGCCGTGCGGGATGTCGTCGAGGTTGGGTTCGTCCCCCACGCGGACCGTGCTGTCGCGCCACGCGCCGATGCTCGTGAGCCTCGGGTACTTCTTGATCTCGATGCGCCAGCCCTGGTCGTCCACGAGGTGCCACTGGAGGACGTTGAGTTTGTGCAGCGCAAGGGTGTCGAGGTACTGCTTGACCTCGGCCACCGGTGAAAAATGCCGGCTCACGTCGAGCAGCGAGCCGCGCCAGCTGAAGCGCGGCCGGTCCGCGATCTCCAGCGCGGCCACCGTCAGCCCGCCGCCGCCCGCGCGCCAGCCGAAGCGCTCGATGTCCGGCGGCAGCAGCTGCCGCAGCGTCTGCATCCCGTAAAAAACCCCCGCCGCACTGCCACCGCGGATCGCCACGCCACCGGCCGTGACCGTCAGCTCGTAGCCTTCCGCGCCGAGCTTGGCCGCGAGCGCGGCATCGAGGCGCAGCGTGATGACATTGCCCCCCGCCGGCGCCGACTCCGCCACGGCGATGCCCAGCAGTTTCGCCAGCTGCGCCGCCACGCCCCGCAAGGCCGGCTCGCCGCCGGTCGCGACCACGGTTTTCTCCGTGAGCGGAAAAGGCGCGCCACCGGTCAGGCGGCACGAAACGGGGATCGGGATGATGCGCGGGGTCTGGCTCATGGGAGAAAGGGAACGGTGAAAATTCAACCGGAGGCAACCGAGAGAACGGAGGGTTTCGCCACCGGGAGCAAACCCTCTCTCTGCTTCATGGTTTCCTGGCTTCCCCCTTAAAAAATCCGTCTCCTCACAGCCCCAGCAAACTCCCGTTGCGCTTGATCCAGCGCTCCGCCTCGCGCCAGGCGGGACAGACCTCCTCCACCCGCGCCCAGAAGCGGTCCGAGTGGTTCATCTCGCGGAGGTGCATCAGCTCGTGGTGGATGATGTAGTCGCGCACCAACTCCGGCGTCTGCACGAGCCGCCAGTTGAGCGAGATCGTGCCGCCCGCGGAGCAGGAGCCCCAGCGCGAGCGCTGGTTGCGCACGGTCACGTGCTTCACCTCCACGCGCACGAGCGCGGAGAGTTCCCAGGCGCGCGCCGGCAGCTCGATCTTCGCCCGCCGGGCGAAATGCGCCTCCAGCGTCGGCCGCAGGTCGCCCTCCAGGGCCGGCACCCGAAAAACGTCGGCGGCCAGGCAGACTTGCGGGCGAATGGCCGGCTGATCGCCCGGGACAAGAAAAGGGGGCAGCGTCGCCGCCCGAATCTCGGTCATCTCGCCGCGCCAGAGCACGTGCGTGCCGAGCGTCCACACCTCGGCCCCGCGCGGGCGCTTCGCCTGCCGCGCCCGGGCGCGGTCGAGCCAGTCGCGGTGTTTTTCGACAAACCGCTCGGCCTCGCGCACCGAGCCGCGCGCGGGGATGACCGCCACCGCCGTGCCGTCGCGCCGCAGCGTGAGCCGGTAGTTCCGCGCCCGCGGGCTGCGCTCAAACACGATGCCGCCCTCGACCGGCGGCGCGCGATGCACGCCGGGCGCCGGGGAAAACACGCCGAACAAATTCTGCTGCTCCTCGCTCATCGTCCGGGCTAGACTCGCACGAGTTCCCAGCTCGTCAACTTCCCGCGCCCGACCGTCAGCCAGGCAAAGCTCCGCGCCGCGTCGCCCCGCGGCCGCGTGATGCAGCCCGGGTTGAGCCAGCGCACCCCGCCCAGGACCTCGTCGCGCGGCACATGGGTGTGCCCGTGCAGCACGGCGGCGAACCCCGCCGGCGCCTGGGCCGGCGGGATGTGCGTCAGCAGGAACCTCACGCCCTCGCGCTCCAGGTCGAGCGCGAGCGGCCAGGTGACATCCGTGTCGCAGTTCCCCTGCACCACGAGCAGCGGCGGCCCGAGCCGCACAAATTCCTCCAGGGTCTCCGGCGCGCAGACATCGCCCAGGTGCCAGATCTCGTCGGCGCCCTTCATCCGCGCCGGCAGCCCCGGGGGATACCGGTCATGGGTGTCGGAGAAAACCGCGATGCGCATACCCAGAGCCATCACAGCGAAATCCGGGACGCGAACTGAAATTGGCGCAGCCCGTGACTCGGTGGTTCATGGGTCCCCTCCTTCGCTCCGCACGGTTGCCTTCGGAAACCATCACCCCTAACACGTCAGCCGTCACCCGCCTTCCGACACCCCCATGCACTACACCCACCTCGGCCGCTCCGGCCTCTCCGTCTCCCGCCTCTGTCTCGGCACCATGAACTTCGGCCCGTTCACGAGCGAGGCCGATGCCTTCGTGCTGATGGACCGCGCCGTCGAGCTCGGCATCAATTTCTTCGACACCGCCGACGTCTACGGCCGCAAGCGCGGCGAGGGCGTCACCGAGAACATCATCGGCCGCTGGTTCGCCCAGGGTGGCGGCCGGCGCGACTTCGTGGTGCTCGCCACGAAGGTTTTCGGCCCGATGGACCTCCCGGCGCGGCCCGATCCGAACCTCGATCGGGGTCTCAGCGCGCGCAAGATCATCCGCGGTTGCGAGGCCAGCCTGCGCCGGCTCCAGACCGACCACATCGATCTTTACCAGATGCACCACGTCGACCGCACGTGCCCCATGGACGAGTGGCAGGGCGCGATGGCCACGCTCCAGCGCCAGGGCAAGATCTACCACGTCGGCTCGAGCAACTTCGCCGGCTGGGACCTCGCCGCGGCGTGCACGACCGCCGACCTCCGCTCGCAGCCGCGCCTCGTCAGCGAGCAGAGCCTCTACAATCTCGCCAGCCGCACGATCGAGCTCGAGGTCATCCCCGCCTGCCGGCACTTCGGCCTTGGCCTGATCCCGTGGAGCCCCCTCGGCGCCGGCCTGCTCGGCGGCGCGCTGGCGAAGACCGCCGGGGGCCGCCGCGCCTCCACGCCGGAATTCGAGAAACAGGTCAACGCCAAGCGCCCGCAACTCGAGCGCTACGAGGCGCTCTGCCAAAAACTCGGCGCCGCGCCCGGGGATGTCGCCCTCGCCTGGCTCCTCGCCCAGCCCGTCGTCACCGCGCCGATCATCGGCCCGCGCACGCTGGACCAGCTCAGCGGCGCCCTGCGCGCCTTGGAACTCAAGCTGACGCCCGAGACCCTGGGCCAGCTCAACGAGATCTTCCCCGGCCCCGGCGGCTCCGCCCCCGAGGCCTACGCGTGGTGAGCGGCCGGCTGGTTCCGTTGCCCGCGCCTGAGCCCCAAAGCCTGATCCTCGATCTTGGGTCCGATCACGCTCCACGCACCGGGGCGCCTCTTTTCGTCAAAAAGAGCCAGGCCAGGAAGACTGCCGCGGTGACGTCGTAGGACAGGCAAAATTGCGGCCACCACAACGGCACGCCCGGGTCGGTAACGAGATGGGGGTGAAAGAAATCGAACACGCCATGCCCCGCCAAGCCCGCCACGATCAACCATCCCGAATACTTGAAACCCAGTACGGCGAGGACCAAAAACACCGCACCGAAGCCGCACTCGGCCAATAATGCCGGCGTCGACCCACCCATGACGCCAAAGAGTCCGTATAAGACCGCAATGACCACCAACACCGTCGGATAAAACGCCCGATCCCGGTCAAAGCCGACCACCCGGGCAAAGAGCGCTACCGCCAGCGCCAGGACAATTCCGATAATGCAGGGCATGGGGAAGGGAGGCGGAGACTAGATCCACCGCCTCACGCGCGAGCGATACATTTCGAAGTCGTCTCCGAACATGGCCGCGAGCACCCGTTCTTCCGGCGCAATTTGAAACCGGTTCAGGTAGGCGATGAAGCCCGGCCAAAGCAGCCAGGGCGTGATATCCCCGAGCCAGACGGCCCAGCCGGTCAGCGTGAGCAGCATCCCGAGATACATCGGATTCCGCGTGGCGCGATAGATGCCGCCGACCACGAGGACCGACATTGTTTCCGGGTGCAGGGGATTGACGGTGGTTTTCGCCCGCCGAAACGCCCTGACTCCCAAAACGGCGATGCCGGCTCCGACCACCGCCACGCCCAGCGCAACGCCCTGCCGCTGCGGCCAGGCAATTCCGAGCAGCGGGACCCGCCGCGCGCCCAGCCACATGAGCAACGCCACCGCGATCCACACGACAACCGGCGGCACTTTCAGCTCGAGTCTGCTCATCGGCGGGCGGGCGGAAACCGGTCAGGCGGGTTGGAGAAGACCGTGCGGCGTCCGGCCCTTAGTTGACCACGTTGTACAGCGCCTCGCCGAGGATCGCCGTGCGCGCGATCCGGGCGGAGCTGCGGCGCATTTCTATCTTCGATTCAACGCTGCAGAAGGCGGCGTGGCACGTGACCACCAGGTTCGGCGTCGCCGCCTCCTCCGCCGTCCGGAGGGGCTCGTTTTCGACCACGTCCAGCCCCGCGCCGGCCAGGCGCCCGCCGCGCAGAGCCGCGAGCAGCGCCGCCTTCTCGATCACGGCGCCGCGGGCCGTGTTGACGACGAACGCCGACGGCTTCAGGAGCGCCAGCTCGGGCGCCGCGATCAGGTGATGCGTCTCGGCGTTGAGCGGGCAATGCACCGAGAGCACGTCCGCGCCGCGCAACAGCTCCGCCAGCGTGGCGACCCGCTCAACGCCAATCGCCTTGTCGGCGCCGTTCGCCAGATACGGATCGAAGAAACGGACCCGGAAGCCGAGCGCCTTGGCGCGCAGCGCCGTCGCCGTGCCGATGCGACCCAGGCCCACGATGCCGAAGGTCAGTTCCCGCAAGCGCCGGAGATTCTTTTCCACCCGGATGGTCCAACCCAGGCGCTTCGCCTCCGCGTCGAGCGGGAAAAGTTGGCGGCACAGCGCCAAGGCGAGCGCGATTGAGTGATCGGCCACTTCCTCGGTGCCGTAGTCGGGGACGTTGCAGACCGGGATGCCCCGGGCCCGCGCCGCCTTCACATCCACGGAGTCAAAGCCGACTCCGTTGCGGATGATCACGCGGCAATTCTTCAGCCGGGCGATGCCCGTCGCGGTCACCGGCGTGTTGTGCCAGACGATCAATGCGTGGGCTGAGCAGATCTCCTCCGTAAAGTCGGCGTCACTGTGGCAGAGGTAGTACCTCACGTCCGCTGCGTCTCCGATCACCTCCCGCTCAATCAGGCTTTCCGCCTCACTCACGGGCGCCTTCGCCCAATCGATAATGCCGATGACCGGTTTGGATTGCTGATTGCTCATGGGGTGCAGGGACGTGTTTCGGTGTTCGACCTTGGAGGTTGGAGGCCCGAAATTCGCGATACAACCCGAATGACCCCGCCGCCGTTCCATCCGCCGTCTGGCTATTCCCGTGTCCGGGTGGTGCACAGCTTTGATGAACTGGTGACAACGCCGTTCGGCGGCGGCGTCAACGCGCTCTGCTGGCCGCGGACCCTCGACGGCGATTTCCGCGCGGTGGTGGCTCAGCTGGGCGCCGGCGAGGACATCGTCACGCTCGACGACGCGCGGCTCCAGGCGCTGCCGGTGGGCCCCGCGGGCCGCGCCGCCGTGGCCTGGCTCATCGCGGACCTGCAGCGCCTGCGCGCGCTGGGCCTCGCCCCGGTCCTCGACTGCATCCGGCGCTACCCCCGCGACGAGGCCCCGGGGGCGGTGTCCACCGACGTCTATTCCTTTCACGCCGACAGCGCCACGGTGCCGACCGACACCTACCTCTGCACCTACACGGGCGCCGCCTCCGAGGGCTTGCGCAACGACGAGGCCCGGCGCTGCGTGGATGTTCCCGAAATCCGGGCGGAGCTCCTGCGCAGCTTCGGCGGACCCGACAACGGCGAGTTTCTCGAATTCCTGCGGGAGCACTGCTACGACCTCCACTATGTTGCCGCCCCGCAGGCGCAGCCGTTTGGCTTCGGGCTCGGCCATCTCTGGCGCATCGCCGTGGACTACCCCGGCAGCCCCGTCCCGCCGTGCGTCCACCGCGCCCCGGAAAACCTTCCCGGCCAGCTGCCGCGCCTGCTGTTGATCAGCTGAAAACCGCGGGCGGCGCGCTGCCGCCCCGCCTCGCGCCATTTGACAGCCTCCCGGTCCGGTGGAGAATTTTTGCGTGCTCCGCGCCCTCGCCATCGACTTCAATTCCTTCTTCGCCTCCGTCGAGCAGCAGGAGCGGCCGGAGCTGCGCGGGCAGCCGCTGATCGTCGTGCCGGTCCTGGCCGAGACCTCGGGCGCCATCGCGGTCAGCCTCGAGGCCAAGCAACTGGGCCTGAAGCGCAATTGCCGCGTCGCGGAGGCCCGCCGGCAGATCCCCGGCATCACCGTCGTCGAGGCGCGCCCGGAGGTGTACATCGCGTACCACCGCCGGCTGAAGGAGGTCGTCGAGTCCCTCGCGCTGGTGAAAAAGATCCAGTCTATCGACGAACTCGAGTGCGAGCTGTCCGGCGTGCTCGCCGAGCCGAAACGCGCCCTCCGCGTCGCCGAGGAAATCCGCGCGAAGATCTACGCCCAAGTCGGCCGCTGCCTGCGCTGCTCCATCGGCATCGGCCCGAACTGGTTCCTGGCCAAGCTCGCCTCCGACATCATGAAGCCCGACGGGCTCGTCCTCCTCGACGAGGCCGACATTCCCGCAAAAATCCTCGGCATCGAGCTGGGCGACTTCACCGGCATCGGCGAAAACATGGAAAAGCGCCTGCGCGCCGCCGGGATCGACAACGTCGCCAAGCTCTACGCCGCGGACAGCGCCCGGCTCCGCAGCATCTGGGGCAGCGTCGAGGGTGCCCGGTTCCACGACTGGCTGCACGGCGGCGTGCAGGAGCGCGAGCCGGTGAAGCACAGCACCATCGGCCACAGCGCCGTGCTCTCCCCGGAAAAACGCAACGCCCCCGCCGCGCTCGCCGTGCTCCACCGCCTGCTGCAAAAGGCTGCGATGCGGCTGCGCCACGAGGGTTTTTACGCCGGCGGGCTGCGGCTCGCGGTAAGCTACCGCGACGCCACGGAGTGGAACGACGACCTGCGCTTCAACGAGACCCAGGACACCCTTCACTTCACGCACGTGCTGAACCAGCTCTGGGCCCGCCGGCCGAAGGCCCACTCGGCCAAGGCGCCGCTGCAGGTCGGCGTCATCCTCGACCGCCTGCTCGCCTCGGACCTGCACACCGCCGACCTCTTCGAGGCCGCCAAGGAATCCAGCCGCACGCGCCTGCTCGGCGCCGTCGACACGCTCAACCAGACCTTTGGGAAGAACTCCGTCTACTTCGGCGGCGCGCACGGCGCCACCGCGTACGCGCCGATGCGCATCGCCTTCACGCGCATCCCGGAGCCCGAGATCGAGGAGATCGACGCCCGGCGCGGCCGCCGGCTCCGGCCGAAGCAGGTTCCGCCGTCCCCGCCCCCGGCCGCGGAGGAATAATCCCGGCTTGGACCCGCCCGCACAGTCCGGTAGTCCTATGCCGTGAAGACCCCGTGCCTGCTGTTCACCTCACCCGGCCAGGTCACGCTGGGCGAAACCGAGATTCCCGCGCCGGGCCCGGGCGAAGTCCTGCTGCGCACCCTGTTTTCCACCGTCAGTCCCGGCACGGAACTCCGGGTGTTTTCAGGCCGGCAGGGGCGGATGCCCGCGTTCCCCGTGATTCCCGGCTACACCGCCACGGCGGAGGTGCTCGAGGCCGGGCCGGGCGTTTCCCTCCTTCCGGGTACCACGGTGTTCGTCCCCGGGGGCAGCCGGCGGTGCAGCCATGCGGTGTGCTGGGGCGCGCATGTGGCCCATTCCGTGCACGCGGCCGCCAACGTCTTTCCGCTGCCCGCCGGGGTGGCGCCGCTGGCGGGCAGCCTGACGAAGCTCGTCGCAATCGCCGGCCACGGCGTGCGCGCCGCCACCGCGCAGCCCGGTGAAACCGTCGCGGTGGTCGGGCTCGGGCCCATCGGGTTGCTCGCGGCCCGCCTGCACCACGCCGCGGGCGCCCGCGTGTTCGCCGCCGACCGCGATCCGGCGCGAGTGGAACTCGCCCGGGCCGGCGGCCTCACCGCCGTCCGCATCACGCAGTCGCTCGCGGCGGATCTCGCGCCCCTGCTGGGCGCCGGGGCGGACGTGGTGGTGGACGCCACGGGGGTGGCGCCGGTGCTCAACGAGGCAATCCCGCTGGGCCGGCCGCCGACGCCCGGGGAACCCTCCTCCGGGTCCGCGCGCATCGTCGTGCAAGGCAGTTATGCCGAGCCCATGCCGCTCAGCTACGAGACCTGTGCCCGCGGCGAGTACCACCTCCTTTTTCCCCACGACCATCAGGCGGGGGACGTGACCATGGCGCTCGACCTCATGGCTCGCCGCCGGCTCGTCGTGGACGACCTCCTGACGACGATTCTCGCCCCGGCGGAAGCAGCCCTGGGCTACGCCCGCCTGCAACGGCGCGAGGCGTTGCTCGTGTCCTTCGATTGGCGGCGCTGACGGGCATTTCGCGCCGGATCCACGAAGGCGTTACAAACCGGGCTAAACATCCCATAAACCCAGCCCTTGACACCCCTCCCGGCGTCGGGCACCTCTGACCCTCTTTTTCTTCAAAAGTCATGCAACCCACATTCCGCCCACACCGCAAGAAGCGCGCCCGCAAGATTGGTTATCGTGCCCGCATGGCCACCCGTGGTGGCCGCAAGGTCATCAAGTCCCGCCGGCTCAAGGGCCGCAAGCGCCTGACGGTGGTCTGACCCCGCGCGCCTGCGCGAGCCGCGTCCTCATGCGCTTCCGCCCTGAGCAGCATTTGCGGCGCCCGGGTGATTTTCGCACCGTACGGGAGCAGGGCCGCCGGATCGACTGCGGGGCCTTCACCGTCTGGTTTTTCCGCCGCGCCGCCGCGCCGGCCCCGTCCGACCTTCCGCGCGTCGGCGTGGTCGCCTCGATCGCCTCGGTCGGCGGCGCCGTCCAGCGCAACCGCGCCAAGCGCCGCCTGCGCGAGGTTTTCCGGGAGCACCAGACCCTGGTGCCGGCCGGTTCCGACCTTCTTTTGGTTGCGCGGGCCGCGGTCAATCGGCTCGACTACCCCGCCCTGGCGCAGAAATTCACCGACGCCTGCCGCAAACTTTTCCCGCCCGCCCCCTCCGCCCATGCCTGAGCGCCCGTCCCTTGCCGCCCGTGTCTTTCGCCTGCCGGCGTCGGCCCTGCTCGGCCTGATCTGGCTCTACCAGCGCACGCTGTCGCCGGTCCTGCCGGCGGTCTTCGGCGCGGCCTGCGGCTGCCGCTTCTCCCCGACCTGCTCGCACTACGCCGCCGAGGCCGTGCGCACCCACGGCGCGCTCCGGGGCACCCTGCTCGCGGCCCGCCGCCTCGTGAAGTGCACGCCGCTGCACCCGGGCGGCTTCGACCCGGTGCCGGCGCGCGGCGCCCGCGGCGAATTTTCCTGTGTCAGGGTCGCCAAGGCCACTCCGGCTGAAGGCTGATCACTGCCCGCTCACCCCTCCCCTTTTTCATGGACAAAAAGAACACCATCATCGGCGCCCTGCTCATCATCGCGGCATTCGGGAGCCTTTATCTGGGCCAGAAATACGCCCCGCCGCCGCCGGCCACGCCCCCGCCGGTGAGCACCGCCGTGGTGAAGTCCGTCGATGCCGCCACCGGCGCCGCCAACGTGCCCGGCTCGCCGGCCGCCCCCGGCACCGGCCCGGCCGCGTTCACCGCCGTGGCCAAGGACGTCTCCGCCGCCGCCGTCACCACCCTCGAGAACGAGTACATCACGGTGCACTTCACCAATTTCGGCGGCGCCATCCGCGACGTCGCGCTGCGGAAGTTTCCCGCCGAGCTCGGCCATCCCGCGTCCTATGTCTTCAACGCGGTGCACACCGACCCGATGCTCGCGTTCGTCGACTTCCCCGGCCTCGACCGCAACACCGGCTTCGAGCTCGTCTCGGCGAGCGCCACCGAGGTTGTCTACCGCGCCGTGTTCGGCGCGCAGCTTGAGGTCACGCGCCGCTACAGCCTCGTCGCGACCCCGGACGCCAAGCACGACCCCTACCAGATCCGGAACGAGACCACGTTCCGCAACCTCACCGACAAGCCCGCCTCGCTGGCGCGCTTCGCGCTCAGCCTCGGCACCGCCGCCCCGGTCAGCGACACCGTCTACGGCCAGATCGTCTCCACCGGCTACTCCGACGGCAACAGCCAGACGTTCATCCTCCGGAGCAAGCTCGACGGCGGCAGCGGCATCCTCGGCATCGGCGCCAGCGAGACCAAGTCCTCCCTCGCCAGCCCCGGCCCGGTCGCGTGGGCCTCGGTCGACAACCAGTTCTTCGCCGGGATCCTCACGCCCGACCAGCCCGGCGCGGGCCTGATCACCAACCGCGTCAAGCTGCTCCCCGCCGCGCCGGACACGCAGCACACCGCCTACGGGCTCTCCGGCGCCGCGCAGTTCGACCTCAAGCCGCTCGCCGCGCACGGCGAGGCGACCCTCGGGCTCAGCTTCTACGTCGGCCCGAAGGAATACCGCCGCCTGTCCAACTCGGACGTGTTCAAGGCCGACCAGGACAAGGTCATGCAGTTCGGCTTCTTCAAGTTCTTCAGCCAGCTCCTGCTCACGCTCATGACCTGGGTGCACAAGTCGCTCCCGAACTGGGGCCTCGCCATCATCGTCACCACGCTGATCCTGAAGGTCGTCTTCCTGCCCTTCACGCTCGCCGCCTCCCGCTCGGCCAAGCGCATGCAGAAGATCCAGCCCGAGATGCAGGCCGTCCGCGAAAAATTCAAGGACAACCCCCAGAAGCTGCAGGCGGCCACGATGGAGCTCTTCAAGCAGCACAAGGTGAACCCGCTCGGCGGCTGCATCCCCATCCTGATCACGATGCCGTTTTTCTTCGGCTTCTTCCAGATGCTGCGCAGCGCGGCGGAACTGCGGTTCTCGCCCTTCCTCTGGGCCCCCGACCTCGCGTCCGCCGACACGGTCGGCCACGTGTTCGGCCTGCCCATCAACATCATGCCGATCCTCATGGGCGCCACGATGATCATCCAGATGCGCCTCACGCCGCAGCCGTCGGTCGACAACGCCCAGGCCAAGATGCTCAAGTTCATGCCCTGGATCTTCACGCTGTTCTGCTACACCTTCTCCTGCGCGCTCGCCCTCTACTCGACCGTCAACGGCGTCTTCACCATCGTCCAGCAGCTCGTCATCAACCGGATGAAGGACGAGGGCGACGTCGCCTCGCCCGCCGGGATCGCCATGGAGGACGCCGCCGCCCTCGCCGGCAAGCCGATGAAGAACGTCACGCCCAAGAAGCCGAAAAAATAGCCCGGAAATGCCCGGCGGGGCCGCAAACTCCCGCCGCGGCCGTTGTTTCTTCTTTCACCTTTCTCCTTTCATTTTTTTCCCCATGGCCGGCCACAACAAATGGTCCAAAGTCAAACGCGCGAAGGCGGTCACCGACGCGCGCAAGGGCAAGGTGTTCTCCCGCCTCTCGCGGGACATCACCAATGCCGCCAAGTCCGGCGGCGATCCTGGCGCCAACGCCCGCCTGCGCACGCTGCTGCTGCAGGCGCGCGACGCCAACATGCCCGTCGAAAACGTCGACCGCGCCATCAAGAAGGGCACGGGTGAGCTGCCCGGCGTCGTGTTCGAGGAAATCACCTACGAGGGCTACGGCCCCGGCGGCGTCGCCTTCATCGTCAAGACGTTGACCGACAACAAGGCGCGCGCCGCCCAGGAAACCCGCTCCACCTTCGCCCACCACGCCGGCAACCTCGCCAGCACCGGCGCCGTCGCCTTCCAGTTCCTGCATGCCGGCCAGTTTCTGCTCACCAAGGACAAGACCACCGAGGACGCCCTCCTGGAGATCGCGCTCGAAGCGGGCGCCGACGACGTCATCACGAGCGAGCAGGGCTTCGAGATCCGCTGCAGCATCCATGCCTTCGACCGGGTCTCCCACGCGCTCGAGGTGAAGGGCCTCAAGCCCGACAGCGCCGAGATTGCGTACATCCCTGTCACCACCATGCCGGTGACCGACGTCGCGGTCGCCCGGACCCTGTTCAAGCTTCACGATGCGCTCGAAGAACAGGAGGACGTGCAGGCCGTCTTTTCCAACGAGGAAATGGACGAGGCCGTCAGCGCCGCCGCGCAAACCTGAGTCGGGCCGGTCCCCGAACCGCCAGCCAAACCGCATCGCGGGTCAAAGCCCCGCCCGACCCCCAACCCTTGTCATAATGACATCCGCGGCCCTTGTCTCGCGCCCGGCCGCCGCAATCATCTCCCCTCTCGTATGACCGACCCCGAGGAAAACGAGCCCGCCTTCAGCTCCCTTGCGCCCGGTGAGCTCGGCCTCGTCGCGCCGCGGGACTTCGTTTGCGCGTCGCCGTTCACCTTCAAGAGCGGCCAGGTGCTGCCCGGCTTCACGCTCCGCTACGAGACCTACGGCACGCTCAGCGCCACGCGCGACAACGCCATCCTCATCTGCCACGCGCTCAGCGGCGACCACCATTGCGCCGGCGTCCACTCGGCCGACGACCGCAAGCCCGGCTGGTGGAACAACCTGATCGGCCCCGGCAAGGCCGTGGACACCTCGCGGTTCTTCGTGGTCTGCGCCAACGTCCTCGGCGGCTGCGTCGGTTCCAGCGGCCCGTCCTCGACCGATCCCGCCACCGGCCGGACCTACGGCATCAGCTTCCCGTTCGTCACCATCCTCGACATGGTGCGCTCGCAGAAGCTCCTGCTCGACCACCTCGGCGTCGCCTCGCTCCACGCCGTCATCGGCGGCTCGATGGGCGGGATGACCGCCCTGCTGTTCGCGATCGAGTTTCCCCTGTTCACGCGGCGCGTGCTCGCCATGGCCACCACCTCGCGCGAGAGCGCGCAGGCCATCGCCTTCAACGAGGTCGGCCGGCAGGCGATCATGCAGGACCCCGACTGGAACCGCGGCGACTACCCGAAGGGCGGCGGCCCGCGCGTCGGCCTCGCGATCGCGCGCATGATGGCCCACATCACCTACGTCTCGGACGCCTCGATGGACCGCAAGTTCGGCCGGCGGAAGAAGAACCCGGCGAACGGCGAGACCTACAACTTCGACGTCCAATTCGAGGTCGAGAGCTACCTGCGCCACCAGGGCCAGGCGTTCATCAACCGCTTCGACGCCAACTCCTACCTCTACATCACCCGCGCGCTCGACCAGTTCGACCTGGCTCACGCCTACGGCTCGCTCGAGGCCGCCTTCGCGCCCGTGCAGGCCGAGTCGCTGATCGTCGGCTTCACCAGCGACTGGCTCTTCCCGCCCGAGCAGAACCGCCAGATCGCCCTCGCCCTCCTGCGCGCCGGCAAGCCGGCCAGCTACGCCGAGCTCGCCACCGACCTTGGCCACGACTCCTTCCTCCTCGAGTCCGACGACCTCTACGCGCTGGTCCGCGCCTTCCTCGAGCGCAACTCGGCCGCCGCGGTGGACTTCTCGATTTAAAAATGAGGAACTCAGGAAAACTGGCATCGGAGACCTCGGGATCGGCGGTTTTTTCCCGCCTTCCTGATTTCCCCATTTCCGCCTCCGTCACCCCATGACCAAGCTCGTCGAAAAACGCACGGTGGACATGGAGATCATCGGGGAGTGGGTGAACCCCGCCTCGCGGGTGCTGGACCTCGGCTGCGGGCGCGGCGCACTCCTCCACTATCTCGTGCAGACCAAGGAGGCGGCGGCCGTGGGCGTGGATCTCGACTTCCGCCGCATCACCGCCTGCGTCGGGCGCGGGCTGTCCGCCTACCAGGGCGACATGACCACGTTCATGCGGCAGTTCCCCGACCGGCATTTCGACCGCGTCATCTGCTCGCGCACCGTGCAGGAGCTGGACGACCCGACCGGCGTCATCCTCGAGGCGCTGCGCGTCGGCCGCGCCGTCACCGTCGGCTTCGTCAACCACGGCTACTGGAAAAACCGCGTCGACGCCCTCCTCCGCGGCCGCAAGGTGCGCAACGCGGTCTACACCACCGAGTGGTTCGAGAGCCGGCCGGCCAATCCCGTCACCATCGCCGATTTCGAGCACTTCTGCGCGGCCAAGGGCATCACCGTCACCCGCCGTGCCCACCTGCTCGGCGACTGGCGTACCCCCTGCCGGGTGCTGCCGAATTTCTTCGCCGGCTACGCGCTCTACGATCTGGCGAAGTAGGACGGACACGTCGGGGCCCTGTCACCCCACGTCCCTTTTCCTCCGCGACCGCGGGGGTTTAGCCCGCTTTATAACCCAATAGGTTATAAAGCGGATTGGGCCGAGTGCGCCCAGGTTGCCACCGGGCGAGGCGAATCCCGCACCTTCGGCCGGCGCGGCGGTTGAATTTTCCCCGTCGCCCCCCATGCTCCGCGCCCAACCCCATGAGCCTCGAGGAGTACTTCGCGCCGTTCCGGGCCAACATCATCGGCCTCCACCAGGACTTTGAGTCGCCGTTCGGCCGCCAGCGCATCGTCTACGCCGACTGGACCGCCAGCGGCCGGATGTTCGGCCCGATCGAGCAGATGCTAAGCGAGGAAATCGCCCCGTTCGTGGGCAACACCCACACCGAGTCCTCCGTCACCGGCACGACCATGACCCGCGCCTACCACGAGGCGCTGGCCATCATCAAGGCCCACGTCCATGCGTCCGCGGACGACGCCATCATCTGCTACGCGTCCGGCATGACCGGCGTGGTGAACAAGTTCCAGCGCATCCTCGGCCTGCGCGTGCACGAGAAGTACCAGGACCAGGTGCAGATCCCGGCGGCGGAGCGCCCGGTCGTGTTCGTGACGCACATGGAGCACCACTCCAACCAGACGACGTGGATCGAGAGCGTCGCCGAGGTGCGCGTGATCAACGCCACCGCCGACGGGCTCGTCGACCTCGCCCACCTCGCGCAGCTGCTCGACCAGTACCGCGCGCGGCCGGTCAAGATCGCCGCCGTCACCAGCTGCTCCAACGTCACCGGCATCCTCACCCCGTACCACGCGATCGCCGGGCTGATGCACCGCGCCGGCGGGTGGTGCTTCGTGGACTTCGCGGCCAGCGCGCCGTACATCGCGATCGACCTGCACCCGGCCGGCCGGCCCGGCGAGCACCTCGACGCCATCTACTTCTCGCCGCACAAGTTCCTCGGCGGCCCCGGCACCAGCGGCGTGCTCGTGTTCAGCAAGCAGCTCTACGCCAACCGCGTGCCCGACAATCCCGGCGGCGGCACGGTCGACTGGACCAACCCCTGGGGCGGGCACAAGTATTTCGACGACGTCGAGGCCCGCGAGGACGGCGGCACGCCCGGCTTCACCCAGGCGATCCGCACCGCGCTCTGCATCCGGCTGAAGGAGGCGATGGGCGTGGAGCACATCCTGCGCCGCGAGCACGAGCTGCTGGACCTCGTCTGGGACCGGCTCGCGGCCGTCCCCGGCCTGCACCTCCTCGCCGACCAGCACCGCGACCGGCTTGCCATCGTCTCGTTCTACATCGACGGCCTGCATTACAACCTCGCGGTGCGGCTGCTGAACGACCGCTACGGCATCCAGGCCCGCGGCGGCTGCTCCTGCGCCGGCACCTACGGCCATTACCTGCTGCACGTCACCCCCGAGCACTCGCGGTCCATCACCGACCAGCTCAACCGCGGGGACAAGACCGAGAAGCCCGGCTGGGTGCGCCTCTCGCTCCACCCCACGACCACCAACGCGGAGGCGGAACAGATCGTCGCGGCGGTCAGCGCACTCGCGACCCACCACCGCGACTGGGCGGGCGATTACACCTACAACCCCGCGACGAACGAGTTCCTCCACCGCACCGAGACCGGCGCCATCGGCCGCCGGGTGCACGAGTGGTTCGACGAGTTCGGCCAAAAGGGCGTCGTCGCCACCACGTGGGAGCCGATGGGCCTCGGCTACGAGATCTGAGGCGGTGTTTCGCGGCTAGCGCGCAAACACGCCCGCCTCGCGACTCAGCTGCTTTTCCATGCTGCCGCACACCAGTTCGCAGAGCTGGAAGATCGAGGGGTCGGCGATGGCATAAAAGACCTGCAGGCCCTGTTTGCGCCGCGCCAGCAGGTGCGCCTGCGCCAGCGTCTGGAGGTGGCGGGACACGTTGGCCTGCGTACCGCCGGTCAGGGCCACGAGTTCATTCACGCTCTTTTCGCCCGCGAACAGCGCGTGCAGGAGCCGCAGCCGCATCGGCTCGGCCAGCACGGCGAACCGGCGGGCGACCAGCGCCAGGGCGTCGGGGGACATGGAACGGGGGGACTTCATTTTGGGAGGAATAGAAACTTGACGCGGACAAAACTATATGCGTATATGATCATATAAGGCAATAAAAATCACTATGAAAATCGAATCCTTCATCCGGGCCATGGCCGGCACCGTCGTCCTCGTCAGCGTGGCGCTCGCCCACTTCGTCAGCCCCTGGTGGCTGCTGCTGACCTGCTTCGCCGGCCTCAATCTCCTGCAGTCCGCCTTTACCGGCTTCTGCCCGCCTAGCATCGTCCTGTCCAAGCTCGGCTGGCTCGATGCCGACGGCGTCATCCACTGGGGTGGGCGCAAATCCTGAGCTTCCGGCCATGCGCCCCCTACTCCTTCGCCTGCTGCTCGCCGGCACGATCCTCCCGGCGCTTCGCGGCGAGTCCTGGACCCTCGACCGCGCCGTCGCCACGGCGCTGGAACACAGCCCTGACGCCCGGACCGCGCGCGCGCGCGCCGACGGCGCCCAGGCGCTCGTCGACCAGGCCCAGTCCGCGTGGCTGCCGCAGCTCTCGCTGGCCGGTCACTACACCGACACGAACAACCCGATGATGGCCTTTGGCTCCATCCTCAACCAGCGCGCGTTCAACTTCGGCCTCGATTTCAACCACCCCGGACACGTCGACGATCTGAGTGCCAGCGGGACGCTGGCCTACAATCTCTACAGTGGCGGCCGCGCCACCGCCGGCCGCACGGCCGCCCGCGCGGGCGCCGAGGCCGCCAGCCTTGATCTCCACGGCGCGCAACAGCAACTCGTCGCCGAGGTCGTCAAAGCCACGCTCAACCTCCGCAAGGCCCGCGAAGCCGTCACCGCCGTCGAGGGCGGGGTCCGCGCCTATGAGGCCTCGGTCGCGGTGGCCCGCGACCGGTACGCGGCCGGCCAGATGCTCAAGGCCGACCTCCTCAGCCTTGAGGTGCAGCTCGCCCAAACCCGCGAGACCCTCTCATCCGCCCGGCACGGCGCCGCGCTGGCCGCCCGGGCTTTCGGCTTCGTCCTCGGGCTCGAGCCCACCGGCGACAGCATTGAACTGCCCGACGAGGATCCGGCTCTCACCCGCCTCGCCGTGCCCACAACCGGTGATTTTTCCCAGCGCCCGGAACTCCGCGCCGGCCAAGCCCGGGTTCGCGCCGCCGAGGCCATGGTCGAGGCCGCGCGGGGCGGCCACCGCCCCACCGTCAATGCCTTCGCCACCTACCAATACAACCAGGGCTGGACCACCGACCACCATGCCGACAGCTGGCTCGCCGGCGTCACCCTTGACCTCAACGTCTTCGATGGCGGCCAGACGAACGGCAAGATTCGCCAGAGCACGGCCGAGCTGGCCGCGGCGAAGGAGATGTTCCGCAAGGCCTCCCTCGGCGCCAGCCTGGAAGTCGAGCAGGCCCGCCTGGCCCATGCCGACGCGGTGGAACGCCTCGCGGTCTCGGCCAGCGCAGTTGCGCAGGCCGAGGAGAGCGCTGCCCTCACCCGCGCCCGCTTCGAAAAGCAGGCCCTCCTGACCGCCGACCTCATCGGCGCCGAAAGCCGGCTCCTCGAAGCCCGGCTCCGCCACATGGTCGCCGCGGCCGACGAGCGTCTCGCGGTCGTCGACCTCCGCCGCGCCCTCGGCCTCGATCCCCTCCCCGCCCTCTGAACCCGGCTCTACACCATGAAATCTGTTCGCCCCCTCTTATTCGCTGCCGCGGCGGCCGCCGCCTTCGCCGGATGCTCCCGCCACGAAACACCCGATGCCCCTGGCGCCGGCCGCCTGCCGGTGGCCAAGGTCACCGTCGCCACCGTCCATGTCGCTGACCTCGCCGCGTTCACCGACGTGACCGGCACCGTCCGCCCCGTGCAGCGCGCCGTCCTTGCCGCCAAGCTCATGGGCGCAATTGAGGAATTTCCCGTCACCCTCGGCCAGCCGGTGCAGGCCGGCGAAGTCCTGGTGAAAATCGCCGCCGGGGAGGTCTCGGCGCGCGTGGCCCAAGCCCAGTCCCAGCTCAATTCCGCCCGCCGCGACCTCGACCGCGAGCGCGACCTGCTGACCAAGGGCGCCAGCACGGCCGACATGGTCCGCAGCCTCGAGGACCGTTTCAGCATGACGCAGGCCATGGTCCGCGAAGCCGAAACGATGCTCAGCTACGCCACCATCCGCGCCCCGTTCGACGGCGTCGTCTCCCGCAAGCTCGCCAACAGCGGCGACTTTGCCTCGCCTGGGCTCCCGCTGCTGGAAATCGAGGGCTCCTCCAACTTTCAGGTCGAGGCGGCCGTGCCCGATTCCCTCGCCGCCGGTCTCGCCGCCGGGACCACGTTCTCCGTCGAGATCCCGGCCACCGGCGCCCGCTTCACCGGTCCGCTCGCCGAGCTCTCCTCCGCCGCCGACGCCGATGCCCACACCGTTCTCGCCAAGATCACCGTGCCGGCCGGCACCACCGTGCACTCGGGCCAGTTTGCCCGGGTGGCGATCACCGGCAACCCGGTGCGCACGCTGCTCGTCCCTGCGGCGGCTGTCAGCACGCTCGGCCAGCTGGAGCGCGTGTTCGTCGCCGGCGCCGACGGCCGTGCCCTCCTCCGTCTCGTCAAAACCGGCGCCACCCGCGGCCCCAGCGTCGAGGTCCTGGCCGGCCTTGATGACGGTGAACGCGTGGTGGTCGCGCCGCCGGCCGGCCTGAGTGAAGGCCAGGCGCTGGAGATCCTCCCGTGAGCGCCACCCCTTCGTCCCCCTTTCCCGACCCGGCGAAATACGGTTTCGCCGGCCGCATTGCCTCGCTCTTCATCAATTCGAAGCTGACCCCCATCATCGTCGCCGCGTCGTTGCTGCTTGGTCTCTTCGCCGTGCTCATGCTGCCCCGCGAGGAGGAGCCGCAGATCAAGGTCCCGATGATCGACGTGCTGGTCGCCATGCCCGGCGCGACCGCGCCGGAGGTCGAGAATCGCCTCACGCGCCCGATGGAGAAGCTCCTCTGGGAAATCCCCGGCGTGGAATACCTCTATTCGACCGCCACCCCCGGCGCCGACATGACCATCGTCCGCTTCAAGGTCGGCACGAACCTTGAGGCCGCACTCGTCCGGCTGAACCAGAAGCTGCAGGCCAACTTCGACCGCATCCCGCTCGGCGCGGGCCAGCCGCTGGTCAAGCCGCGCACCATCGACGACGTCCCCGTCCTCGCGCTCACGTTCCACAGCGCCCGCTACGATCATGCCCTGCTCCGCCGCGTCGCCGCCCAGGTCGACGATGCGATCAAGATTCTCCCCGAGGTCGCCGAGACCACGCTCATTGGCGGTGACCGCCGCCAGATCCGCGTGCTGCTGGATCCGCAGCGCCTTGCCTCGCGCAACCTCAGTCCCGGCTCCCTCGTGCCGATGCTGCAGCAGGCCAACGCCCAAGCGTTCACCGGCGCGCAATCCTCGGCCAACCGGGAAACCCTCCTGCAGACCGGCACGTTTTTCCGCGACACCCGCGATGTCGGTGCCGTCGTGGTCGGCGTCTTCCGCGGCCGCCCGGTTTTCCTGCGCGACGTGGCCACGATCAGCGACAGCCCCGGGGAACCGGCCAACTACGTGCTCTTTGGCCGGGGTGGCGCCGACGCCGCCGGCGAGCAGGCGGCGGTCACCCTCAGTGTCGCCAAGCGGCCCGGCGCCAACGCCGTCGACGTCGTTTCCGCCGTCCTGGCCAAGGTCGACTCGTTCAAGGGCACGCTGATCCCCGCGGACATCGGGATCGCCGTCACGCGCGACTACGGCGCCACCGCCAGCGAGAAGTCGAACGAGCTGCTCCTGCACATGGGTCTCGCCGTCTTCGGGGTCGCGATCCTCATCCTCCTGTTCCTCGGCTGGCGCGAGTCGCTCGTCGTCCTGCTCGCGATCCCGGTCACCCTCGGGCTCACGCTGCTCGTCTTCTACCTCTATGGCTACACGCTCAATCGCATCACGCTCTTCGCGCTGATCTTCTCCATCGGCATCCTCGTCGATGACGCGATTGTCGTCGTGGAGAACATCGTCCGGCACATGGGCCTGCCGAGTTGCCGCCGCAAGCGCCTGCTCCAGATCGCGGTCGAGGCCGTCGACGAGGTCGGCAACCCCACCATCCTGGCCACCTGGGCCGTGATCGCGGCGGTGCTGCCGATGGCGTTCGTCAGCGGGCTGATGGGACCCTACATGCGCCCGATCCCGATCGGTTCCAGCGCCGCGATGTTGTTTTCCCTGCTGGTCGCCTTCGCCGTCACTCCCTGGGCCGCGCTCAAACTCCTGGGCGGGCACGCCAAGCCCACCGCCGGGGCCGCCGCCTTCGTCGATGCGCCGCTGACCGAGGAGGAGGAGGCTGCGGATCAGGCGATCCCCGAGACCGCGTTCACCCGGCTCTACCAGCGCTTCATGCGTCCCCTGCTCGAGCACCGGTCTTGGCGCTGGGCGTTCCTCGCCGTGGTCGCCGCCGCCACCGTCGGCTCGATGGGCCTCGTCGGTCTCGGCGCCGTCAAGGTCAAGATGCTCCCGTTCGACAACAAGTCGGAGTTCCAGGTCATCCTCAACATGCCCGAGGGCAGCACCCTCGAGCAGACCGCCCGCGTCGCCCGCGAAATGGCCGCCGCCATCCGCCCGGAGCCCGAGGTGCGCGACTACCAGGTTTACGCCGGCACCGCCTCGCCCTTCAACTTCAACGGCCTCGTCCGCCACTACTTCATGCGTCGCGGCAGCAACGTCGCGGACCTCCAGGTTAACCTTCTCCCCAAGCACGAGCGCCGCGCGCAGAGCCACGACATTGCCAAGCGCATCCGCCCGCGGCTCGCCGCCATCGCCGCCCGCTACGGCGCCGCCGTCGCCGTCGCCGAGGTCCCGCCCGGCCCCCCCGTCCTCCAGACCATCGTGGCGGAGGTCTACGGGCCCAGCGAGGCGGCGCGGCTGAAACTCGCCACCCGGATCCGCGACATCTACCGCGCCACCCCCGGCGTCGTGGACATCGACTGGTATGTCGAGGACCTCCAGCCCAAGACCATCCTCCGCGTCGACACCGAGAAGGCCGCGCTGAACGGCATCACCGAGGGCGCGATTACCCGCACCATCCAGCTGGCCGTGCAGGGCTATCCGGTCACCTTGCTGCACCTCCCGCGCGAGCGTGAAGACGTCAACGTCATCCTCGAACTGCCGCGCGCGCTCCGCGCCCGGCCCGAAGATCTGCTGGCGCTGCCCGTCCGCTCCGAGATGAACCCCGCGGCGCCACTCGTGCCGCTGCGGGAATTGGTTACCGTCGTCCCCACGCTGGGCGAGCGGAACATCTACCATAAGAACCTCCAAAACGTGACCTATGTCACCGCCGACGTCGCCGGCCTCGTCGAAAGCCCGGTCTACGCGATTCTCAAGATGAATCATGACCTCGCCCAGCTCGACGGCCGTGATTTTGGCGGCACGCAAAAGGACGTCAAAATCTACAATGCCACCATGCCCACCGACGACCATGAGCCCGCGATGAAATGGGACGGCGAGTGGCAGGTCACCCTTGAGGTCTTCCGCGACCTTGGCCTGGCGTTCGCCGCCGTGCTCATCCTGATCTACATGCTGATGGTCGGCTGGTTCAAGAACTACGCCACGCCGCTGATCGTGATGACGGTGATTCCGTTCTCGCTCGTCGGCATCATGCCGGCCCACGCCCTGATGGGCGCCTTCTTCACCGCGACTTCCATGATCGGATTCATGGCCGGCGCCGGCATCGTGGTGCGAAACTCGATCATCCTCGTCGACTTTATCGAACTCCGCCTTGGCCACGGCCGCACGCTCGCCGAGGCGTGCCTCGAGTCCGGCGCCGTCCGTTTTCGCCCGATGATGCTCACCGCCTTCGCCGTCGTCGTCGGCGGTCTCGTCATCCTTGCCGATCCGATCTTTCAGGGCCTCGCCATCTCGCTGCTCTTTGGCGCCATTGCCTCGCTCGTCATCAGCCCGCTCGCCGTGCCGTTGATCTACTACATGACCCACGCCGGCAAACACGCCCGGCCGGCTCCGGCGGACGAGAAATGCGATACGACGCCATGAATCTCTTCAAAATGGTCAAAGCTGCCTTCACCGCCGTGCCTCGCTGCGCGCCCTCCGAGTGCGCCCATCGCGTCCGCAACGGCGAGGCGCTCCTCGTCGATGTCCGTGAGCCCGGGGAGTGGGCCAATGGTGTCGCGCAATCCGCAAAACTCCTTGCGTTCAGCGATCTCACCGGAACCCGCGCCCAATGGGCGCCGTTTCTCGCCCGGGTGAACGGTCGCGAAGTCCTGCTCTACTGCGCTTCGGGTGCGCGCTCCGGCTTCGCCGCCCGTCTCCTCGTTGCCGAGGGCATCCGGGCCGCCAACACCGGCAGCCTCGCCGACTGGCTTGGCACCGGCTGGCGCGTCGTCCCGCCGCCCCGCCGCTGATCTCCCTGTCAGGCCTGATTCCTCCACCCTAAAATACACGCTCATGAAAACCAACGTCGGCAGCCTCGACCGCATCATCCGCATCCTCGCCGGCCTCGCCATCCTCGGCGCGGGCTGTTACTTCAAGTCCTGGTGGGGCCTCATCGGCTTCGGGCCGCTCCTGACCGGGATCGTCCGCTTCTGCCCGGCCTACCTGCCCTTCGGCCTGAGCACCTGCCCGGCCAAGCCGGACGAAAAGCCCTGAGTCCGGCCCGCCGGCGGGCGGGCGCAAGGTTGGTCCCGGCACTGCCGCCGGACCGTGGCCGTAATTTGTGCCGGCGGCGGCCGGCGCGGGGTGTACATTTTTCGGTTTTCGCGTGATGCTTTGGCCAACAAAAAATCCCCATGACCAAACTCACCGAGGCGGAAGCCGCGCGCCTGCACCCCGAAACCCTGGCCCTCAGCTACGGCTTCGACCCGTGGCTGAGCGAGGGCTCGGTCAAGCCGCCGGTGTTCCTCACCTCCACCTTCGCCTTCAAGCACGCCGCCGACGGCAAGCAGTTCTTCGCCTGGGCCCACGGCGAGGGCAAGCTGCCGCCCCGCCGGGAGATGGGGCTGATCTACTCGCGGATCAACAACCCCAACCTCGAGATCTTCGAGGACCGCGTGGCCCTCTGGGAGGGCATGAAGGACGCCTACAGCTTTTCCAGCGGGATGGCCGCCATCGCCACCACCCTGCTGGCCACCCACAGCCCGGGTGACGAGATGATCGTCTGCGCGCCGGTCTATGGCGGCACGGACGCGTTTGTGCACCATTTCCTGAAACGCCTCGGCATCACGGCCCATTTCGTGCCGGCCGGCGTCGCCGCCCCGGACCTCGCAGCGCCGCTGATCACGCCGCGCACCCGCTCCATCTTCATCGAGAGCCCGGCGAATCCCAACAACCGGCTGACCGACATCGGCCGCATGAAGGAACTCGCGCTGCGCCACGCGCCCGCCGCCCCGGGCCGGTCCTGCGGCCGCATCCTGGTGATGGTCGACAACACCATGGCCGGCCCGGTGTTCGCCCAGCCCGCCAAGGTCGGCGCCGACATCGTGCTCTACTCCGCCACCAAGTTCATCGGCGGCCACTCCGACGTGGTCGGCGGCGTGGCCCTCGCCAACGACGACGCCCTGCTCGGCGCCATCGCGCAGCACCGCGCCCTCCTCGGCGGCATGCCCAATCCCTACACCGCGTGGCTCCTGACGCGCTCGCTCGAGACGCTGAAGCTCCGCGCCGAACAGCAGCAGCGCAACGCGCAGCTGATCGCCGCGTTTCTCGTCTCGCATCCCAAGGTGCGCCAGGTCTGCTACATCGGCCTGCTCACGCCGGACGACCCCGAGTATGCCATCTACCGGAAGCAGCACACCGGGCCCGGTTCCCTGATCTCGTTCTACATCCGCGGCGGGGAAAAGGAGGCCTTCGCGTTTCTCGACAGCCTGAAGGTCTTCCGCCTCGCCGTGTCGCTCGGCTCCACCGAGTCGCTCGCGCAGCACCCGGCGGCGATGACGCACTCGGGGCTGACCCCGGAGGACAAGCTGCTCGGCGGCATCACCGACGACCTGGTGCGGCTCTCCATCGGCATCGAAAACCACGAGGACCTCATCTGGGACCTGACCCAGGCGCTCGACCGGGTGTGAGCCGGTCGCCCGCGGCACCCGGCGATTTCCCTGCGCGGCTCCGCGCGGGGAACAGCGCGCGGCAGCTCCCGCGAAAGGGCTCCTGATACCCGCCGCCACGGCTTGCTGCGGCCCGATCCTCCGCGCACCCTCCCAGCGCCATGTGGACCTGGGCTGAATTCACTGCGGATCACGCCGTGCGGCTGGCCGGCCTCGACGCTGCCCGGGGCGCGGGCGCCGCGCTGCACTTCTTTGTCTACGATCTCCAAAAGATCGTGGTGCTCATCGCGATCGTGGCCTTTCTCATGGCCCTCGTGCGCGGCGCGCTGCCGCTGGCACGCATCCGCGCGCGCCTCGACCGGCCCGGCGGCCGGCTGCTCGGCTACCCGGCCGCGGCCGCCTTCGGCGCCCTCACCCCGTTCTGCTCCTGCTCCTCGGTGCCCATCTTCCTGGGCTTTGTGCAGGCGCGCTTTCCCATCGGCGTCGCCTTCGCGTTCCTCATCACTTCGCCCCTCGTCAACGAGATCGCCGTCGCCCTCATGGCCGCCACATTCGGCTGGAAGCTCGCGGTCATCTACACGGCCGCCGGCGTCGGCCTCGGCATCGTCGGCGGACTCGTCCTCACCCTGCTTCACGCTGAACGCTGGCTGGTGCCCGGGGCGGTCGCCCCGGCCGGCGAGGACGCGGAGGCTCCGCCCGTAGGCTGGCGCGCCCGGTTGCGTGATGCCGCCGGGACGAGCGGGTTTATCCTGCGCAAGATTTTCCCGTGGCTGCTTGTCGCCCTGGTGCTCGGCGCGGGCCTGCACGGCTTCGTCCCCGAGGGATTCTTTGCGCGCATCTTCGCCGGCACGGGCGCCTGGTCGGTGCCGCTGGCCTCGCTCGTGGGCCTGCCCCTCTACGTCAGCGCCAATGCCACCGTCCCACTGCTCGAGGCCTTGGTGACCAAGGGAGTGCCGCTGGGCACGGCGCTCGCCTTCCTGCTCTCCGCAGTCGGCGTCTCGCTGCCCGAGTTGGTGATGCTGCGCAGCGTGATGTCCGTGCGCCTGCTGGTCGTCTTCTCCGCCGTCGTCCTGGTCGGGACGACGCTGATCGGTTGGTTGCTCAATGCCTTCTACTGATCCCCCCCAGGGGGTTTCCCGTCGCTTTTTTCCGGCCGGCCGCCATGATTTTCCAACAGGAAACCATCGGCCTGGCCTCCGATTGTCCCCTCGGATTTTTCCCGCCCCTCCTCCCATGAAACCCCGCGCCAGATTTCTCGCCACCTTGGCCCTCACCGCCGCCCTTGCCACCTTGGGGGCCGCGGCCGACGGCGGACCCGCGCTGAAGGCCCGCTTCGTCAACGATGACACCCCCGAGGTCGCCACAGTCCGCCGCGTGGGCGAGGACGCCATTAACCGCCTGGCCGTCACGCTGGTTCGTGAAGTCGCCGCCGCCCTCGCCAAGGACAGTCCGGAGGCGGCCGTCGATGTCTGCCACCTGAAATCCCTGACCCTCTCCCATGGCACCGTGGCTGGGCTGCCGCGCATCACCGCCGTGAAGCGCACCAGCCTCAAGGTCTGCAACCCGGCCAACGCCCCCGACGCCGCTGACCAACTCGCCCTCGATCTCATCCGCTCACAGATGGAAAATGGCGATGCGCCCTCCGCCTTGCTGGTCCAGCGGGTCGAGTTCCCGTCCGCACCGCCGGAATGGCGCGTGTACAAGCCGCTCGGCGCCACCGCCAATTGCCTTGTGTGCCACGGCGACCCCGCCGAGCAATCGCCCGCGCTGCGCGCCAAGCTCAATGCGCTCTATCCGGCCAACCAGGCCATCGGCTACGCCGCCCACGAGTGGCGCGGCCTGATCCGCGTCACCGTGGCGGACGCCCCGGCCGGGAAGCCCTGAGGTTCGGGGCGGCCGGCGGCGCCACACCCAAGCCGGGTGGCGGAGGGGCTAATAATGCCCATTACTTGGCAAAGGATGCGCAGGGATTGGGTTTTCTATTCGGCTGATCCGAGGTATACTAAGCGCAGCCAACCCACCCCTTCACTTATGAAACCCGCGCACATCTTCACCGTGCTCAGCATGACCGGCGCGCTGCTCACCGGAGCCGCGCTGCCCTTGCCCGCCAAGGCTCAGGAAGCGCCCCGCGCCGTGTTCGTCACCCCCGCCACCCCCGCGGAGAAAGAAATTCAGAGTGCCGGCGACTATGCCATCGACCGCCTGATGCTCACGATGATGAACGAGGTGAAAATGGCCCTCGACTCGGGCACGCCGCAGGAAGCCGTGGATATGTGCCACCTGACGGGCCTGGCCACCAGCGGCGCCATTCCCGGACTGCCGCGGGTTAATGCCGTCAAGTTCACCAGCCTGAAAATCCGCACCGCCTCCAATACACCCGATCCCGCCGACAAGCTCGCGCTCGACTACTTCGGCCAGGTCCCGGTGGCGGGCGCGGCGCAATCCCATTCCCTCGTCCAGCGCATTGACACGCCCAACGGCGATCCGGAGTGGCGGGTGTACAAGCCCGTGGCCGTCACCTCCAAGTGCCTGATCTGCCATGGCAATCCCGCGGACCAGTCCCCCGCCCTGCGCGGCAAGCTCAAGGCGATCTTCCCCGAGGATCAGGCGCTCGGCTACAAAATCGGCGAATGGCGCGGGGTCATCCGCGTCACCGTGGGGGAAACCCCGACCTCGCTCCCGTGAGGTGAAAGACCGGCCGCGGGTTGACAACGTAATGCGTTGTCAACGGGCCCGGCCTCAGCCGCGCCAGGACTTCAGCCGCGCGGCGTGGATCACGCCCACGCAGTCCGCGCCGTCCGCGGTGTGGAGCCAGTGCGGCTCGAGCGCCGCAAATTCCCGGTCCATCGCCGCGCGCAGTCCGCCCACCTCGATCAGCACGATCCCCGCGGGCGTGAGCCGCGTGCGCGCCTCGCGCAGCAGCCGGCGGATGATGTCGAGCCCGTCGCGGCCGCCGTCGAGCGCCAGCCGCGGCTCCCGCTGGAACTCCGCCGGCAGGGCGTCACAGTGCGCGCTCGGCTCGTAGGGCGGATTGCTGAGGATCACGTCGTACTTCGCCGCGGGCACGACCGCGAACACGTCGCTGCGGTGCAGCGCGACGCGGCGCGTGAGCCGGTGCGCCCGGACGTTGATCGCGGCCACGGCCAGCGCGTCCGCGGAGAGGTCGATCGCGTCGACCCGGGCCGCCGGGAAATGCCGCGCCAGCAGGATCGCGAGGCAACCCGATCCGGTGCACACATCCGCCACCCGCCGCACCTGCGCCGGATCCGGCAGCCAGCCGTCGAGCTGCGCCGGGATGATTTCCACGAAATAGCTGCGGGGAATGATGACCCGCTCGTCCACGTAGAACTTCCGCCCGCCGAGCCAGGCTTCGCGCGTGAGGTAGGCCGCCGGCACGCGGTCCACCACGCGGCGGCGCAGCACGGCCTCCAGCTGGGCCCGCTCGGCGGCGGTGAGTTTCCGGGCCAGCACCCGGGCCGCGCTGCCGAGCGGCAGGCCGAGCGTGCGCAGCAGGAGGTACAGCGCCTCGTCGTGCGCGCTGGCCGCCACCTGCCCGAGCGCCAGCTGTTCGCGGGCGTAGGCCTTGACCGCCAGCCGCAGCCAGTCGCCCAGCGTCACGCACCGGGCCGCGCCGGACAGGGGGTTATGGTTTCGCCGGGTCACTGGCGGTCAGCACGTGTTCGTGGGCAAAGATGTGCGCGGCACAGTAGCACTGGTCGCCGGCGCACTTGGAGCAGTAGCGGAAATCCATCTGCGGGTCGGTCAGGTCGGTCTTGCCGCAGGTGTGGCAGCGGTGGCGCGGCTCCGGCGCGGCATTCGCCGTGGCGCTGCGCTGCACCTGGCGGGTCATCGTGCGCTTTTGGTGCCGCATGGCCTGCACGAGGTCGCGGCCGAAAAAGAGCAGGAAGTTGCCCACGGACGCGAGGATCTGCAGCCGCAGCGGCCAGTTGCCCACCACCAGATAGTACGCGTTGGCGATCCAGGTGAGCAACGCGAGCCACTTGATCTTCACCGGCAGGATGAAAAAAATCGCCAGCTCGAAGTCGGGATTGAGCCAGGCGAATGCGAGGAACACCGAGCCGGCGATGAACAGGTTGGTCGTCGGCGCGAACGGGGTGAGAAAGGCCACCGCGACCGTCAGCGCATAGCCGGTGAAGAGAAACAGGTTGTAGCGAAACTCGCCCCAGAACCCCTCCAGCGCGGCGCCCATCAGGAAAAAAATGTACCAGGCAAACGCGGTGAACATGTAGCCGAACATGCCCGGCGGCGGCGGCATGAAGATGAATGTCAGCAACCGCCACCACTGGCCCTGGCGGGCCAGCTCGGGCACCAGCAGGAAATACCCCAGGTCCAGCAGCCCGATCAGCGCCGAGAGCAGCACGAACACCTGCCCCATCACCAGCCAGAGCGAGAGGTGCGGCACGGCGTAGCGGCCGAGGCGGCGTTCCAGTTTGTCGAGCATGGTCCGGGGGCGGCAATCGCCGGCTTACTTCTCGGGCGCGGCCGGGAACTGGGCAACGACCTTCTGCCGCTGCGCCGACAGCGCCGGCTCGGTCACGGTGTTGAGGAGCAGCCGGGCGCGGTCGAACTGGCCCTGCTTGACCAGGATATTCGCCGCGTGCAGCCGCATGGTCTGGCGCTCCACGTCCGACTGGGCCCGCTCCTCCAGCGTGCTCCACGCCTTCAGGGCGCCGTCCCAGTCGGGCGGGTCCAGGTCGTAAAAGGACTCGGCGTAACGGTAGGTGAACTCGATGCGGTCGGGCGCCAGCTCGGCGGCTTCCTGGAAGGCCTTGTGCATCGAGTGGTTCAGCCCGTCCGCCGTCCACTCGCCCGACTTGAGGAAGTCGTCGCGCGCCTCGTGCAGCAGCGTCCCGAGCTGGTAGTGGTAGAGCGGCTCCTTCGGTGCGAGCTTGATGGCGGCCATGAAATACGGGAGAGCCTCGAGCGGCCGGCCCTCCTCGGCGAGGAAGTTGCCGAGCTGGTTCTTGACGAGCGGCAGGTCCGGGTCGAGCTGGTTGGCCTTGAGCAGCATGGCCATGGCCGCCTTGCCCTGGCCGATCTTGCCGAGCAGGTAACCGTAGGCGGCATAACCGGCGGCGTACTTGGGGTTGTCCCGCAGCAGCAGCTCGTAGCCCTGGCTGATCTGCTGCATCTGCAATTGAAAGTTGTCCTCGTCGAACGACGGGCTCCGCTTGGCCGCCTCGGCCAGCAGGTCCTTCTGCCGCTCGACCAGCTGGCGCAGCGTCCGGTCGGCCATCGACTCGCTCTCAGTCGCGCGCAGGGCCGGGACGGCGGCCAGGGCCAGGGTCAGCAAAAGCAGGAGGGATTTCATCGGGCCCAGTGCGACAGCCTCAATCGGCCAAGGTGCCGGCGTAAACATTCATCCGCGCGCCGCGCAGGAAGCCCACCAGGACCTGCCCGCTCGCCCGCGCAAACTCCACCGCCGCGCTCGTCGGCGCCGAGATGGCCACGACGCACGGGATGCCCGCCGCCAGCGCCTTCTGCATGAGCTCGAACGAGACGCGCCCGCTCACCAGTAGCACGGTGCCCGCGAGCGGGAGCCGCTCGGCGAAAAACGCGTGGCCCACGACCTTGTCGAGGGCGTTGTGCCGCCCCACGTCCTCACGCACCACCTGCAGGCCGCCGGCGGCATCGAACAGCGCGCTCGCGTGGAGCCCGCCGGTCGCCGCAAATGCCGCCTGCGCCGCGCGCAGCCGGTCCGGCAGCGCCGCCAGCACGGCCCGGCGCGGGTGGAGAGGGGCGGGGATCAACGGAAACTGCATCCGCACCGCCTCAATGCTCGCCTTGCTGCAAATCCCGCAGCTGGACGAGGTGAAGACGTGCCGGGTCAGCCGCGCGATGTCCACCACGGCGCCCGGCGCCAGCACCACATCGAGGATGTTCTCCTCGGGCGCGCCGCCGTCGGCCCGGCAGTAAACCATGTCCAGCACCTCCTCGCGCCGGCGCACCAGGCCCTCGGTCACCAGGAAGCCGGCCACCAGCTCGCGGTCATGGCCGGGCGTGCGCATCACCACCGCCACGCTGTGCCCGCCCACCCGGATTTCCAGCGGCTCCTCGACCGCCACCACGTCCTCGCGCGCCTCGGGCGCCGCCGCGCCCTCGAGGCGGGTGAGGGACACGGCACGGGTGGACTGGGCGAGGGACATGGCCCGAGCAAAGCGAATCGCGCGGGCACGGCCACGTTTTTGTGGCCCACGCAGGCCCCGACCCTCGTTTGGTTTTTCGGCCGGTGTCGCCGGCCCCGCACGCTATTGTAGCTACGAGCGTGAGCGAGTGGACCCACACCTCATCCACTCGCTTACGCTCGTGGCTACACGCGACCCGACGTACAATTTCTCGAACCGGCCGCGTTGCGGGTTGTCAGCGGGCGGTTCGTCTGCGAAGAACCTCGCGCCGCCCTGTGAACCTCCTCGACCGCTACATCTTCAAGAGCGTGCTTTTCACCTGCCTCGCGGCGGTCGGGCTGTTCGCGTTCATCGTCCTGGTGCCCAACATCGCGCGCGACCTGCTCTCCTACGTGCTCGCCGGGCAGCTGTCGGCGGCGGTGTTCGGCAAGCTCATGCTGCTGCTCGTGCCCCTCGCCATCACCTACGCGCTGCCGATGGGGCTCCTGACGGGGGTGCTGCTGACGCTCGGCCGGCTGACCGCCGACCACGAGATCACCGCCATGCGCGCCGCCGGGATCAGCGTGCCGCGCCTCACCCGGTCGGTCCTGGTGCTTGGCCTGCTCGGCGCCGCGGTGGGGCTGTACTTCAACTTCGAATCGATGCCGCGCGCCCGGGTGGAATACCACCGCGAGCTGGCCGAGGCCGTGCGCACCAACTCGCTCAGCTTCATCGAGGAAAAGACCTTCCTCCGGAATTTCCCGGGTTACATGGTTTATGTGAACGAAAAGGCCGGCTCCGAGCTGAAGGACTTCTGGCTCTGGGAGCTGGACGACCAGAAGCGCGTGAAGCGGCTGGTGCGCGCCCAGTCCGGTCACCTCGAATATGACGACAGCGACAACTCGCTCATCCTGACCCTGACCCATGCGCAGGTGGAGACGCGCGACGAGAAGAACCCGGAGAACTTCGCCGACGCCTCCCCGGTGGTTTCGTTCGAGCGGTCCGAGCCCGTGCGGCTCTCGCTCAACCGCTTCATCAAGCCCGGCGGCGTGCGCGTGAAGCAGGACTGGATGACCTTCAACCAGCTGCGGGCCGAGCGGGTGCGCCTCGGCGCGCGCGTGCCGCCCCCGGGGGCGGAGAAGGATTTCGCCCGCGACCGGATGAAGCTCGAGCTGGTCTACCAGGACAAGTTCAACACCGCGCTCGCCGTGTTTTCGCTCGCGCTCATCGGGGTGCCGCTCGGCATCAAGGTGTCCCGGCGCGAGACTTCGGCCAACTTCGGCGTGGCCCTGCTGCTCACCCTCGGCTACTATCTGCTCACCGTGGCGGTGAAGGCGCTGGACCGGCACCCGGAGTACCGGCCCGACCTCCTGATCTGGGTGCCCAACCTCCTGCTGCTCGCGCTCGGGGCGTGGCTGTTCACGCGGATCGAGCGGAAGTAGCTCACGCGGCCTGCCCGGCCACGAGGCCCGAGCGGCCGTCGATCGCGGCCATCACCTGGTCCCGCACGGGAATCGCCGCGCGGTTGGCCAGCAGCTCGCGCGCGAGGTCGTCCAGCCGGATGAATTCCACGCCGGCCTGCTGGCACGCAGCCAGCAACTGGCGGAACAACTGCCGCCGGCCCATGCCCTCGATCTCCGCGTGCACGGTGAGGATGTTCGGCTGGTCGGCGCGCAGCAGCGAAAGGTAGTGCGGCACGATCTTCGCATCGGGATATTCCGGCCGGCCCATCAGCTCGTCGAAGGTCGGCAGCGTGCTGGGGATTTCCAGCGTCGCGAACACCTGCCCGTCCACCCGCGGGAAAAACGGCGCCCCGCCTCGCGTATCGCTGGCGTACAGCAGCCCCGCCTCGTCGTAGACCTGGCGGCTCTTGGCGTTGCTCTGCCAGCCCGGTGCGCCCGCCGTGCGCGCCTCCGCCCCGAAGATCCGGAGATACTCGGCGCGCGCCGCGATGAACTCACCCCGCACCGCCTCGAGCGACATTTTCTGCAGGTAATCCTGCCAGCGATAATGATTGTGGCAGTGGATGCCGGTCTCGAAGCCGGCGTCGCGCACGGCGCGCATCACCCCGGCGTTGCGCCGCCCGATGTGCGGCGCGGGCAGCAGCGTGCCGTTCAGCAGCGTGCGCACGCCGTAGATCGAGACCACGCTCGTGCGGCTGACTTTTGAGAAAAAACCCGGCCGGAACACCCGCGTGATGGCGCGGCCGGTCTGGTCCGGCCCGAGCGAAAACAGGAAGCACGCCGGGATCCCGGCATCCTGCAGGTCGGCCACCATGTCCGGCACCCCCACCCGCGTGCCGCGGTCGGTGTCGACGTCAACTTTGAGGGCGAGGCGGATGGGCATGGTCAAACGACAGCCAGATTTCTTCACGCAAAGTCGCGAAGGCGCAAAGCATTCATGTTAGGTTCGCACCAGCCCGTACTCCGAACTTGGCGCCTTGGCGGCTGTGCGTGAAAACCCTCACTCCAGCTGGTAGTCCTTGTGCGCGAGGTGGTAGTCGAGGGTCAGCTTGATCGCCGTCTTGAGGTTCACCTTCGGCGTCCAGCCGAGCTGCTTCTTCGCGTTCGCGATCGAGGGCACGCGCTTCTGGATGTCCTGGTAATACTTCCCAAAGTACTTGCCCGACGACACCACCACGACCTTCGCCTTGGCGGCGCGCTCGCGGTACTCGGGGTAGTCCTTGAACGCCGTGATGATCAGCTTCGCGAGCTCGGCCACGCTCACGTCGTTCCGCGGGTTGCCGAGGTTGAAGATCTGGCGCGACGCCCGGCCGCCCTTGTTCTCGATGATGCGGAGCAGCGCATCCACGCCATCGTCGATGAAGGTGAAGGAGCGGCTCTGCTTGCCGCCGTCCACCAACTGCAGCGGCTTCTGGAAGATGACGTTGGAGATGAACTGCGTGAAGAGGCGCGAGCTGCCCTCCTTCGGCTCGAACACGTCGTCGAGCTTCGGCCCGATCCAGTTGAACGGCCGGAAGAGCGTGTAGTCCACGTTGTCGCGCACGCCGTACGCGTAGATCACGCGGTCGAGCAGCTGCTTCGAGCAGGCGTAGATCCAGCGCTGCCGCTCGATCGGGCCGTAGACCAGCGTGCTCGTCGCCTCGTCCAGCTCCTTGTCGGAGCACATGCCGTAGACCTCCGACGTGGACGGGAAGATGATGCGCTTCTTGTACTTCGCGCACTGGCGAACGACGGCGAGGTTGGCCTCGAAATCGAGCTCGAAGACGCGCAGCGGGTCCTTGACGTACTGGATCGGGTTCGCGATCGCGACGAGCGGGATGACCGCGTCGCACTTTTTCACGTGGTACTCGATCCACTCGCGGTTGATGGTGACGTCGCCCTCGACGAACTTGAAGCGCGGGTTGCCGAGGCTGTCCTCGAGCTTGTGGCTGCCGATGTCCAGGCCGTATACCTCCCAGTCCTTCTGCTTGAGGATCGCGCGGGTGAGCGAGCTGCCGATGAAACCGTTGGCGCCGAGGATGAGGACTTTGAGGGGCATGAGAGAAAGGATTGAGATCGGACGTTTGGGGAAACGCTCCCGTTAGGCGAGCCTTTGTCCGGCCCGGAGCACGGGCGCAGGCGCATTGCGCCACTCGGTGCGGGTGAGTTCCAGCGCGCCGTCGGCGGTCGCCACGACCAGCGGCGTGACCGAGAGAATCTCCCCGGGGACACCACGGCGGCCCTTTGCGGCCGGCGAGTCGCTCTCCGCCCACCAGGCCATCAGCCGCGCCGGGCCGATGTCGGTGAACGCGCCCGGATACGGGTCGGTCACCGCGCGGATGAGGTTGAAGATCTGCATCGAGGTCTGGCTCCAGTTGATCCGGCCGTCCTCGGGTTTGCGTCCACCAAAATACGTCGCCAACGCCTCGTCCTGCGGCGCTTCCTGCGCGGTGCCGGCGAGCAGCGCGTCGATCTGCCGGGCGAGCACGCGGCGGGCGCAGGGCAGCACCTTGCGGAAGGCCTGCTCGGCGGTGTCGCGCGGGCCGATCTCCGCGCCGTCCTGGTCCACGATCGCGCCGGCGTCGGCCGCCTTGACCATCCGGTGCAGCGTCATGCCGATCCGCGGCTCGCCGTGCAGGACGGCCCAGTTGATCGGCGCCCGGCCGCGGTATTTCGGGAGCAGCGAGCCGTGCAGGTTCCAGGAGCCGAGCCGCGGCAGGCCCAGAATCTTCGTCCCGATCATGTGCCGGTAGTAGACGGACAGGATCAGGTCGGGCTGCAGGGCCGCGATCCGCTCCCGCCACTCGGGCGTGTTCACGCTCTCCGGGGTGAAGACGGGAATGCCCTTCTCCCGCGCCGCCACGGCGGGGGTCTTGAACCAGATCTTCTCGGACGGGTTGTCCTCGTGCGTGATGAGGGCGACGACGTTGTCCCCGCGCTCCAGCAGCAGCGCCAGGCACGCGAAGCCGACCTCGCTGTAGCCGAAGAATAGGATGCGGGGCGCGGAACTCACTCCTTCGTCTCCAGGATCTCCTTCACGTGGTACCGCTGCCGAGCGCGGACCACCTGGTAGGTGCGGCCGACGTACTCGCCAATGATGCCGATGCCGACCATCGCCACGCTCAGCAGGAAGATCACGATCGCCAGCAGCGTGAATACGCCAAAGGTCTCGCGGTCCAGGTTGTAAACAAAGCGGCGCACGAGCAGCAGGATCACGAGCGCGAAGCTCCCCAGCGAGGTCAGGCCCGCGAACATCGTGAAATACTGCAGCGGCGCGAGGGAGAAGCCGGTGATCAGGTCGAAATTCAGCCGGATGAGCGCGTAGAACGAGTAGTTCGAGATGCCGGCGTGCCGCTCCTCGTGCTTCACCGCCACCTCGGCGGGATTGCCGGCGAAACTGTAGGCCAGCGCGGGAATGAAGGTGTTGATCGCGCCGCTGCGGACGATGGCGTCGACCACCGCCCGTGAGTAGGCGCGGAGCATGCAGCCCTGGTCGGTCATCTCGATGCTGGTCGTCTTCTCGCGGACGAAGTTGATGAGCTTCGACGCGTACTTGCGGAAGAACGAGTCCTGCCGGTTGAGCCGGTAGCCGCCCACGTAGTCGTGGCCGGCGGCGATCTTCTCCAGCAGCTTCGGGATCTCCTCGGGCGGGTTCTGCAGGTCGGCGTCGAGCGTGATGATGGTGTCGCCGCGCACGCGCTCGAACGCCGCCATGATCGCCATGTGTTGGCCGTAGTTGGCGTTGAAATCGATGACGCGCGTCACGTCGGGCCGCGCCGCGTGCTGCGCCTTCAGCAGCGCGATGGAGCCGTCGTGCGAGCCGTCGTTGGTGAAGATGACCTCGTAGCGACGGCCGAGGGCGTCGAGCACCGGGTAGAGCCGGGCGAAGAGCGTCGGCAGGTTCAGTTCCTCGTTGTAGACGGGGATGACGACCGAGAGCGGGATGGTGGAGGGAATCGTGGACACGGAAGTGGGAAGTTAAGGGCTGATCCGGGTGAATGTGGAACTCAGGAAATCAGGAATAGGTGAGCAGGATTTCATTCCCCAATTTCTTGAGTTCCACATTTCATGAATCACTTCTGATGCGCTTTCAAAATTCCGGCCAGCGCCGCGACCACGCGGACGACATCGGCGCGGGCCATGGCGGGGAAGAGCGGGATCGTCAGGATGTTGCGGCCGGCGTATTCCGCGAGCGGATAGTCGCCGTCCTTCCAGCCCAGCCGGCGGTACAGCGCGAAGAGATGGATGGCCGGGTAATGCACCTGGCAACCAATGCCGGCAGCCTGGAGCAGTTCCATCACCCGGGCGCGCTTGATCGTCAGCCTCTCCTCCTGCAGCACGACCTGGAACATGTGCCAGTTGGTCGCGGTGAAATCGGCGACCGGCAGCTGCAGCGCGAGCCCGCGGTTCGCCGGCGTGTTCAGCAGCTCAAAATAGATCTTCACCAGCTCGGCGCGCTTCGCGTTGAACGCGTCGAGGTGCGGCAGCTGGCCCAGCCCGACGCGCGCGGCGACGTCGGTGAGGTTGAATTTTCCGCCCACGACCTCGACCTCCATCCCGTCGTAGCCGGTCCGCACCACGCCCTGCAGCCGGTATTGCTCGGCCAGCGCGGCCTCGCGCTCGTTGTTCAGGACAAGGCATCCACCTTCGATAGACGTGACGTTTTTGTTGGGATGAAAGCTGAACGAGACGAAATCGCCGAACGAGCCGATGCGTTTCCCCTGCCAGGTGCTGCCGAAAGACTGAGCCGCGTCCTCGATCACCCGGAGTTGGTGCTTTTTCGCGAGGGCGTGGAGCCGGTCGCGGTCCACCGGCAGGCCGGCGAGGTCGACGGGGAGGATCGCCTTGGTCCGCGGCGTGATGGCGGCCTCGATGCGGTTCAGATCGATGTTGCGCGTGACGGGGTCGATGTCGACGAACACGGGTTTGGCGCCGACCTCGAGGATGACGTTGCTGGTCGCGACCCAGGACAGCGGCGTGGTGATGACCTCGTGGCCTGGGCCGACGCCGGCGACGCGCAGCGCGATCTCCATGGTGCAGGTGCCGGAGTTGAAGGCGCGCACCGGGCGGCCGCCGCAATACTCGGAGAGCTTCGCCTCGAAGGCCTTCACCTGCGGGCCGGAGGTGATCCAGCCCGAGCGCAGCACCTCGGCGACGCCGGCAATCGTTTCCTCGTCGATCGACGGGCGCGTGAAGGGGAGGAAGGGCAAGGCGGGCTTGGCCGGCACGGCGGGCGGAATAAGGGGGGCGGACATGTCAGGGCTGGTTGCTGAAAAGATAGTGATCCCGGGTGAGCTCGAGCAAATGATAATGGAACGTCGGGTCGGCAAACAGCGCCGGCTGGCCGTCGCCGCGCCGCTGGACGTCGCGCTTCTTTGCGACCACGAAAATGCGCCCGGGTTGCGTCCACAGCCGCCGAAATTCCGCCTCGTCCATGAACCGGCCGCTGGCGCGCGCGGCGGCGTCCTCCTCCAGCTCGAGCTCCCCCTTGGCCCCGACCAGGTCGACCGTGCGCTCCGCGTAGAAGGTGAAGTCGTGGAAAAAGTCGAAATAGTGCATCACGCGGTCGCCGGGCCGCACCCGCGCCTTCACCAGGAGCGCCAGTTCCTTCGTGCCGGGCTTGTAGATGTCCGGCACCGCGAAGGTCAGCCCGGCCAGGAAAATGGCGGCGGTGGCCGCGATCACGGCCAGCCCGGCGAACCCGCCGCGTCGCCGGGTCGCCACGGGCGCCATCAGGCCGCCGGCGAGCAGCACCGCCGCCAGCATCAGGCCCGGCTTTCGCAGCGCGAGGGCCTGCGCGGGATCATGGAGCACCAGGCCCGGCTTCAGCACTGCAAGCAGCAGCGCCGCCGCGAGCAGGCCGCAGGCAAAGGAATAGACCCGCAGGCTCCAGCGCAGCCGCCACGCCGCGTCGGCCGCGTCCGCCGCCACCCCGGCCAGCCAGGCGCCGAGGAGCACCGCGAGGGCCGGGAACACCGGGAGGATGTAGGCGGGCAGCTTCGACTGCGACTTGGAGAAAAACAAAAAGATGAACGCCGCCCAGGTGACCAGGAACCAGGCGGTGGAGTTCTCCCCGCGCCGGGCCCAGCCGCCGCGCACGGCATCGCGCACCGCCGGCCAGAGAAACACCGACCAGGGGAACAGCCCGCCGAGCAGGATCCAGATGAAGTAGTGCCAGGGCTGGGAGCGCCCGTGATAGGTCGTCGTGAAGCGCGCCCAGTGCTCGATGTAAATGTAGCGGTGCGCCCAGGTCTCGTTGCGCATCGCCGCCAGTACATGCCAGGGCGCCGCGATCGCCAAAAACAACGCGATCCCGCTGGGCAGGTAGAGCGGGCGCAGGCGCTTCCACTGGTTGAAGACCAGCAGCCAGAGGAACATCACCGCGCCGGTGACGAGGAAACCGATGAAGCCCTTGGTCAGCGTCGCCAGCGCCGCGCTCGCGTAGAGACCGTAGAACAGCCAGCGCCGCCGCGGCCCCGGCGGTTCGTGCACCGCGAGGATGAAGCAGAACAGCGTGGCGCTCATCAGCACCGACACCGCCATGTCGAGCACGAGGAACCGCCCGGTGCCGAAATAGAGCAGCGACGTGCCGAGGACGGTGGCGGCGGCCAGCCCCGTCGCGCGGCCGTACAGCCGCCGCGCCGCGGCATAGGTGAGCAGCACCCCGCCCAGCGCAAACAGCGCCGGGACCGCCCGCGTCGCCCATTCGTTCGGGCCGAACAGTTGCATGCTCGCCCCCACCGCCCAGTACATCAGCGGCGGCTTCTCGAAGTAATTCACCCCGTCGAGCCGCGGCGTCACCCAGTCGCCGGTGGCGAGCATCTCGCGCGGGATCTCGACGTTGCGGCCCTCGTCCGGGTTGTCGAACGGGTAGCTGCCCAGGCGGAAGCCGAGCAGCAGGCCGAACGCCAGCGCCAGCCAGAGCAGGTCGCGGCGCCACGAGGATTTTTCCGGGGTGACCATGGAAACGCGACGCGCAGCCTCACCCGCGGCCTCCGGCGTGGCGATTTTTTTCGTGCGCCCGGCGCCGGTTCCCGGCCATAACTCGCCCATGCCGGCGGCCAAGACCTTCACCTTCATCTGCGGCGCGGATGACTTCCTCGTCGGCCGGCTCGGCCAGGCGCGCTTCGACGCGCTCGCCGCCGAGGTGGCGGACGAGTTTTCCCGCGAGGTGCTGAGCGGCTTCGCCGGCAACGTCGGCGAGGTCGAGGCCGCCATCAACCGCTTCCGCGAGAGCGTGCAGACGGTGTCGATGTTCGGCGGCCGGCGGGTCATCTGGCTGAAGGACGTCAATTTCCTGGCCGACACCGTCACCGGCCGCGCCGAGAGCACGCTCCAGCTGGTCGAGGACCTGCAGCAGATTCTCGAGTCGGTGAACCCCGCCGACACCGCCGTGCTCGTCACCGCCGCGCCGGTGGACCGGCGGCGCTCCTTCCCCAAGTGGTGCGAAAAGAACGCCGACTTCGCGCTGGTGGGCGGCGGCGAGGACGACGGCGCCGCGCTCGAGGGCGTGGTGCTGGCCGAGGCGAAGGCCGTGGGGGCCACCCTCAGCCCCGACGCCGCCCGGCTGCTCCTCGCCAAGGTCGGCGCCAACACGCGGCTGCTCGTCGAGGAGGTCCGCAAGCTCGCCACCTTCGTGAACGCGGGCGAGACGATCGAGGAGGCGCACGTCGCCGAGCTCACGCCCAACGTCGCCGAGGGCGACTTCTTCGAGGCGGCGGAGTCGTTTTTCAGCGGCGACCTGCCGTGGACGCTCGCCGCGCTGCAGCGGCACTTTTTCGCCGGCGGCGACGCCCGGCCGGTCATCGCGGCGCTGCAGAACCGCAACCGGATCCTCCTGCAGGTGCGGGCCCTCGTCGACGCCGGCGAGGTGCGCGTCGGCCCGCGCGGGCTCGACGGCCTGCCGCGCGCCGCCGCCGCCCACGCCGCGAAATTCACCGGCGCGACGGAGAAGAGCTCCTACAATGTCTTCACGCAAAACCCGTGGTACCTCGGCAAACTGGCCGGCAGCGCCAAGCTGCCGACCCTGAAGCGGTTGATCGACAACCAGCAGGAGTTCATCGCCGCGTTCGAGGAAATCATCTCCCGCCCCTCGGAGCAGGAGGAGGTCCTGCGCGAGATGACCGTGCGCTGCCTGGCCACCTGAGCGCAGCGCCCCTCGGCACTTGCCTCGGGGGCACCCGCTGATTTTCATCCCCGGGCATGTCCTCGATCCCCACCCTGTTTTCCGGTGTCACCGTCCTGACGAAGGCGAACGTCTATTTTGACGGCAAGGTCGTCAGCCACACCGTCCTGGCCACCGACGGCGCGCGCCTCACTCTGGGCGTGATCCATCCCGGTTCGTTTCATTTCAAGACCGAGGCCCCCGAGCGCATGGAGATCGTCGCGGGCGACTGCCTCGTGACCCTGGATGGCTCCTCCGACACCCTGGAATACGGCGCCAAGCAGCGGTTCGAGGTGCCGGGCAACTCCGGGTTCACCATCGAGGTGCACAAGGGGCTCTGCGAGTACATCTGCTCCTTCCTCTAGGCCGGGCCGCGGCGGTGTTTGCCATTGGCAACCGCCGCCCCGCCTGCTTACTGGGGCACCTCCGCCGTGAACGACTCCCCCGCCATCCCCAACATCCTCGCCGAGCGCTATGCCTCGGCGGCGATGAAGGACATCTGGTCGCAGCACGGGCGCGTGGCGCTGGAGCGCGATTTTTGGATCGCGGTGATGAAGGCCCAGCGCGACCTCGGCGTACCGATCCCGGCCGACGCCATCCGGGACTACGAGAAGGTGAAGGACCAGATCGACCTCGCCGCCATTGCCAAGCGCGAGCGCGTGACGCTGCACGACGTGAAGGCGCGCATCGAGGAGTTCTCCGACCTCGCCAAGCGGCAGTTCATCCATCTCGGGCTCACCAGCCGCGACCTGACGGAAAACGTCGAGCAGCTGCAGCTCCTCCGGGCGCTCAAGCTCGTCCAGTTCAAGGCGGCCGCCGCGCTCCTCGCGCTGGCGCGGTCGGCCGAGGCCCACCGCGACCTGATGATCACCGGCCGCACGCACAACGTGCCGGCGCAGCCGACCACCTTCGGCAAGCGGCTCGCGATGTTCGGCCAGGAGCTGCTCGTGGCGTTTGCGCGACTCGAGGAGCTGCTGGGGCGCTACCCGGTCCGCGGGCTCAAGGGCGCGGTCGGCACGCAGCTCGACCAGCTCACGCTGCTCGGCGGCGACGCCGCCAAGGTCGACCTGCTGGAGTCGCGCGTGCTGAAGCACCTCGGCTTCCATGCCTCGCTCGGCGCGGTCGGCCAGGTTTACCCGCGCAGCCTCGATTTTGACGTCGTGTCCGCGCTGCACCAGGTCGGGGCCGCGGCGGCGAGCGGCGCGACCACGCTGCGGCTGATGGCCGGCGCGGGGCTGCTGACCGAGGGCTTCCTCGAGGGGCAGGTCGGCTCCTCCGCGATGCCGCACAAGGTCAACGCGCGCAACTGCGAGCGCATCTGCGGCTTCTCCACCATCCTCGGCGGCCATGTCACGATGACCGCCACGCTCGCCGGCAGCCAGTGGAACGAGGGCGACGTGTCCTGCTCCGTCGTGCGCCGCGTGGCGCTGCCCGACGCCTTCTTCGCGCTCGACGGGTTGCTCGAGACGTATCTCACCGTGCTGCGCCAGATGGAGGTTTTCCCCGCCGCGATCGCCGCGGAGAACGAGCGCAACCTGCCGTTCCTCGCCACCACCACGATCCTGATGGAGGCCGTGAAGCACGGCGCCGGCCGCGAGACCGCCCACGAGGCGATCAAGGAACACGCGCTGGCCGCGGCCAAGGCGCTGCGCAACGGCGGCGGCGACGCCGACCTGCTCGGCCGCCTCGCCGGCGACCGCCGCGTCGGGCTCGGCAAGAAGGCGCTGCAGGCGATCCTCGCCGAGAACGCGCGCTTCGTCGGCGCGGCCCCGCACCAGGTGGACGCCTTTGTGGCCGAGGTGAAGCCGCTCGCGAAAAAGCACCGCGGCGCGGACGACTACAAGCCCGGCCGGCTGCTGTAGGCCGGGCGGGTCTTTGACCTGCCTTCCGGCGGCGGCATCAGCGGGTCAAAGACCCGCCCTGCCCTGTTCCGCGTCCGCGCTTCCGCCCCTCCGCGTTTCCGTGATCCGCCCTTGGCCGCGGTCCCCCGTGTTTCCGCAAACCGAAAATTGGGTTTGCATCCCCCGGGGGCGACGCGCTTTCTTGCCCGTTCACGTTGTTTCCAACCCTTTATTAATACTGTCATGGCTGAACTAGCAGGAAATGTTTTGGTGGGCCAGTCCGGTGGCCCCACCGCCGTCATCAACGCCAGCGTCGCCGGCCTCATCACCGAGGCCCTGAACCACGACTGCATCGAGGAGGTGTATGGTTCGCTCAACGGCGTGCTCGGCATCCTCCAGGAGGACCTCGTGGACCTCGCCGCCGAGTCGCAGCAGCAGATCCGCGCGCTCAAGCACACGCCCGGCGCCGCCCTCGGTTCCTGCCGCTTCAAGCTCAAGAAGCAGGCCGACTTCGACCGCGTGCTCGAGGTGTTCAAGGCCCACAACATCCGCTACTTCTTCTATATCGGCGGCAGCGACTCGCAGGACACCGCCGCGAAGATCTCCGCCCACGCGCTGGCGGCGGGCTACGAGCTCCGCGTCATCGGCGTGCCCAAGACCGTCGACAACGACCTGCCCGGGACCGACCACTGCCCGGGCTACGGCAGCATCGCGAAGTACCTCGCCGCCTCCGTCCGCGAACTCGCCGCCGACCACGAGTCGATGGGCCAGGGCGACCTCGTCTCGATCATCGAGGTCATGGGCCGCAGCGCCGGCTGGATCGCCGCCAGCGCCTCGCTCGCCAAGCGCCGCGACCAGCCGCACGACTCGCCGCACCTCATCTACCTCCCCGAGATCCCGTTCAGCCAGGAAAAGTGCCTCGAGGACATCCGCCGCGTGCTCAAGCGCGAGAAGTTCTGCCAGATCGTCGTCGCCGAGGGGCTGACCGACTCCGACGGCAACTACGTCTCCGCCGACCCCGCGACCGACGCCTTCGGCCACGCCCAGCTCGGCGGCGCCGGTGACTTCATCAAGGACCTGGTCGAGGCCAACCTCCCGGGCGTGAAGGCCCGCCTCTCGACCCCCGGCCTGATGCAGCGCAGCGCCGCCCATGCCGCCTCGAAGACCGACGCCGACGAGGCGTTCCTCGTGGGCCAGGCCGCGGTCAAGGCCGCCGTCAACGGCGAGTCCGACAAGCTCATCACGCTGGTGCGCGGCGACGCCGACCACTACACCTGCGAGACCGGCCTGGCGCCGCTCGCCGAGGTCGCCGGCAACGTGAAGAAGCTGCCCCGCGAGTGGATCAACGAGGACGGCGTGAGCATGAACTTCCAGTTCACCCGCTACGCGCAGCCCCTCATCCAGGGTGAGGTCGTCGTGCCGCAGGACAACGGCGTGCCGGCGTTCGCCCACCTCGACAAGGTGCGCGTCGAGAAGACGCTCCCCGCCTACGTGGTCTGAGCCCGGCTCAGTCCGTCAGCTTTCCGGCCGGTCCTGCGGGACCGGCCTTTTTGTTGCCCACCCGCCGCCGTCAAGCGCCGTTCCGCCGCTGGCCGTTGACGAGGAACGGCTCGGCAAACGCCGCCAGCGTGCCGTCGGGGCGGCGCAGCGGCTCGGCCGAATACTGCGGCAGGTAGACGCGCCGCCAGTTGGGTGTGCGGTTGAACCCGCTCCGGTGCAGCACGGTGCTGGAGAAACAGGCGATGCTCCCCGCCGGCACGATCACCGGGTCGCCCGGGTCGGAGCCGAAGTAGCCCTCGAGCTCACCCGTGACGGGTGCCGCCGTGTGCGGGACGACTTCGCGGGTGCCGGCCCGCGAAAACGGCAGCAGGTAGACGGTGCCGTTGGCCTCCGTCACGTCATCGAGGGTCACCCAGCAGGTGAGGTACGGCCGGTGCGGCGTGCCGACGTAGGCGGAGTCCTGGTGCCAGCTGAACTTCGCGCCCTTCTCCGGGCCCTTCACGACGAACTGCTCCCAGAAGAGGTAGGCGTTGTCGCCAAGCGCCGCGCAGCAGACCTCGGCCATCAGGTCGCTGTAGATGAACTCGGCGAGCCGCGTGCCCTGGTGCCGGTTGGCGATGAAGTAGCGGCTGCCCTTGGTGTTGATGCCCTGCTGCGTCACGCCCGCCGCGTCCATCTCGGCATCATAGGCCGCGATGAACTGGCCGCAGACCTCGCGCATCAGCGCGAGGTGCGCCGGGGGGACCACGCCGGGGAGGACGAAGTAGCCTTCGTCGCGAAATTGCTGCCGCAGGGCCGGGGAGACCGGTGTCGGTGGGGTGGCGCTCATGCAAGGCTAGGCCGCCGGCTGACCCGACGGGGCGACGGCGACATACGGCTCCTCGTGCAGGTCCGCGGCGCGCCGGCCCGCGAGCAGCTGCCACCACACCCGCGCGTTCGCCAGGAAGACAATCAGCACGAGCACCAAAAACACGCCGGTCACGGCGGCGTCGATGCGGTTGTTGAGGATCTGGGCCGACCACGCGGCGCGCTCGGCGGCGGTGCCGCCGGCGGCGAGCTTGGTTTCCAGCCCGCGGGCGATGGCGAGGAAGCCCACCGGGGCGGCGCTGAAGATCTTCATCACGCCCGCCGTCATCGTCACGGCCAGCAGCCAGGCCAGCGGGAACAGCGTGACCCAGAGGTAGCGGGTGCGGCCCATCTTGATCAGCACGGTGGTGCCGAGGGCGAGCGCGATGACCGCGAGCAGCTGGTTGGCGATGCCGAAGATGGGCCAAAGCGAGTTGATGCCGCCGAGCGGGTCCACCACGCCCTGGTAAAGGAAGTAACCCCACGCCCCGACAAACAGCGCCGTGGCGAACGCGCCCGCGGCGGTGGACCGGGTGTCGCCGAGCGGCTGCCAGACCGTGCCGAGCAGGTCCTGCACGAGGAAGCGGCCCACCCGGGTGCCGGCATCGATCGTCGTGAGGATGAACAGCGCCTCGAACATGATCGCGAAGTGGTACCAGAGCGCGAGGGTCGCCTTGCTCCCGCCGAGCCCGGCGAACATGTGCGCCATCCCGACGGCAAAGGTCGGCGCGCCGCCCGTCCGGCCGACCATGGACTTCTCGCCCACGCTCGCCGCGAGGGTCGCCATCTCCGCCGGCGTCACCGGGAACCCGAGCGCCGTGATCTTCGCGGTCACCACCTCCGCCGACCCGGCCATGTTGATCGCAAAATACTGGCCCGGCTCCAGCGCGCAGGCCGCGATCAGCGCCATGATGCCCACGCACATCTCGGTGATCATCGCGCCGTAGCCGATCAGGCGGATGTCGCTCTCGCGCGTCAGGAGCTTCGGCGTCGTGCCGGAGGAGATCAGCGAGTGGAAGCCCGACACCGCCGCGCAGGCGATGGTGATGAAGCAGAACGGGAACACCGGCCCGGCGAACACCGGCCCGGAGCCGTCGATGAATTTCGTCAGCGCCGGCATCTTCAGCGCGGGCGCGAGCACGATCACGGCCACGCCGAGCGCGGCGACCGTGCCGATCTTCATGAACGTGCTCAGGTAGTCGCGCGGCGCGAGCAGCAGCCAGACGGGCAGGATCGAGGCCAGCAGCCCGTAGGCCATGAGCCACCAGGCGAGCGTGGTGCCGTGCAGGGTGAGCGGATCCTCGAGCCCCAGCCGGTGCAGGTACTGCCCGCCGTACACCGCCGCCAGCAACGCCAGCACGCCCAGGGCCGTGACCGTCGCGAGGCCCCGGCCGCGGTGCCCGACCGCCTTCATGCCCAGCCCCATCACCACCGCGATCGGCATCGTCGCCGCAATCGTGAACAGGCCCCACGGGCTCTCGGCCAGCGCCTTGACGACCACGAGCGCCAGCACCGCCAGCAGGATGATCATGATCGCCACGATGCTGATCAGCGCGATCACGCCGGCGAACGGCCCGACCTCCTCGCGCACCATCTGGCCGAGCGACTTGCCGCGGCGCCGCACGGAGCAGAACATGATCACGCAGTCGTGGATCGCGCCGCCGAGCGTCGCCCCGACGAGGATCCACAGCATGCCGGGCAGGAAACCGAACTGCGCCGCCAGCACCGGGCCGACGAGCGGGCCGGGCCCGGCGATGGCCGCGAAATGGTGGCCGAAGACCACCCAGCGGTTCGTCTTCACGAAATCCCTGCCGTCCTCGTGCACCACCGCCGGCGTGGCCCGCAGCTCGTCCAGCGTGAGCACCTTCGCCATCAGCCAGGCGGAGTGAAACCGGTAGGACACCGCAAACACGCAGACCGCCGCCACCACCATCCAGAGCGCGCTGACCGGCTCGCCGCGCGACCAGGCGAGCGTGGCGATTGAGCCGGTGCCGAGCAGGATGACGGCGCCCCAGCCGGCGACACGCGTCCACGGGGTGCGGGAAACAGCAGGATTCATGGGGTAAGCCGGAAGGCTGGCCCACGATGAGAAATCAAGTGCCCGGGGCAAGCGCAGCGATTCGGCGGGGGCCGCGACGGCGCCAGGCCGGATTCCGGGGGTAAACTACCGCAAGGTAACAACCCCGTTACGGTCGGCTGCTTTCATCGCCGGTGAGATCGGCGGATTTTTGCGCCTGCACCGCTCCGCCGTCGGCCTGCCGCCATCCCGGCGCGAGTGCCGTGCCAACCCAACCGCGTGCCAATTCCGTCCGATCCCCCTGCTGTCACACGTCGTGGCGCCCGCCCCGTGCTCCCGCCGCCATCCCCGCCCGGCGCCGAACCGACAGGTTCCGCGGCCCCGGGGCTGGCCGGGCGCGCCTGGCGCCAGCTCCGGGAATTTTCCGGCTTGAGCAATGCGACCTGCCTGTGGCCGCGCTGGCTCGTCCTGCGCGCCGTCGGGGTCGTTTTTCTCTACGTGTTTGCGGGCATCCTCCGCGAGGGCCAGGCCCTGGTCGGCCCCCGCGGCATCGCCCCGCTCGCCGAGTTCTTCACGCAGCTCCACCAGCGGTTTCCCTCCACGATCGAGGCGCTGATCCGGGCCCCCAGCCTGTTCTGGCTCAACTCCGGCGCGGGCATGATCACGTTCCTGGCCTGGGCCGGGCTGGCGGCGGCCGCCGCGCTGGTCCTGAACCTCTGGCCGCGGCTGGCGCTCTTCGGCTGCTGGCTGGTCTTCGTGTCGTTCGTGACCACGTGGCGCGTGTTCACGCCGGCCCAGCTCGACCGCCTGATGCTCGAGACCGCGCTGCTGTGCATTCCGTTCGCGCCGGCGGGACTCCGCCCCGGCCTCGGCCGGGACTCGCCCCCGCGCCCGATCGCGGTCTTCATGCTCCGCTGGCTGCTGTTTCGCGTGATGTTTGAGGCGGGGCTGGTGAAGCTCGTCGCGGGCGACGTCCACTGGCGCAACTTCACGGCGATGAAGGTCATGTACGAGACCAGCCCGTTCCCGACGATTTTTGCGTACCTGGATTATCACCTGCCGCACGCCTGGCATGTCTTTGAGATCCTGCTGACCTTCATCGCGGAGCTCGTGGCGCCGGTGCTGGCGGTGGTCGGCGGCCGGCACGGGCGGTGGTTCGCCTTCGGGGTGTGGCTGGCGCTGCAGGCCGGCATCCAGCTCACGAGCAATTTCGGCTGGCTCAACGCCGCGGCCATCGGGCTGGGCCTCCTCCTGCTCGACGACCAGATGCTGGTCGGGGCGCTCCACCGGCTCCGCTGGCGGCGGCTGGGGAACTTTCTCGCGACGAAGGCGGCCGGCGGCACCGCGCGCGCCGTCGGGGCGTTCCGGCGGCACGGCCTGCGCGCCGCGCTTTGGACGCATTTTTACCTCACGCTGTTTTTTTTCGCCAAGGCCTGCGGCGTCACGGTGGACGCCCTCCCCTACGCCGTGACCTGGCCGGTGCACCTGCTCTGGGAGTTTCGCAGCGCCAACGGCTATTACCTCTACGCGTCGTTCGACCCGGTGCGTTACCAGGTCGAGTTCGAGGGCTCGAACGACGGCGGCCGGACGTGGCGCACCTACGAGTTCCGCCACATGCCGCAGCGGGAGGACCAGATCTGCGCGTACATTGCGCCGTGGTTTGACCGGTTCGAGGCGACTTTTGAAATCGCGGCCTGGTCTGGGAAAAAATCCCCGCTGATGCCGGCCGTGGCCGCGCATCTGCTCGCCCGGCACCCGGAGGTGATGGACCTGTTTCGGCGCGACCCGTTTCCCGACCCGCCGCCGACCCTGATCCGGATGCGGGGCTACCGGCTCGCGTTCGTCGACCCCGCCACGCACCACCGGACCCGGCAGTACTGGCGCAAGGAACCCGCGGGCAATTACCTCCCGATGCTGCAGCTGGATGAGAGCGGCCAGGTGACCGAATGCAGCTTGGAGCCGGGTGAAGCGGCGCTGCGGAACGGGGATTTCCCGGCGGCGCTCGGCTTCTTCGAGCAGCAATACCGGATGGGCAACTTCGCGGCGGGCTTCCGCCTCGCGGACCTGGCGCTGGAAGGCGTGGGCGGGGCCGCGGACCCGGCGCGGGCCCTGGCGCTCTACACCGCGCTGGCGCGCGAGGGCGAGGTGGCGGCCGAATACCACCTCGGGGTCAGCTACGAGCACGGCAACGGCGTGCCGGTTGACTATGCCCAGGCCGCAGCCTGGTACCGGCTGGCGGCGCGCCATGGCTCCCTGCCGGCCATGTTCAACCTCGGCACGATGCTCGCCCACGACCGCCTCCGGCCGAGGGACGAGATCGAGGGCCTGGCCCTGCTGATCGAGTCGTCGACCCGGGCGACGGGCGAGGACGCCCCGTCGCGCTTCATCCTTGAGCACCAGCCGGCCCAGGTGAATTGGCTGAAGGCGCGGATGCCGGCAGCGGATATCGCCGCCGCCACGCAGCGGGCCGCCGAACGGTTGAAATCGGTCGTGCCGGTCGGGGAACCCGAGCCGCAATAGCGGCGCGCCCCTGCGCGCCGGGTTCAGCGCTTCCCTCCCGGGAGCGCGCGCACGCCGCCAAACTTTCCGTCCACCGGGGGTGCTCCCCGTTTCACGCCGCGGGTGGTGTCGCGAAGTGCCGGACGTGGTTCAGGTCCCGGCGCAGTTCCGCGCGGAAATCGGGATGCGCGATCGAGATCAGGGCGTCGCCGCGCTCGCGCAGGGTCTTCCCGTGGAGGTTCACGGCCCCGTATTCCGTCACCACCCAGTGCACGTGGCCGCGGGTCGTCACCACGCCGGCGCCGGCATTGAGCTGCATGACGATGCGCGAGACCTTGCCGCCGGCCGCCCGCGAGGGCAGCGCGATGATCGGCTTGCCGCCGCGGGACAGCGCGGCGCCGCGGATGAAATCCATCTGCCCGCCGATGCCGGAGAACACGTCGTGCCCGATCGAGTCGGCGCAAACCTGGCCGCTGAGGTCGATCTGGATGGCGGAATTGATCGCCACCACCTTCGGGTTTTTCCGGATCACCGCGGTGTCGTTGGTCCAGTCGCACGGGTAGAAGGCCACCAGCGGGTTGTCGTTCACGAAGTCGAACAGCCGCCGGGAGCCGTTGATGAAGCTGGTGATGATGCGGTCCTGGCCGACGGCCTTGAGCCGGTTGGTGACCGCGCCCGCCTCCACCAGGTCGATCACGCCGTCGGAGAACATCTCGGAATGAATCCCCAGGTCGTGCTTGCCGCGCAACCGCGCCAGCACCGCATCAGGGATGCCCCCGATGCCCATCTGCAGGGTGGAACCGTCCTCGACGAGGTCCGCGATCAGCTCGCCCATCCGCGCCTCGATCGGCGATTCCGCCGAAGGCTTGTGCTCCAGCAGCGGCCGGTCGGTTGCGATGAAGGCATGGATCCGGCTGAACGGCACCAGGTTCATGCCGTGCGTGCGCGGCATCTGGACGTTGATCTCGGCGATGACCACCCGGGCGGTCTCGGCGGCGGCCTTGGCCGCGTCACACGAGGTGCCGAGCGAGCAGAAGCCGTGCGCGTCGGGGGGCGAGACCTGGAGCAGCGCGACGTCGAGGGGCACCGCCCGGCTCGTGAACAGCCCGGGAATGTCCGAGAGGAAGATCGGCATGAAATCCGCCCGGCCGGCGGCAATGGGGTGGCGGAGCGGGGCGCCGGTGAACAGGGAGACCGAGCGAAACTCCCCTTCCCGGCCCGGGTCGGCAAACGGCGCCGGGCCCATGGTGTGCAGGTGATAGAGCCGCACGTCCGCCAGGTCCTGGCGCGCGCAGAGCGCCGCAATCAGGGGGGTCGGGGTGGCGCAGGCGCCATGGATGAAGATATTGGTACCGCTCCGCACCGCAGCAACGGCGTCGGCGGCGGATACCGCACGGGATTTCCAGTCTTGGTTCATAGGTCGGCAGATGAGGGATCAGCCTGCCCCATCTTCACGGAAAACAAAGCCGGATGCTGCGCAAAAGCTTCGAACTCATGGGCATTTCTTGCGCTGGGGCGGTCCGGGCGGACCCATCCGTTGGCACCCCGAGGACAATATATGCGCAGTCCCTGCCAAGCGGAGCGGAGCAAGCCCCGGGGCGATCTGGTTGAATAGGCCCAGCTCAACCGCATCCCTTTTCCAACCCACCCTTCACCATGGACTTCCTACCCCTCCTGCTCACCGCCAGCCTCTGCCTGCTGTTCTCCCTTGCCGTGTATCTCCTGCGCGCGCGCCTGCAGCAGCCCCGTCGCAGCCCCGTGTCCCCGGTGGCAGGAAATGATCTTCCGTTCGATCGCCCGGCCTGAGTAGGCTGCGGGGAGCCTATTCCCTTGTGATCAACGTCAATCTCGACCTCGTCCGGAAGTACGACATCTCCGCCCCGCGCTACACCTCCTACCCCACGGCGGTGGAGTTCCGGGATTTCGCCACGCCCGCGCCCCTGCTGGCCCATCTCGACCGGTCCAACCGGGACGCGACGCTGCCGCTCTCGCTCTATTTCCACCTGCCCTTCTGCGAGACACTCTGCTGGTTCTGCGGCTGCACCACGGTCATCACGCTCAACCACCAGTCGTCGGACACCTACCTTGATTACCTGGAGAAGGAAGTCGCGCTGCTCGCCCCGCGCGTCCACCGCGACCGCAAGGTGGTCCAGCTCCACTACGGCGGCGGCACGCCCACGTTTTTCCAGCCGCCCCAGCTGGCGCGGCTGGCGGCGCTCATCCGCCAGCACTTCTCGTTTGCCCCCGAGGCCGAGCTGAGCGTCGAGGTCGATCCCCGCCGGCTGTCGCACGCCCAGGTCGTCGCCCTGCGCGAGAGCGGATTCAACCGCGCCTCGCTCGGCGTGCAGGATTTCAACCCGCAGGTGCAGGAGGCGGTCCACCGCATCCAGCCCCGCGCGATGACCGAGCAGGCCATCAACTGGCTCCGCGCCGAGGGATTCACTTCCCTCAACCTCGACCTGATCTACGGCCTCCCCTACCAGACGGTGGCGTCGTTCACCGACACGCTCGAGCAGGTGCTGGAGCTCAACCCCGACCGGCTGGCCGTGTTCAGCTACGCCCACGTGCCGTGGATGAAGCCCGCCCAGAAGATCCTCGAGCGCGAGTCCGCCCTGCCCCCGCCCGAGACCAAGCTGGCGATGCTCAAGCTCATCACCGAGACGCTGACCAGCCGCGGCTACGTCTACATCGGCATGGACCACTTCGCCAAGGCGACCGACGAGCTCGCCGTCGCGCAGGCGGCGCGGACGCTCCAGCGCAATTTCCAGGGCTACAGCACGCGCGCCGGCACGGAAATCCTCGCCTTCGGCATCTCGGCCATCTCCCAGACGCCCCACAGCTACCGGCAGAACCACAAGACACTCGAGCCCTACTACGCCGCCCTCGACCGCGGCGAGGTGCCGGCGTTGCGCGGCCGCGAGCTCAGCGAGGAGGACGCCCGCCGGCGCGACATCATCATGCGCGTCATGTGCCATCTGCAGCTCGACTACGCGGCGCTCTCCCGCGAGTTCGGCTTTGATTTTGCCGCGCGCTACGCCACCGAGCTGGCGCGCCTGGCGCCGCTGGCGGCCGACGGGCTCGTGGAAATCTCCGCCGGGGGCGTCCGCGTGACCGAGCTGGGCCGGCTGTTCCTCCGCAACATCGCCGTCTGCTTCGACGCCTACTACGCGCCGGAGTCGAAACGGCACTCGCGCACCGTCTAGGCGGGGCGACGGACACCACCATGCCGCCGTCCGCCGAGCAACTTCCCGTCGCCGTCATCGGCGGCGGCCTCACCGGCCTCACCGCGGCCTGGCAGCTGCGCCAGGCGGGCGTGCCCGTGGCCGTGTTCGAGGCGGCGCCCGGCCCCGGCGGCGTGATCGCCTCGACCCGGGACGGCGCTTGGCTGTGGGAAACCGGCCCGAACACCCTGCTCGAGGGTTCCGCCGACATCGCGGCCTTCGTGGACGCGATCGGGCTCGGCGGCCGGCGGCTCTACGCGGCCGACTCGGCGAAGAACCGCTACGTCGTGCGCGGCGGAAAATTGATTGCGATGCCGACGTCGCCGCTGGGCTTCCTCCGCACGAAGATGTTTTCCTGGAAGGCCAAGCTCGGGCTCGCCGGCGAACCCTGGCGCCCCCGCTCGCCCGCCGACGCCGAGGAGAGCGTGGCGGACTTCGTGGTGCGCCGGCTGGGGCAGGAATTCCTGGACTACGCGGTGAACCCGTTTGTCGGCGGCGTCTATGCGGGCGACCCGCGGCGGCTGTCCGTGCGCCACGGCTTCCCGAAGCTCTTTGCGCTGGAGCAGGAGCACGGCTCGCTCCTGCGCGGCGCGCTCAAGCGGCGCAACACCAGCGGCGGACCCAAGGGCCGCATCTTTTCCTTTCCCGAGGGTTTGGCGGAACTGCCGCGCGCGCTTGCCGCATCGCTTGGCAATGCCGTGCAGTTCGGCGCGCGGGTGCAGGTGATCCGCCCGGCTGCGGGCCACTGGGAAGTCACCTGCGAGACCGGCGGCTCGACCCGCACCGGGTCGTTTTCCGCCGTGCTCTGCGCGCTGCCCGCCGACGCGCTGGCGGCGCTGCGCTTCGAGGGCCTGCCCGCCGCGGCGCGGCTCGCGGAGCTGCGGGAGATCGAGCAGCCGCCGGTGGTCTCGATCTTCTCCGGCTACCGGCGCGAGGACGTCGCCCATCCGCTCGACGGCTTCGGGCTGCTCATGCCCGAGGTGGAGCGCCGCCGCATCCTCGGCACGCTATTCTCCAGTTCGCTGTTTCCCGGCCGGGCGCCCGCGGGCCATGTCGCGCTTTCGACGTTCGTCGGCGGGGTGCGCGCACCCGAGCTGACGCAGCTCGACGACGCCGGCCTGCGGAACCTGGTGCGCGAGGAACTCGGCGACCTGCTCGGCGTGCGTGGCGAGCCGGTGTACTGGCACGTGCAGCGCTGGGCGCACGCCATTCCCCAGTACACGCTCGGCTACGGGCGCTTCAAAGCCCTCTTCGCCGCGGTGGAGGCGGCCGCGCCGGGGCTCCACTTCGGCGGCAACGCCCGCGACGGCATCTCGCTCGCCAACTGCATCGCGTCGGGCCGGCGGCTCGCGGCGGCGGTCACGAGCGCGTAGCTACGAGCGTGAGCGAGTGGCGATCTGACCACTCGCTCACGCTCGTAGCCACAATTTGGAGTGTGGACCGACAAAAATGGCGGGGTCAGCGACCCCGCCCTACAATATCGCCCGGCTGATGTGGATGGTCACGCCGCCGGCTTGAAGCTGCGCCACTTGGCCAGCGGGATGCTGCCGGCCAGGATCAGCGCCACCTGGCTGGCGACGAACGCCAGGAGCCACCAGAAGGCGGCGTCCATGAAGCCGTAGCTGTGCAGGCCGACGCCGAGCATGTTGACGCCGAACCAGCTCCAGCTCGTGACGATGTTGCCGAAGATCGCGAGATTCATCAGGCCGCGCTGCTTCACCATCCCGCCCCAGCGGGCGTGGAGGATGAGGGCGTTCCAGAGCACGATGATCAGCGCGCCGTTCTCCTTCGGGTCCCAGCCCCAGAAGCGGCCCCACGACTGGTCGGCCCAGATGCCGCCGAGGACCGTGCCGATGAAGCTGAAGAGCGTGGCGAAGCAGACGATGCCGTAGACCATGCGGGCGAGGGCGTCGGCCGTGGCCTGGTCGAGCGACTTGGTGAACAGGCCGCGCACCACGTAGATGATGGCCAGGAACCCGGCGAGGAAGGTCGCCGCGTAGCCGACCGTCACCGTGACGACGTGCGTCGCGAGCCAGAAGTTGGAGTCGAGCACCGCGCGCATCATCTCGAGCGTGTCGCCGCCGAGCGAGAGGTGGTGGGCGATCAGCAGCGTGCTGAAGCCGACGACGCCGGCGGTGACGCTGCCGATGGCGTTGCGGTAGAGTTTTTCGAGCACGAGGCAGAGCGCGACCGCGACCCAGCCGACGAAGAGCGCGGACGAGTAGAGGTTGGTGACGGGCGGGCGGCCCTCGAGCCACATGCGGACGCCGATGCCGGCGGTCGCGAGCACGAACGCCACGAGGACGAGCCAGAACGCGGCGCGGCCGAGTTCGTCGGGCCACTTGAGCCAGGAAAAGACCGCAAGGAGGAACGCCACGACGTAGATCAGCATGGCGGTGTAGAACGGCTGGGCGGCGTTGAAGCGCGCCTCGACATCGCACTTGCGCATCAGGCCGGGAATGTCGCGGTCGAGCCCGGCCCGGTACTCCTTGACGAAGGTGTTGAAGGCCGCCGGCCGGTAGCCGCGCCAGGCGAGGCCCAGCCCCGTGTAGACGGCCATCGCCGGATCGAGCCGGCCGTGCTCAATGCTGGTGCGCAGCGCGGCGCCGGCGTTGCGCCAGCCCATCACGTCCGCCCGGTTGGTCTCGGGCGGGATCGGCCGGAGATAGCCGAGCGTTTCCAGCCCGGTGAAGGTGTCGCTCAGGTCGAGCAGGGCCTTGGCCGCCGCGGCGTCATGCGGCTGGCCGGCGCGCTGCGCCGTGACCGCCGCGAGGCCGGCCGGGATGGTCTCGTTCAACCGCGCCACCTGGGCCAGGAAGTTGTCGGCGCCAGGCGGGACCAAACTGTCCTGCAGGCTCTGGTAGAGCACCACATTGTCGCGCAGCTGGATGACCGCCCGCTGGAAGGGCGTGCGCAGGGGGGTCTCAACCGCATCGGCGAGCTTCGACTGGCGGGCGAGCTCCTCCACGCCCTTCTGGATCTGCAGATAGGTGAACCGCTTTTCGCCCGCGCCGTCGCCCGGCGTGAGGTTGAGGAGCGCGAGGACGTCGGGATGGACGATCTCGAAGGTCGGGTACGCATTCGCCACCTCGGGCCGGTAGAGCACCTCGAGCAGCCACTCGGCGGGGCTCACCGTGCGGCCGTTGGGCGCGGTGACGCGCTGGCGGCCCTGCAGCACCATCAGCGTGGTGCGCGCCACGGTGTCGAGCGGCTTGATGCGCCCGTTCACCAGGGTCGGGAGCTGGCTGAAGCCGGCGAGGTCGTACTCGCCCGCATAGCGCGGCGGGAGCAGCGAGGCCACGACGGCGACGAGGGCGAGGAGGAGGATCGAGAGCGGGAGAAAGCGTTTCATGTTGGTCCTTGGGCGGGGGGCGGGATCACACGGCCGCGGGGCGGCGCTTGGCGATGAAGCCGGTGAGGTGGATGCCGAACTGGATCAGGAGCCCGAGCGTCATGATGATGCAGGCGACGTAGGGAATCAGCCAGCTGGGGTTGCGCACGACCTGGAGCACCGTCGTCTGGTCGTTGTTCTCAAACCCCGCCTGGTAGAAGGTCAGGCCGGCGTAGCGCAGCGGGTTGTTCATGTAGATGAGCACCTCGCGGTCGTCGCGGCCGTCCGGCGTGGTCAGGCGGATGCGGCTGGAGAAGTTCTTCGGGATCTCCGTGCCGGCATAGCGGTCGTGGCTGAACTTCAGCAGCGTGAGCGCATACGGCTGGTAGTGCCGGGCGAACCGCAGGGCGATCTTCCAGTCGCGGCCGGCGACAGAGAAGCGCTGCGTCTCATCGAGCCACGGCGAGACCAGCCAGGTGCCGAGCGTGCCGTCCGGCCCCACCAGCTCGACGTAGGCGCTGGGGATGTTGCGCTCCTCCTGCTTGTAGGTGAGCGGCTGCAGCGTCGCGAGGACGCGGGGGCCGATGCCCTGCGTGGCCGGCGCCGCCGGGTCCGCCGGCTGCATCGGGCCGCGCAGCTGCAGGCTGGAGTTGGGAAAATAGGTCTTCACCACCACGCGGAACGGCAGCTTGGGATGCTGCACCGTCTCCAGCCGCGCGAGCGGCTTTTCGGGGATCGCGACCACCTCGTCGAACTTGGGGTTGGTCGTGTCGGTCAGCACCAGCTCGACGTTGCGGTAGCTTTCCGAGAAATTCTTCGTCTGCCCCTGGTCGAGCCGCAGCTGGTACTCGTCCTGCCAGAGCCCGGTGAGGAGCTGGCCGATGATCAGGAGGATGAGGCCGGCGTGGGCGAGCCAGATGCCGACCTTCCGCCAGGTGAACTTGAAGCGGTAGAAATGCGCCGCGAGCAGGTTGACCAGCAGGAGCCCGCCGATGGTGAAGCCGCCCGGGAAGATCGCGAGCGAGACGTTGCCGACCTTCATGTACACCACGAAGGTGTAGAAGTATTTCTCCTGCACCGCCCAGATGCCGAGGTTCACCTGGTCCAGCGTCGCCGCCAGGATCAGGAGGATCGAAAACACCAGGAGCACGACGGTGAGCTTGAGCGACACGAGCAGGTCGCGGAGATCGCGGAGGATGGTAGGCATGGCGGGTCAGGGGGCCGAGAGGGTTTGCACAAAGGCGAGGAAGGCGGGCTTCTCCTTCGCCACCAGGTCCACGGGACCGGTCAGCTTGAAGAACCAAGTCGCGCCGTCGTGGGGCACGATGGCGCCGAGCAGGCGCACCGGCTTGTCCGCCGGGCCGCCCGAAAAATCCACGAGGGCCACGCTCAACCCGTGGGGCGAGAGCCGCGTCACCGCGCCCGCGAGGTCCGCCGCGGCGAGGGGCGGCAGCTGCAGCTGGCCGCGCCAGCGGTTGACGTTGGCGAGCTCTCCGCCGACGTCGCCGGGGAAGGCCGTGATCGAGAGGTCGCCGGCGGCGCCGTTTTCGCCGGGCACGGCATACGTCGCCTTGCGCATCGCGACGGCCGGCCGGCTCTGCCAGTGGGCCGGGGCGGTCCAGTTCAGGCCCGGGCCCTCGGCCTTATTCACGGTGGTGTTGGCCATGTCGGCGGGCGCGGGCCCGGCCGGCAGGGCGGGAGCGGCGGCCGCCGGGGCGGTCGCCGCTCCCTGGAGGGTCTGGAGGAAGGCGAGATAAGCGGGCTTTTCCTTCGCGACCACGGCATCGGGCCCGAGGAGCTTGAAGAACCAGGTGGAACCGCCGACGGGAACCATCGCGCCGAGCATCCGCTGCGGCTTGTCGGGCGTCCCGCCCAGGATGTCGACGACCGCAATCTGCAGCCCGCCGGCCTCGAGGCGCGTGAGGGCGCCCGCCAGCTCGGTCTCGCCAATCGGCGCCACCGCCAGCTGGCCGCGCCAGCGGTTGACGTTGGCGAGTTCCCCGCCGACGTCGCCCGGGAAGGCGGTGACGGCCAGTTCGGCCCCATCAGCGACGACAAAGGTGGCCTTGCGCATGCCGGAAGCCGGCTTGCTCTGCCACTGGGCCGGAGCGGTCCAGGTCAGCCCGGGGCCGTCCGCCTTGGCGACAGCCATGCCGGACATGCCACCGGCTCCAGGTACGCCCGCATGCGGATCCGCCGCGGAAGCCGGCGCGACAACGGGCGCGTCATTTTCCTTGGGAATCTGGTAGACGGCGATTTTGGAGTCGCGGCAGGAAGCGAGCAGTAGCGGCAGCGCAAGGAGGAAAAAAGGGGAGTGACGCATGGAAAAGAGTGGTAAGGAGAAATGAAATCGTGGCAACCCGCCAGACTGCAATGCGGGAGGAAAAAACCGCACTGACCCCGCCATGATGCCCGAACCCGGGAAGGGAGACTGCGCAGATCTTGCGCACCATTGCTCTTTCCTTGTGAGAACGGTCCGGACGCTCGTAAACAGCTGGCAGCCGCCGGTTTTATAGCTTAGTTTTCCCGCCATGGCCTCCCCGCCCACCCCGCCGCCGACCGGCCTCAGTTGTCCGGTACCGCTCCCCCACCGGACGGAAATCACGGTCGGGCACGGTGGCGGCGGGCGGCTGACGCAGGAGCTGATCGACCGGGTGTTCCGGCCGGCCTTCGCCAATCCCGCCCTCGAGGCCCAGCATGATGGCGCCTTGCTGCGGTTGCCGGATGGCACGCGCCTTGCCTTCACCACCGACGCGCACGTGGTCAGCCCGTTGTTTTTTCCGGGGAGTGACATCGGCAAGATCGCCGTCAACGGCACCGTGAACGACCTCGCGATGTGCGGGGCGCGGCCGCTGTGGCTGAGCGCCGGCTTCATCCTCGAGGAAGGTTTTCCGATCGCGACCCTGGAAAAGATCACCGCCTCCATGAAGGAGGCCGCCGCCGCCGCCGGCGTGAGCATCGTCACCGGCGACACCAAGGTCGTGGAACGCGGCAAGGGCGACGGGCTCTACGTCACCACCGCCGGCGTCGGCGTGATTGAGACCGCGCTGACTGTGGCGCCGTCGAGCATCCGCGCCGGCGACGCCGTGATCCTCAGCGGTGACCTCGGCCGGCATGGCATGGCCATCATGGCCACGCGCGCCGGGTTGGAGTTTGAAAGCGCGATCGAGAGCGACTGCGCGCCGCTGACGGCCCCGGTGCAGGCGCTGCTGTCGGCGGGGCTCGAGATCCACTGCCTGCGCGACCTGACCCGCGGCGGGCTGGCCACTTCGCTGGTCGAGCTGGCGGAATCCGCCAAACTGGCCATCGCGATCGATGCGGCGAAAATTCCCGTGACCGAACTGGTGCGCGGCGCGTGCGAAATCCTCGGCCTCGACCCGCTCTACGTGGCCAACGAGGGGCGGTTCGTGTGCCTCGTGCCCGAGGCGCAGGCGGCCCGGGCGCTGGCCATCATCGAAAAAACCGCGCCCGGCGGGCCCCCGGTTGTGATCGGCAAGGTGACCGCGGGGCCGGCGGGACAGGTGACGCAGCGCAGCATCATTGGCGCGGAGCGGATCGTGGACCGGCTCAGCGGCGAGCAGCTGCCGCGGATCTGCTAGCCTCGGCGCCGCGGGATCAGTCCTTCGCCGGGTGCGGGTGCCGGTGCTGCAGGATGTGCGGGCGCTCCAGCCCGTGCGCGAGCATCAGCGCCTCGTCGGCGAGCAATTCCGTCGTGGGCCCGTCGGCGATGATGCGGCCGCCATCGAGGATGATCGAGCGCGGGCAAAGCTCGACCACGAGTTCCAGATCGTGCGTCGCGATGAGCTTGGTCGCGGCGATCCCGCGCAGGAGCGCGATGAGCTCCCGGCGGCCCCGCGGGTCGAGCCCGCTGGTCGGCTCGTCGAGCACGAGGATGGACGGGGCGCAGGCGAGCACGCCCGCGAGGCAGGCGCGGCGTTTTTCGCCGTTGCTGAGGTGATGGGGCGGACGGTGGCTCAGGTGGACGAGGCCGACCTGCTCGAGGGCCGACTGCACGCGGGCGGCCGCCGCGGCGGCGCCGAGCCCGAGCTGCTGCGGGCCGAAGCCGACGTCCTCCCGCACCGTGGCGCAGAACAGCTGGTCGTCCGGATCCTGGAACATCAGCCCCAGCTGGCGGCGGACCGCCGCGACGTTGGCGCTGGTGATGGGCTCACCGTGCACGGCCACCGCCCCGCCCGTGCCGGGCAGGCGTTCGGGCAGGATGCCGTTGAGGTGGCGCAGCAGCGTGGATTTGCCCGAGCCGTTGGGGCCGAGCAGGCCGACGCACTCGCCGGGCGCGACGCTCAGCGTGATGCCATGGAGCGCCACCGTGCCGTCGGGATAGGCGTAGCCGAGGTCCTGGATGGCGAGGGCCGGGATCATCGCCAGCCCCTCGCGCACATGGCGTCGTAGACGTGCTCGGCGCGCTCGGAGGCCCGCACGAACAGCTGCCCGACCACGGTGGCCGCCGTCCGCCACGCGAACCAGCGGCCGCGCGTGAACGTGCGGCTGGCCCGCGCGCGGCCCATCCGCTCGGTCTCGTCGGCGAGCACAAAAAGGTAGCGTTGCATCAGGGCGATGGTGGTGACGAGCAGCGCGGGCACGCGCGCCCGCCGGAGCACGGCGAGCATTTCGCCAAACGGCGTGGTCTGGGCGAGCAGAATCACGGTGGCGAGGCAGAGGCCGCTGCGCAGCGCGGTAATTTTCCAGTCGAGGGTGCCGCCGGGGTGCCACGCCGCCGCCAGCGCCACGCCCGCCACGAAGGGCGAGAGGGCCAGCAGCCGCAGCAGCACCGGGCCCGGGGGAATTTTCCCCAGCACCATCACCGCCACCAGCACCAGCGTCACCACCTCAAACCACGCCACCCAGCCCGCCGGGACCAGCGCCGTGCCGAAGACCAGTCCGAGCGCGACGGCCATTTTCGCCCCCGCGGGCCAGCGGAGCAACCGGCCGCTCTGCGCCGGCGAGGGAAAAAAGATGGCCGTCATGCGGAGTCGGCGGCGCCTGCCGGCGGTTTTTGCACGACCAGCCGGCTGAACCCGATCGCCAGGCCGAACGCGACCAGCGCGCCCACCGCCCCGGCTGGCGCCGGCAGCAGCACACCCACGGCCTGATGTCCAAAGCCCAGCCGCGCGGCGACGGCGTCGAGCCCATCGGGCCACGGACAGGCGAAGGGCGCGACAAACAGCGCGATCCCGAGGGTCGCCAGCAGGCCGAGCACCACGAACTCGCGCAGCCGGGCCGGCCGGTCCGCCGGGACGCCGGACTCCGGCAGGAGATCGGGCCGGGTGCGGGCGATGGCCACGTACACCAGCGCATTGACGATCCCCTCGCCCAGCCCGATGAACGCATGCACGCCAGCCATCGCGGGAAAGCCCGCGGACCACGCGACCGTGCCGGACCAGGCCAGCTGCCCGGCGCAGGCCGTGGCCGCCAGCACCGTCGAGCACCAGCCGGCGAAGGCGAGCGCGGCCACCCGGCCCCGCAGGCCCGGCAGCAGGCGGGACACCGTCGCATAGACGGCATAGCCGCTCAGCGTCGTCACGAGCCCCAGGTTGAAAATATTGGCGCCGAGCGCCGTCACACCCCCGTCGGCAAACAGGAAGCATTGCACGATCAGCACAGTCGCCACCACGACCACCGCGGCGGCGGGACCCAGCAGCGCCGCGACCAGCGCGCCGCCCAGCAGGTGGCCGGACGTGCCGCCCGCCACCGGGAAATTGACCATCTGCGCGGCGAACAGGAACGCGGCGGCCAGCCCGAGGAGCGGCACCCGCCGCGGTGGCAGCTCCCGCCGGACCTCGCGCAGCGCAAAGCCGAGGCCCGCGACGGAGAGCGCCCCCGTGGCGAGGGCGGTCTTGGCATCGAGGAAGCCGTCGGGAATGTGCATGGAAAATTTCCGGTTCAGGCGCCGGCGGGCGCGAGCGCGCGGCTGCGGTAGCGGTAGTAGGCCGCGCAAGCGCCCTCGCTGGACACCATCGGCGCCCCGAGCGGGTGCTCCGGCGTGCAGCGCGTGCCGAAGGCGGGGCAGTCGTGCGGCTTCTTCACTCCGCGCATGATCTCGCCGCTGATGCATTCAGTCGCGCCAGTCGCGCCGGTCGCGCCGGTCGCCGCCAGCTGAAACCGCCGCGTGGCGTCGTAGGCGGCATAGGCGGGCCGCAGGGCGAGTCCGCTCCGCGGGATGACGCCAAGGCCGCGCCAGTCGCGGTCCGCGACCTCGAACACCTGCTCCACCACCCGGCGCGCGTGAATGTTGCCGCCGGGCCGCACGGCGCGCGCATAGGCGTTCTCCACTTCGGCGCGGCCGGATTCGAGCTGCTGCACGCAAAGCAGGATACCCTCGAGGATGTCCACCGGCTCGAAGCCCGTGATGATGATAGGCGCGCCGAACTCCCGGGCGATGGGCCCGTACTCCTCGATGCCCATGATGGTGCAGACGTGGCCGGCGGCGAGGAATCCCTGCACGAGGTTGTCGGGCGAGCCGAGGATGGCGCGCATCGCCGGCGGCACCAGGACGTGCGAGGTCAGGATGGAAAAATTTGCCACCGACTCGCGCTCGGCGCGGAGCACCGCCAGCGCGTTGGCCGGCGCGGTGGTCTCGAAGCCGACCGCGAAAAACACCACCGGGCGCGCGGGGTTTTCCTTGGCGAGGGTCACGGCGTCGAGCGGCGAGTAGACGATCCGGACATCGCCGCCGCGGGCCTTGGCAGTGAGCAGGTCGATGCCGTTGCCCGGTACGCGCAGCATGTCCCCGAACGAGCAGAGGATCGCCCCGTGCCGGAGCGCGAGATCCACCGCCGCGTCGATCAGGTCGGCGCTGGTCACGCAGACCGGGCAGCCCGGGCCGTGGACCAGCGTGAGGTTTTTCGGGAGCAGCTCGTCGAGGCCGAACTTGACGATGGCGTGCGTCTGCCCGCCGCAAATCTCCATGATCGTCCACGGCCACGTGGCGGCGCGCGCAATGGCGCCGGCCAGCGTGTGGACCAGGGCGGCGTCGCGGTATTCGTCGACGTATTTCATGGCGGGGCGGCGCTGGCGGGCGCCGCGTCGAGTCCGTCCAGCTCGCCCATGGCCTTCAGGTACCGGTAGGTTTCCTCGGCCTCCTGCGGGTCGATCGTGCTGATGGCGACACCGACGTGGACGAGCACGAAGTCCCCGAGCTTGGCCTCGGGCGTGCAGGTGAGGCTGATGAGCTTGACGACGCCGGCGAAGCTGACCTTCGCCGAGCGGAGGAACGGGTCGGTGCCGAGGATTTCAACGATCTTGCCGGGAACAGCGAGGCACATGGCGGGAGCGGTTTTTTTGGGGGTGAAGGTGGGCGGAAAGGAAGGCCGGCGGAAATCAGGGCAGGGCCACGGAGGTGAGTCCCCAGAGCGCGCCGAGCGCCTGGCCGGCGGCGATGCCGCCGTCGTTGGGCGGGAGTTCGTGGTGGATGAGGACGGTGAAGCCCGCGGCGCGCAGGGCCGCGACGGTGAGGTCGAGCAGCAGCGTGTTCTGGAAACAGCCGCCGCTGAGCGCGATGGTGCCAGCGCCCGCCCGCCGCGCCACGTCCACGATGCCCTGCGCCAGCGCCCGGTGAAACGCCAGGGCCAGGTCGGAGGGATCCAGCGCCGCCGCGCGGTGCTCGAGCAGTTGTGCCAGCAAGGGCTGCCAGTCGAGTTCGCACGCGGCGCCGCCGCCGGCGGGCACCGACCGGATGGGCAGGGCCAGGGCGGAGGACAGGCAGAGGCCGGAGCGCGCCGCCGCCTCGACCGCCAAGGGGGTCTGCCCCTCAAAATGGTTGGCCGTGCCCAGCCCCAGCAGTGCGCCCACCGCGTCGAAGAGCCGGCCCGCGCTCGTGGTCACCGGCGAATTGAGCCGGCGGTCGAGCATCGTGTGAAGGTTGGCCGCCACGCCCGGCCGCAGGCCGAGTTGGTGCGCGAGCTGGCCGAAACGCGCATCCTGCGCCTCATGCAGGAGCCCCAGCAGCGCACGGCGCGGATCCCGCACCGCCGCCTCGCCGCCCACCAGCCGGAACGGCCGCAGGCGGGCGAACCGGCTCGCGGTGCCCCGGGTCAGCAGCAAAAACTCCCCGCCCCAGACGGTGCCGTCCTCGCCATAACCGGTGCCGTCCCACGCCACGCCCAGCACGCCGTCGGCGGCGTGGCGGTTTTCCAGCAGGCACGCCAGGATGTGCGCGAGGTGGTGCTGCACCGCGGTGACCGGCAGGCCGGTCTGCTGGGCATAACGCGTCGCAGCGTAGTCGGGATGCTTGTCGCAGGCCACCGCCGTGAAGTCCGCCGCGTGCAGCCCGCCCAGCATCGTGGCCGTGCGGCGGAACGCCGCCAGTGTCGCCGCGCCGGCGAGGTCGCCGATGTGCGGGCTGAGGACGACCTGGTCGCCCGCGGCGACCGCGACGGTGTTCTTCATCTGCGCGCCCGTGCAGAGCCAGTGGCCGGACAGCGGGGCCGGCAGCCGCAGCGGCGCGGGCGCCCAGCCGCGCGCGCGGCGCAGCAGCACCGGGCCGGTCTCCGCGAGGCGCAGCACGGAATCGTCCACGGGATGCGCGATCGGGCGGTCATGGTCGAGAAAGGCGTCGGCGATGCCGGCCAGGCGGGCCCGCGCCTCGACCGGGTCGGTGCAGAGCGGCTCGTCGGCCAGGTTGGCGCTGGTGGCGATCAGCGGCCGCGCCACCGTCTCGAGGAGGAGCACGTGCAGGGGCGTGTACGGCAGCAGCGCGCCGACCCACGGGTTGCCCGGCGCCACGTCCGGAGCGAGCGCGGACCCGGCGCGGCGGGGCAGCAGCACGATGGGCGCCGCCGGCGAGGTGAGCAGCCGGGCCGCCTCCTCCGACACCTCGGCCACCGCGCGGATGGCGGCCAGGTCGCGGAACATCACGGCGAAGGGTTTTTCCTCGCGGTGCTTGCAGCGGCGGAGCTCGGCGACCGCGGCCTCCGAGGTCGCGTCGGCCATGAGATGGTAGCCGCCCACGCCCTTCACGGCGAGGACGAGGCCGTCGCGCAGCAGGTCCGCCGCCGTGGCCAGCGCAGCCTCGTGCTCCATCAGCACCGCGCCCGCAGGATCGGTCAGCGTGAGCTGCGGGCCGCACACCGGGCAGGCGTTGGGCTGCGCGTGGAACCGGCGGTCCGCCGGGTCGTCATATTCGCGCTGGCAGTCCGGGCACATCCGGAACGCCCGCATGGTCGTGCGCGGCCGGTCGTAGGGCAGGCTTTCCAGGATCGAGTAGCGCGGCCCGCACTGGGTGCAGTTGATGAAGGGATAGCGGTGCCGGCGGTCGCGCGGGTCGAGCAGCTCGCGGCGGCAGTCGGCGCAGAGGGCGAGGTCGGGCGGCATCGCCGCCGTGACCGCGAGGCCGGCGGTCGCGCTCGACACGATCTGGAAGCCGGGGCCCGCCGGGGTGGTCGTGGCATCGGGCGGCTGCGGCTCGACGGCGGCCACGCGGGCGGCGGGCGGCGCCTCGGTCCGGAGCGCGCCCATCAGCGAGCGGACCGCCCCGGGCGGGCCGACCGCGCGGATCAGCACGCCCTGCGGATCGTTGCGCACCCAGCCGCGGACGCGCAGCCGCGCGGCCGCCCGCTGGACAAACGGCCGGAAGCCGACGCCCTGCACGACACCGCGGACGCGCAGGAGGACATCGGTTTCTTCGGCGGGGGCGGGCATGGCAGGGGAGGATTCAACGCTGCGGGCTCAGGGAGCGGAGGAAATCATACCACTCCGTCACGCCCTCGCCCGACCGGGTGGAGAGCTGGATGAGGCGGGCCTGCGGGGCGATGCGCCGGATGTTCGCCACGGCCACGTCGCGCTGGAAGCCGAGCACTTCGGCCACGTCGACCTTGGTCAGGAGCACGAGGTCCGCGGACTTGAAGATGGGCGGGTACTTGAGCGGCTTGTCCTCGCCCTCGGTGGCGGACAGCAGCACGACGCGCACCTGCTCGCCGAGGTCGAACGACGCGGGGCACACGAGGTTGCCGACATTCTCGATGAAGAGGACCTTCACGCCCTCCAGGTCGAGCGACTCGACCCCGCGCGCGATCATCGCGGCATCGAGGTGGCAGGTGCCGCCGGTGGTGATCTGCGCGACCGGCGCGTAGGGCCGGTGGAGCCGCTGGCCGTCGTTGTCGGTCTCGAGGTCGCCGACGACGACCGCGCATTTCGTCTGCCGGCCAAACTCGTCGAGGGTGCGCTCGAGCAGGGTGGTCTTCCCGGCGCCGGGCGAGGAGACGAGGTTCAGCGCGACGAGGCCGCGACCGAGGAAGTAGCCCCGGTTGCGCTCGGCGAGGATGTCGTTCTTTTCCAGCAGCGGCACGCGCAGGTCGACCGCGCGGACGGCCGCCCCGCCGTCGGGACCGGCGGCGAGCGTCGCCGCGACCTCGGCGGCCA